>DASTPE010000110.1:0-13435 GCA_035762345.1 Burkholderiales bacterium
GTTGCCATCGCCGCTAACGGCCGCCCGAGCGTGACGCTCAAGGGGAGCTCGGGCTACGAGGTGCTCGACCGCCAGGCGCTCGAGATGTTCGCGCAGGCGGCGCGTTCGGTGCCGGTGCCGCCGGCGCTCCGCGGCAAGGAATTCTCGTTCGAGGTCAGGGCCGTGTACGGCCTGGAGGACTAGCTGTGAAGCGTCAAGAGGTTGTTACGGGACCGAGCCAGGCGACTGACCGGTGTTAAGCCTTTGATGCCTTGATGAGGCCGATGCCAGTTGTAGTGATGGATCCAGCGCTCGAGCATGACGGTGCGTTCCGAGGAGTGATTGTAGGCAATGCCATAAGCCCATTCACGAAGAGCCGACTGGATGAAGCGCTCGGCCTTGCCGTTGGTCTGCGGTCTATAGGGCTTGGTGAAGCTGTGCTTGAGGCCGAGGTCGCGGCAGGCTTGCGCAAAGGGCTTGGAGCGAAATGCCGGGCCGTTGTCGGTGAGCACGCGCTTGGGATGCACGCTCAGGGAGCGAAAGTAGCCGACGGTGTTCTGGAGGAATTGAGCGGCGCTGGCCTTGCCTTCATCGGGATACATGTCGGTAAAGCCGATGCGCGCGTGGTCGTCGACGGCGACGAACAAGAACTCCCAGCCGGCCCCGTCGACCGTGTGGCGGCGGTTGCCGGTGACGCGGTGGCTCATGCGCTCGATGCGCGCGAGCTTCTTCGTGTCGATATGGATTAGGTCCCCAGGATGCTCATGCTCGTAGCGCAGGGCCGGCTCGGAGGGCTCCAGGTCGCGCAGCCGCGACAGGCCGGCCCGGCGCAGCACCCGTCCGACGGTGCTCTTGCACACGCCGATCGCGCTGGCGATGCGCGCCTGGGTCAGGCGCCGGCGGCGCAGCTCGACGATCGCCAAGGCCTTCTCGGGCTTGATGCTCTTGGGACTGCGCTTCGGACGCGAGGAGCGATCGCGCAACCCAGCCTCACCCTCGGCAAGGTAGCGGCCCAACCACTTACGGGTGCTGGGTTCCGATACCCCGTGCTCGGCGGCCGCCGAGCACGGGGTAAAACCCTTAACAACCATGTCGAGAACCATTTCGAGTCGACGCGCGAACGTGAGTCGGGCATTCTGGTGAATGTTCATTCGGCTGAGCTCCCTGAGAGATTGGTGTGGTTCGCACCTTCCAGTCTCTCAAACTCAGTCCGAATGAACAGAAACAACCTATTGGACCATCACAGCTAGCCCCAGCCTGACGGGCTTGAAGTGGTAGTCGTTCATCTCTGCTAGAGCCAGGGCATGAGCGAGGCGTGGATCACGTCGGGAACGCCGTGTCCGCCGACCGATTTTATGGCGAGGTCCACGTCCTTGAGCGGGAAGCGATGGGTGGTCACTTTCTCGAGCGGAAAACGTTTCGAGGCAAGCTGCGCGAGCGCGAGCTCGCACGCCTTGTAGCTGTGGCCGCGCGCGCTCTTGAGAGTGATCGCCTTGGTGGTCATGCGCTCGAGCGGGAAGTTGGGGAATTCCTTGAGCTCGCCCTGCACGACGATCGTGCCGGCCTTGCGCTTCAGAGCTTCTATTCCCAGAAGTATTGGAATAGTCCCGGCGCCGGCAGTGCAGTCGAGGACGACGTCGACGCCCCTGCCGCCGGTGATCTCCTTGATGCGCGCGAGCGGGTCTTCCTGGTTCACGTCGATCACGTGATCGGCGCCGAGCGCCTTCGCGACGCTTAGTCTCGCGGAGTCCTTGGATGTGCCGGTCACGATGATGAGCGCTGCCCCGGCCTGCTTGCAGATCACGGTCTGCGACAGGCCCTGCTGTCCTGGACCCTGGATCAGCACGGTCGAGTCGTAGCCCACGCCGCCGTCGAAAAGCGACCATTCGACGCCGTTCGCCATCGGCGTGACCAGGCCGGCGAGCTCGGGCGTCACGCCCTGAGGCACGCGGTGGATGACCGCGTTCCACGGCAGGTAAACGTACTGCGCGAATCCGCCCCAGAGGTGCGGCGCGCGCTCGGCCGAGGTATAGCCGTAGCGGATGCCGTCGGGATTCGCGCGCCAGTCGGTGTTCTCGCAATGGCGATACTCGCCGGCGTGACACCACTCGCACTTGCCGCACATCACGTAGTGCTCGACGAACACGAGGTCGCCTTCCTTGAAGCCCTTGCGCCGCTTGAACTCGCGCCCGGCTTCGGCGATCACGCCGATGTTCTCGTGCCCCATGATCACCGGGGCCTTGGTCGGCGGGGTCTTGTAGAGCTTGACGTCGGTGCCGCAGATCCCGGCCACCTCCATCTTCATGAGCGCGGCTTCGGAGGCGATCTCGGGCATCGGGAACTCGCGGAACTCGGTGCGGCTCGGCCCGGTGCGCACGGCCGCGAGGACTTTCTCGCTCATAATTGGTTCAGTTTAATGGAACGAGCAAACGCTGCGAGCAAAGTAAAAGCCTGGACGCGCGGCCGCTTTGGCGACGTGACTGTTTTTGTAGCTGAGCTTGAAAGCGCAGTCCCGGGCTTCCCGCCGCTGCACACCGTGGTCGCGTTCTGGACCGCGGAACGAAAGCACTACCACTTCAAGGTGTTCAAGCCGCTCGAGGACGTGACCGAGGAGGACTTGCCGCCCGCCTGGTATCGCGATGCGCTCGCGGTGACGCCGGGAGTGGACTGCGGCTGCTGTTAGAGGCGTAGACTTGGCCGCAAAGGAGGGGAAGCCATGAAATGTCGCACGCTGGTCGTTGCTCTGCTGTTCGGTGTCAGTATTCTTGGCTGTTCGGAGATGCCCTCAATGCCCGCGTGGATGCCGGGTAGCGGCTGGACCACACTCGTCGACGGCGAAAAGGGGCTGGAGAACTTCGACCGGCTCGGCGACGGCAACTGGCGCGCCGAGGGCGGCGCCATCGTCGCCGACAAGGCGACGGACAACAGCTATCTGGTGACGAAGAAGTCGTACAAGGACTTCCAGATCCGCGCGGAGTTCTGGGCCGAGCGCAATACGAACAGCGGCATCTTCATCCGCATCCAGAACCCGAAGAAAGTGGGCGCCGACGTCGCGTACGAGGTCAACATCTACGACCAGCGCCCCGGGCCGGAGTACAGCACGGGGGGCATCGTAAATTTCGCCAAGGTCCCGGTGCCGCCGGTCTACAAGGCCGAAGGCAAATGGAACACCTTCGACATCACCGCGAAGGGCTCGACGATCACCGTGATCCTCAACGGGCAGAAGACCGTCGAGCTGCAGGACAGCAAGTTCCCGCAGGGGCCGTTCGCGCTGCAGTTCGGCAACCACGGCAAGCAGCCCGGCGACGTGATCAAGTGGCGCAAGGTACAGGTGAGAGAGCTTTAAGCGCGCGGCCCGTCGACGTAGGGCTTGATCGCGGGGATGCACTCCCGGGGGCTACCGGATTTCGACCAGGCCGACGCCGTTCACCGTGCTGGTGGCGATCACCGGGTTGCCGTCGGGGGTGACGTCCATCTTGCGCACGATGTAGCCACCCGAGGGGATCGCCCAGGTCTGAAAGGTCTCGCTCTTCGGGTCGAAGCGCACGATGGTGTTCGGGCGCGTGCCCGATTCGCTGTACCAGATCGCGCCTTTCGCGAACACGATGCCGTAGGGCTCGGATTTTGGCCCGCCGGGCGAGGGCCACTCGGTGACCTTGCCGCTCTGCGGATCGAGCCGCCCGAGCGTGCCGCGGGGGTAATCGGTGTAGTAGATCCCGTCATCGGCACCGTAGGCCATGCGCCGCGGGCGCGCGCCGGCATCGGGCAGCGCGTACTCCTTGATCTCAAGTGTCTTCGGGTCGACGCGCGCGATCTTGTTCGTGCCGAAAAGGACGACGTGCGGCACGCCCTTGGAGTTGACCATGATGCCGTAGGGCCGCGAGCGCGGCGTGGGTGCGGTGACGAGCCTGATCTCCCCGCTTTTCGGATCGAGACGGCCGATCATGTTCGACTGCTGCAGCGTGAAATAGAGTAGGCCGTCGGGCGCAAAGGCGAGCGAGTGCGGGTCCTTCGCGTTCGGGTCGGGCATGCGGTACTCGGTGACTTCGCCCGTGCGCGGGTCGAGCCTGCCGATGAGCCCCTGATGGTTGCCGGTGTAGAAGATGTTGCCGTCCCGGTCCTCGACGAGGCCGTGCGGGCCGGTGGCGGGCGACTTGAGCGGATATTCCTTCACCTGGCCGGTCTTCGGGTCCACCCGCCCGAGCCGGTTCGTCATCTGCCCCGTGTACCAGATCGCGCCGTCGCGCGTCGCGAGCGGGTCGTGCGGCCGAGAGCCGGGGATCGGCACCTGCCATTCGCGGATCGCCACCTTGGTCGGCCCCGGGACGATGTTCGCGTCGGGCTTCGCTTTTTCCGGCAAGTTCTTCGCCAGGTAGTCGGTGACGGGGATGACCTGGTCGGGCGGGATCGGAACGCCGAAGTTGATCATCATGCGCACCACGCTGTGCCAGTACGCCTGCGGGTAGCCCGAGCTCATAACGCGCGCGAGGCCGTGGCAGCCGCTGCAGAGCTGCTCGACCTGCTCCTTGCCCGGGCCGTCCGGCAGCGCGGGTGCTTTGGGCTGGGCGTGCGCGAGCAGCGGAATCAAAAGGATGAGCAGGTATCTCATGGCGCGCAAAGAATGCGCGGCCCCGGCTCGACCGGTCAAGCGCGTTTTGAGTTCGCCTTGGTCGTCGCGGCCGTTTGGTTGCATTGCGCCATTTCGCGCCGTGGCGATTGCCGCGCCATTTCGGCCCGGTTTCGTTTGAAATAGACTGTGGGGTCGACATCGGGAGGAGGAACATGAAACGCACAGCGCTGGTCGCAGCTATTGCCATGAGCTTCGCCACCATTGGCTGCTCTTCGCTTCCTGCCTGGGTGCCAGGCAGCGGCTGGACAACACTCATCGACGGCGAAAAGGGCTTGGACAACTTCGAGCGCGTCGGCGACGCCAACTGGCGCGCCGAAAGCGGCGCGATCGTCGCCGACAAGGGCAAGGGCGGGTTCCTGCTTTCCAAGACGTCGTACAAGGATTTCGAGCTGAGGGCCGAGTTCTGGGCCGACCACAACGCGAATAGCGGCATCTACATGCGCTGCTCGGAGCCGAAGAACCTCACGGACAAGACCTGCTACGAAGCGAACATCTACGACCAGCGCCCCGACCAGACCTACGCGACTGGCGGCATCGTGCATCGCGGCAAGGTGCTCAAGCCAGTTAAGGCGGGCGGACAATGGAATGTCTACGAGATCACCGCCAAGGGCACCAAGATGACCGTGGTGCTGAACGGCACCAAGACCGCTGAAATCGACAACGTCGAGTCTCCGAGCGGCCCGATCGCCTTGCAGTATGGAACGCTGCCGCCGAAGGGCGCTCCGGGCGGCGCCATCCGATGGCGCAAGGTGCAGATCAAGCCGCTCTAGAAAAGGAAAGGTTTTATGACGGTTGCAACGAGAGCGAAGCCGCAGGTCGCAGTGATGAACGCCGTGCACGACCTGCCGGTGCTGGTCGCGCGCGACGAGGGCTACTTCAGGGATGAAGGGCTGGAGCTCGAGTTCGTCACTACGCCGGGCATGGCGCAGGCGACGACGTCGCACTTCGTGAAGTTCGACTCGGTGTTCGACCGGCCGCTGGACTCGGTCTACAACGACGGCGGCATCGACCAATACCGCATGTGCGAGTGGGGCATCATGAAACGCGCGGTCGAGGCCGAAAGCCAGCACCTGCGCGGGCGCAAGATCGTGGCGCTCGGCGCCTCGATGTCCAAGTTCGCGATCGTGGTATCACGCGATTCGAAGATCTACGAGCCCGAGATGCTCAAGGACACGCCGATCGCAGTGACGCCGAACAACGGCTCCGACTTCACCACGCTCAAGATGATGGAAGGATTCCTCGAGCCCAAGCACCTCAAGCGCACCAATACCGGCTCGATGCTCAAGCGCCTGGAAGCCGTGCGCGACGGGCGGGTCGCCGCGGCGAGCCTGATGGAGCCCTGGATCAGCGTGGCGCAGAAGTGGGGTCTGCGCATCCTGATCGAGTCGCACTCCACCCGCGCCGAGGCCGCGGGCGACGAGCTCGACGGGCCCACGCTCAAGAAGATGTTCAGCGCGCAGGCGCGCGCGGTCGAAGCGATCGAGAGGAACCCACGGAAGTACGCGCACTACCTTGCGCGCGAGACCGGCGGGCTGCTCGAGCCCGAAGAGCTGCAGACCTGGCGCCTGCTGCACGCCGCGCCGCAGCCCTACACGCGCGAGCGCTGGGAAGACACTTACAACTGGACCGTAAGGTGGAACATGACTCTTACCGGCGCCACCTACGAGAACACTGTCGACAACCGCGCCTGGGTTTAGGTGTTCCTAGGGCACTTCGCGGTCGGGCTCGCCGCGAAGCGCATGGCGCCTGAAGTCTCGCTCGGCACGCTCTTTCTAGCGGCGCAGCTCGCCGACCTTGTCTGGCCGACGCTGGTGCTCGCCGGCATCGAGGCATTTTCGATCCGCCCAGGCATTACCGCGGTTACGCCGCTCGACTTCACCCGCTACCCGTACTCGCACGGCCTCGCCGGGATGGCGCTTTGCGGTGCGGGGCTAGGATTGATCTATTTCATTCTCAAGCCGCGTGTTTTTGCAGCCTTGTTTCTGTTCCCCGTGGTGATGAGCCACTGGCTGCTCGACTTTGTGAGCCATCGCCCGGACCTTCCGCTCACGCTCACGGGAGCGGAGCGCTTTGGACTCGGGCTGTGGCATTCGCGTATCGCGACGCTCGCGGTGGAAGGCCTGCTCTTCGCCGCCTGCGCGTGGATCTACGCGCGCAGCACGCGAGCGCTCGACAGGATCGGGCGTTGGTCGCTGGCCGGTCTGATCGTCTTCCTGGTCTGCATTTACTTGGCGAACATCTTTGGCCCGCCGCCGCCGAGCGTCGCCGCGGTCGCCTGGAGCGCGCAGGCGATCTGGCTGCTCGTGGCGTGGGGCTACTGGATCGACCGTCACCGCACGCCGGCGAGGAACTGAAGGATGCGCGGCACGGCGGCTTTCTCGGTCTGGTCCTCGGGGAGCGCGTCCCAATACTGCGATTTCGGCAAGCATTCCTCCAGGTAGCGCGCGGCCGAAGTCGCGTGCGACTCGTCGCGTCCGGGCACGATGTAGGCTGGGACGTCGAGGGTAAGCAGCTCCTCAGGCGCCGCGCCGGGAGAGGTATCGCGGTCGAAAAGGCCGTCGCGCATGTCGCGCACGATGGCCTTGTACTTCTCAGGCTCGAGCTTGACATAGGCAGCGGCGAACGCGCCGTCGCGCCGGATCACCGACGCCCAAGGCCCGCCGCGCGGGTCGGCGCTGAACGGTTTGCCTTCCTTCACCGCCACCGAGATCACTTCGGCGAGCCCGTGGCGCTCGACGAAGGCGAGGTGCTCGGAGAAGCGCTGGTGCGCCCGGATGCGGTACTTCGCGCCGCCAACCGGCCACCAGAGGACGAGGCTGCCCGTCGCCGCTGGATAGGCGACCGCGAAGGCGAGCGCGCACGAGCAGCCCATGCAGCCGCCCATCACGTGCGCGGCGCCGAGGCCAAGGTGCTCGAGAAGCGCCTTGCCGTGCGCGGCATAGTCGCGCCAGGCGACCGGCTCGACGCGCCCGCCCGACTCGCCGCATTCGCGCCGGTCGAACGCGATGCAGCGGAACTTCTGCGGCAGGTGCTCGAGCAGCCGAATGCGCTCGTAGACGCCCGCGCCGCGCCACTTCTCGATCGTCGCGTCGAAGCCGCCGGGCGCGTACATGAGAAGCGGCGGTCCGTCGCCGAGCACCTCGTACCGGGTGGCGATGCCGTCGATGAGCGCGTTAGCCACGCTGGCCCTTGATCTGGCGCCCGGCGCGCACGTCCTCGGCGTAGGCGCTCAGCGCATCGTGCGCGATCGCGGCGACGTTCGCGTACTGCTCGACCGGTGAATCGAGATAGCCGATCGCGGCGAGCGCCAGGCGCATGCGACCGTCGAGCCACGGTCCGCCGCCGAGGCCGCCGATCACCGGGATGGTGACCGCGCGCGCCACCGCCTCGCCGGCGAGCGGGCCGGAGTGGCGAAAGTCGAGAAGCGAGGCGCCGGCGTCCTCGAGGCGCTTCGCGTGGTCGACGAGCATCGCGGTGTCGTCCTTGCCGCCGTGGAATTCGGCGAACACCGGGACGCCCGCGCGCACCACGCCGCGCACCAGATCGGTTGAGCCGAGGATTTTTACCATCTCGGCGCCGCACTCCTGCAGGCGCAGCGCTGCCTCGACGCTCTGCTCGCGCGCCGGAAGGTCGACGCTGACGAGCGCGCGCTTCACGCCGCGGCGCACCGCCTTGCACACGAGCATCATCTCCTCGAGGCTGATCTCCTCGGGCGCCTGGCCCCAAAGGTTCACTCCGACGCTGTCGCCCACCGACACGATGTCGACGCCGGCGCGGTCGGCGATCTCGGCGATGCGGCTGTCCCAGGCGACAACGCCCACGATCTTGCGGCCCTCGCGCTTCATGCGCTGAAGGTCGGAAATGCGGAGCACGCGAAATGCTAGCATTTCGCTTCCATGGTGATCGACATCCACGGCCACTACACCACCGAGCCGGCGGCGCTGCTCGCGTTTCGCGACAAGCAGCTCGCCGGCCTCGCCGATCCGATGCGCAAGCCCGCGCCCGCCGATCTCCATATTTCGGACGACGAGCTCGTGCGCAGCGTCCAACCGCAAATGAAGCTGCAGAAGGAGCGCGGCTCCGACCTGACGATCTTTTCGCCGCGCGCGGCCGGCATGGCGCACCACGTCGGCACGGAAGCGACCGGGATCGAGTGGTCGCGCATGTCGAACGATCTGATCCAGCGGATCTGCACGCTGCTGCCGGACAATTTCGCGCCCGTGGGCCAGCTGCCGCAGCACCCGGGCGTGCCGCCGAAGAACTGCATTCCAGAGCTCGAACGGCTGGCGAAGCTCGGTTTCGTCGGCGTGAACCTCAATCCCGATCCCGCCGGCGGCTACTGGACCGATCCGCCGCTCACCGACCGGTGCTGGTACCCGCTGTACGAGAAGCTCGCAGAGCTCGACATGACGGCGATGATCCACGTCACCTCGTCGTGCAACCCGGCGTTCCACTACACCGGAGCGCATTACATCAACGGCGACACCACCGCCTTCATGCAGCTCATTCAGGGCGATCTGTTCAAGGATTTCCCGACGCTGCGCTTCGTCATCCCGCACGGCGGCGGCGCCGTGCCGTTCCACTGGGGAAGGTATCGCGGCCTCGCACAGGAGATGAAGAAGCCGCTTTTAAACGACCATCTTCTCGGCAACGTGTTCTTCGACACGTGTGTGTATCACCTGCCCGGGATCGAGTTGATGCTCAAGGTAATCCCGGTAGACAACATCCTTTTCGCTTCGGAGATGCTCGGCGCGGTGAAGGGTGTCGACCCCGAGACCGGCCACAACTACGACGACACCAAGCGCTATTTCGACCAGGTGAAGGCGCTGAGCGAACAGGACCGGCGCAAGATTTTCGAAGGCAACGCAAGGCGCGTTTACCCGCGGCTGGACGCGCGACTCCGGAAGAAATCGTTACACGCCTAGTGTCGCGACGACGTCGCGCGCCGCAGACACCGAAAAGCGCATTAAAAACTAGGCGCTTACCGCTAGCGAGCGCAGCGCGGTCCTTGCTGCCCGACGCACGGGCGGCGGCGCGCGAACGCTAACCCGTTGTTCCGTCGAGTGCCGTAGCTTTGGCACGCGGCTTGCACTGCGTGGGCACAACACGCGTGCAGGGACACTTCCTATGAATCCGAGACTTCGCCCGCGGCGGAGCGCTTTCCTGCTCTTCCTCGGAGCTTGCTTCGTCGCGCTGATGAGCGCGCTTTCGCTGGTCACCGGGCAGGTGCAGAAAGAGCCGGCGAAGAAAGAGGCTTCCTCGGCAGCCGCCGGGGCCTCCACCGACGCGCCCGACTTCGACCGCGCCGACCGGAACAAGGACGGCGTGGTGGACAAGTCCGAAGCCGGCGTGGTGCCGGGGCTCTCGGCCAACTTCGAGCGCGCCGACCGCAACAAGGACGGCAAGCTCGACCGCGAGGAGTACGCCGAGGGCCTGCGGATTTTGCAGGTGCGCAGATAAATGGGAATGGAGCTACGCTTGGTGAAGACCGCGACCGACTCCCGCTCTGGAAGAGCGCTCGGCATGGATGCCGGGATGATCGTGAAGGAGAAATGAGAGATGTCTGCCGCAGCAACCGCGGCCGGTTACCTCTACGCTTCTGGCCGCCTGCGCGGCCGCGGCGCGCGCGAGCAGGAAGAGCAGCACGACGAACCGCCAGCGCCGGAAAAGAAGCCGGTGCGCAAGGAGATCCGCGTCGCCGTGCTGCGGGAGCGAGAGCAGCCGCGCCAGTCGGCCGCGCCGGCGCCGAAGAAGGCGCCGAAGATCGAATACCGCACGCGCAAGCGCTTGGCCCCGGAATGAGCGCGCGGTCGGGAGGCCTCTTCGTCGGGCGCGGTCGAGCCTGGCCGCAACGGGCTTCTCTTCGAGCCGGGATCGGCGCGCGCGCTCGCGCGTCGGCTCGCCTGCGCCGAGGCGTTTCCGGAAAGGATGCGCCACATGGGGGAGTGCGCGAAGGCGGACTACGTCGCGCGCTTTACGCACACTGGAGCTATCAAAGGCTCTTCGGCGAGCGGCGCAAAGCGGCGCGCACGTAGCCGAACTCGATTTCAGACAGCCACGCCATCGCAGATTCGACGACGCTTACGGGCGCGCGTAAGGCTCTTGTACCCCTTCTTCAGAACTCCCAGCGCGCGTTGAGCATCACCTGCTCATAGTCGTAGCCGCCCCCGGGCAGGTTGGAAGTACGCTCGCCGTAGTCGAATCCCAACCCGATCTGCAGGTGGCGCTGCACCTCCCAGCCGGCGCCTAGCCGCCAGGTTTGGACCGTGTCCTCGCGGTCTCCGAGTCCGAGCCTGAGCGCGTCGGGGTCGCCCTTGTAGACGCGGTCCTCGTAGATGTAGCGCGCGGTGAACACCAGCTTGAAGGTTGCGGCCCAGCTCACGCCGAGAACGCCGCCCTGGGTCAGCACGTGGGTGGCGGTGACATCGGCGAGGCTCCGGGGCACGCGGTAGCCTTCTAGGCTAAAGATCAGCTTGGTCGTGGGCAGCCATTCCACCACGGCGCGGTAGCTCGTACCGCTGAAATCGCGGCTCGGAAGGGTGTCATAGCTGCGATCGAGGTAACCGACGCGGCCGTTGATTCTCAATTGCGCGCCCAGCACGTAGGCCAGGGTGGCTGCGACTTCGGTCTGATCGTAGTCGTCAACAAACGACACTTCCCCCACGCCGACCGGCACGTCGACGCGCGCTTCGCCGCGCGTTCCCACCACTTCCACGCCGATCTCGTTCGCGAGCGGCGTGCGATACGTCAGGCCACCCCGCAGCGATGCCCTGTTTAGCCAGTCCACGTCGTCGTGGTCGCGGTTGTCACGGCCGTACTCGGCGCCGGCGAAGATGCGCCAGTTCGGCGAAAACCGGTAGCCGCCGTCCGCGATTATGGCCTCCTCGGTAACCATGGTCCGCTCTGGGGTTCGCAGCTCGCCAAAATCGGCGAGCCTTTTCCTGCGCGCGTAGCGCACCGTGCCGTCCACTTGGTTGCCGATTTCCCAGAGCCAGTCGCCGCGCAGGCCGTACGCGAAGTGATCGATCTCATTGAAGTCGTTGTAGTCGTAGTACTCCCCGTAGCCCTCGAGCAGCAGCCGCTGGCGACCGGCGATGCGGTTGAGCGTACGCCCGCCGAAACCGACGCGCGCGACCATGTCAGACGCCGCGCCAGTCTCGACGCGGAAAAGATTGCTGTCGTACATCGCGCCGCCGTATGCAAATATCGTCCACGGGCCTGCGGGGTCGGCGGGCCAGGCGGGGAAGCGGCCGTCCGAGGGGAAGGGCAGCCTGTCGACCGTCTCGAACGCGAGCGCCGTGGCTGGCGCGAGCGCAAGTAGTACGACTGCGTGTATCCAGCGCAACATCATGGGGCGTTCTTCCTCTTGTTCGGTGCGGCCGATTCTAGCCCGCCTCGCTGCGCTGTCTGCGTCGCCGAAGCTACAACCGGCGACTGTCGCTTTCAGGCGACGCATCGCGGCCGGGGCCGTGGCAAAGACCATTGATTCAAAAGTATTACTACGCTGGCACGGGCGTTGCAGGTAGAAGTGAAATGGTCCGGATGCGTTGGCGTATCGGGGCGCTCGTCGTCGCGATTGCGATTGCGTTCGCCTGCGCGGCGGCGGTTTTCGCGCCTCCCGAGTATCTCGCTACCGGCGCTGTGTTGCTGCCGGAGGGCATGTTGAAGGTCCAGTTCGCGGCGCCCGATCCTTACGCCGCCGCCGCGTTGGTGCGCTCTTTCATCGAGCAGCACGCGAATCCGTTGCTCGTCGATCCGCCAGTGGCCTTGCCTTCGCGCCCCGCGGACGAGACGCTTGCGCTCGCCACAGCCGGGGCGCTCCTTCTCGGCTTGCTCGCGCTGTGGCGGCGCCGAGCGCCGGTCGCGCGCTCGGAGGGCGAGCTCATTGCCGAGCTCGGCGCGCCGCTGCTCGCGGCGCGGCCGCTCGAGGCTCGGGAACTTTCCCGTCTGCTGGTCGAGCACTGGTTCAGCCGCGGCCGCGGTGTGCTCGCGGTGGCGAGCGCCGAAATCGGCAAGGGGCACACGCGTGTCGCCGCGGAGCTTGCGCGCGCCTTTGCGCGCGACGGGGCGCCCACTTTGCTTATCGACGGCAACCTCCGCGCGCCGCGCCTCCACCGCGCCCTGGGGCTGCGCAACCGCGCCGGCCTGGCCGACTTTCTCGACGGCGGGCGCACCCGGCTGCAGCACAGCGAGAAGAACCTCTCGGTGATGGTCGCCGGACGCACGCGCGGCGATCCGCTCGAGCTGCTCAGTCGGCCACGCATGCAGGAGCTGCTCGCCGCGGCGGCCAAGCGCTATCGCGTGGTACTGATCGACACGCCGGCGGCCGCGTGCGGCCCCGACCTGCAGCTCTCTGCCGCCTTTGCAGGCGGGGCGCTCGTCGTCGCGAGCTTTTCGACCAGGAAATCCGCGCTGGCGCACCTGCGCGAGCTGCTCAGCTTCAGCAAGGCGCGCGTGGTCGGCACCGTTCTCAGCCCGGCGTGATGGACGACCGCGGCTACGTCGCCCAGGCGCTCTTTGACCGCTTGAGCCGCGAAGGCTCGCGCTTTCGCATCCTGGGGGACAGCGCCGGCTATCCGGAGCGGGCCCCCGCGCAAGTACAACTCGCCGTAGAGCTTGATGCGCTCGACGCCATGCCGCGCCTGATCGCGCGTTTCTGCCAGGAGCTCGACCTGCAGCTCGTGTGCCTTGCGCCCGAGGACAGCCGGGCGTGGCGGTGCGTGCTCGCGTGGAGCGACGAGGTAGGCCGGCCGCGCTTCATGAGCGTGAGGGTTTGCAGCCACTACTGCCGCGGCGTGCGCTGCTACCTGCGCGCGGGGGAGCTCC
>DASTPE010000111.1:0-13290 GCA_035762345.1 Burkholderiales bacterium
AATGCGCAAACAGTTACGGACTGTAGGGGATTCCGGCGAACGCTAGCCAGCGCTGCCGGCAACTTTCTGGGAATCCGAATAGATCAGCAGCGGCTTGCCGTCGGCGCTCACCATCGACTCGTCCACGACCACCTTGCTGACATTTTCCAGCGTGGGCAGCTCATACATCGTGTCGAGCAGGATCTGCTCCAGGATGGAGCGCAGGCCGCGCGCGCCGGTCTTGCGGGCAAGCGCGCGCTTAGCGACTGCGCCGAGAGCCGTGCTGCGCACCTCGAGCTCGACGCCTTCCATGTGAAACAGGCGCTGATATTGCTTGATGAGCGCATTCTTCGGCTCGGTGAGGATCTGGATGAGCGCATGCTCGTCGAGCTCCTCCAGCGCGGCGACCACTGGCATGCGGCCGACGAACTCGGGTATCAGCCCGTACTTGATCAGGTCCTCGGGCTCGACGCTCTTCAGAAGGTCGTACGTGGCGCGCGAGTTCTTCGGGCTCTTCACTTCCGCGCCGAAGCCGATCCCAGTCTTCTCGGTGCGGTTGCGCACGATCTTCTCCAGGCCGTCGAAGGCGCCGCCGCAGATGAAGAGAATATTGGTGGTGTCGACCTGGACAAAATCCTGGTTCGGGTGCTTGCGCCCGCCCTGCGGCGGCACCGAAGCAATCGTGCCTTCCACGAGTTTCAGCAGCGCTTGCTGAACCCCTTCGCCCGAGACGTCGCGCGTGATTGACGGGTTATCGGACTTCCTCGAAATCTTGTCGATCTCGTCGATGTAGACGATGCCGCGCTTCGCCTTGTCGACGTCGTAGTCGCAATTCTGCAGCAGCTTCTGGATGATGTTCTCGACGTCCTCGCCGACGTAGCCGGCCTCCGTCAGCGTGGTCGCATCCGCGATCACGAACGGAACGTTCAGCAGCCGCGCGAGGGTCTGCGCGAGCAGCGTCTTGCCGGAGCCGGTCGGGCCGATGAGCAGGATGTTGGACTTGGCGAGCTCGACCTCGTCGTTCTTCGACAGGTGCTTGAGCCGCTTGTAGTGGTTATACACCGCGACCGAGAGGATCTTCTTCGCCTGATCCTGGCCGATCACGTACTGGTCGAGGATGTTACGGATCTCGCGCGGCGTCGGCAGATCGGACTTCGCGCCCTTGCCGCCCTTGTCGGAGGCGGTCTCCTCGCGGATGATGTCGTTGCAAAGCTCGATGCACTCGTCGCAGATGAACACCGACGGGCCGGCGATCAGCTTCCTTACCTCGTGCTGGCTTTTGCCGCAGAAGGAACAGTAAAGAAGCTTCTCTCCCGAGGACTTTTCGGACACTTAGGTGTTCTCCCTCGACACCAGCACTTTATCCACGAGGCCGTACTTTACCGCGTCTTCGGCTCCGAGGAAAAAGTCACGCTCGGTATCGCGCCGGATCACCTCGATGGTCTGCCGGGTGTGCCGGGCGAGGATCTCGTTCAGACGCTCGCGCAGGTACAGGATCTCCTTGGCATGGATCTCGATATCGGTCGCCTGGCCCTGAAAGCCCCCCATCGGCTGGTGGATCATGACGCGCGAGTTGGGCAAGCAGAAGCGCTTGCCGGCGTCGCCGGCCGCGAGAAGCAGCGCGCCCATGCTCGCGGCCTGGCCGACGCACAGCGTGGAGACATCGGGCTTGATGAACTGCATCGTGTCGTAGATCGCGAGCCCCGCCGACACCGAGCCGCCGGGCGAATTGATGTAGAAGAAGATGTCCTTGTCGGGATTCTCCGACTCCAGGAAAAGCAACTGCGCCACGATCAGGTTCGCGGTGACCTCGGTAACCGGACCGACCAGGAACACCACGCGCTCCTTGAGCAGCCGGGAATAGATGTCGTAGGCGCGCTCGCCACGCCCTGACTGCTCGATGACCATGGGGATCAGCCCCAGGTCGAGGACTTCCGGATGATTTTTTGTCCAGTTCATGTCTGCATGAGCTCGTCGAAGCTTACCCGCTTATCGCTCACCTTCGCTTTCGTTAACACCCATCTCACCACATTGCCTTCCAGCGCCAGCGCTTCCATCTCCGAGAGCCGCTGCGGCTGCATGTAAAACCATTTTACTACCTCGGACGGACTCTCGTAGCTCTGCGCCTCCTGCTCGACCAGCGCGCGCACTTCAGCCGGCTTGGGCTGCAGATTTTCGCTGCGCGCGAGCTCCGCGATCACGAGGCCGAGCGCTACGCGGCGCCGCGCGGCGGCCTCGAACGCCTGCGGATTGAGCGGCACCTGCTCCGGATTCACACCGCGGGCTTTCAGATCGGCGACGGCGCGCTCGGCCATGGATGCCGCCTCGATGCCGACGAGCGACTTCGGCACCTCGACCGGCGTCGCCGAGACCAGCGCCTGCAGCGCCTGTTCCTTCACTTTCGCCTCGACGCGCTTTTTTACCTCGCGCTCGACATTGGCGCGCACTTCGGCCCGCATCTTGGCCGTGTCGCCGTCGGCCACGCCGAGCGCCTTGGCGAACTCGGCGTCCACCTCGGGTATGTGCGGCTGCTCCGTCTTCCTCAGTGTCATGGCGAACGACGCCTTCTTTCCAGCAACTTCCTTGCCATGGTAGTCGCCGGGGAACGTGAGCTCGAAGCTCTTTTCCTCGCCCACCGCCATGCCCCGCGCCGCGGCCTCGAATTCCGGCAGCATGCGCCCTTCGCCGAGGGCAAATGTGTAGTTGTTTGCTTCGCCGCCGGGGAAAGGCTGGCCGTCGATGGTTCCCTTGAAGTCGACGGTAATGCGGTCCCCGTCGCGCGCCGGACGCTCGACTATCTCGAAGCGCGTGCGCTGCTTGCGCAGGATCTGGACCGTCCTGTCCACCGCGGCATCGTCGACCTCGACCAGCGGGCGCTCGATCGTGGCGCCGGCAAGGTCGCCGACTTTCACTTCGGGATAGATTTCGAACGTGGCATTGAATTCCAGATCACCCGAAGCCGGGTCTTTTTTCTCGATCTTGGGATAGCCGGCGACCTTGAGGTTCGCCTCCTTCACGGCGTCGGTGAACGACTTTTGCACCGCGTCGCTCAGGACTTCGGACCTGACCTGGGAGCCGTAGGTCTGCGCGATCAGCTTGAGCGGCACCTTGCCCGGGCGGAAGCCCGGCATGCGCGCGTTGCGCGCCAGTTGCTTGAGCCGCTCGTCAACCTTGCGCTCGATCTCGTCCGCGACAAGCGCCATCGACACGCGCCGCTCCAGCGTTCCCAGGGTTTCCACGTTGGCCATTCAGTTGTCGGCTGTGGTGCGAAGGGAGGGACTCGAACCCTCATGCCTTTCGGCGTCAGATCCTAAGTCTGGTGCGTCTGCCAATTCCGCCACCTTCGCGCCGGCCGCCACGTCCGTTAGAGAGTCAACTTATTATAGCTGCCGAATCAACGTATTATTTGCCGCCGTGGCGGTGCGCCATTACGAGAACTTCCCGGTCGCCTCGCTCCTGCTGCCGGCGCCGCTGCGCGAGCCGGTGGAAATCATCTACCGCTTTGCGCGCGCCGCCGACGACTTTGCCGACGAAGGGGATGATCCGCCCGAAACGCGCCTGCGGAGGCTCGAAGACTATCGCGGGCAGCTCGCGGCGCCGCGGGATCCGACCTTGCGCGATGTCGCAAGAATCATTCGGGAACATGAGCTTCCCGTCGAGCTGTTCGGCGACCTGCTGGACGCGTTCGCGCAGGACGTGACGAAGAAGCGCTATGCAAATTTTTCCGAGGTGCTCGACTATTGCCGCCGCTCGGCCAATCCGGTCGGACGGCTCCTGCTGCACCTGTTCAAACGAACGAATGATTCAGATCTGCGCGCTTCCGATGCCATTTGCTCGGCGCTGCAGCTCATCAACTTCTGGCAAGACGTGGACCTCGATTACCGGAAGGACGCGCGCATCTACCTGCCGCAGGACGAAATGGTCGGGTTCGGCGTCACCGAGCGCCACGTGAGGGACCGCATCTGCGACTCCGCCTGGCAATCGTTGATGCAGTTTCAAGTCGACCGGGCGCGCACCTTGATCGTTTCCGGATCCGGGCTCGGCAAGAGGCTTCCCGGCCGCGTCGGACTGGAGATCCGCGCCACCATCCAGGGCGGACTGCGCATCCTCGACAAGATGGAGCGCGTGGAGTACGACGTTTTCCGCCGGCGGCCCAAGCTGCGTGCTTACGACTGGCCGCTGCTGCTCGCGAAAGCCCTGTGAAGGTCGCGCATGAGCCCTGACGAGTACTGCCAGCAGAAAGCGGCGGCGAGCGGATCGAGCTTCTACTACTCGTTTCTCTTCCTGCCCGCGGAGCGCCGTCGCGCCATTACCGCACTGTACGCGTTCTGCCGTGAAGTTGACGACATCGTGGACGAGATCACGGAAGCGCAGGTCGCGGCAGCGAAGCTGGCCTGGTGGCGTCTGGAGGTCGGCAATCTGTTTGCCGGCAACCCGCAGCATCCCGTAACCCGGGCCCTGGCGGTCTTCAAGGACCGCTTTTCCATCGGTCAGGATCGCCTGAACGAGATCATCGACGGCATGGAGATGGATCTCACGCAGACACGCTATCTCGACTGGGCGGGACTCGAGCGCTATTGCCATCGCGTGGCGGGCGCGGTCGGGCTGCTCGCCGCCGGCATTTTCGGCTACCGCGACCAGCGCACGCTCGACTACGCGCGCGAGCTCGGCACCGCGTTCCAGCTCACCAACATCATCCGCGACGTCGGGGAGGATGCGCGGAAGAACCGTATCTATTTGCCGATGGCGGACCTGAAGGAATTTGGCGTGCCGGCGGGCGATATCCTGCAGGCGCGCGAGACGCCGGAATTCGGCCGGCTGATGGCATTCGAGGCCGCACGCGCCCGGGACCACTACGACAAGGCGATGCAGGCCTTGCCGGACGCGGATCGCAGGGAGCAGCGCCCGGGACTCATCATGGCGGCGATCTATCGCACGCTGCTCGACGAGATCGAGCGCGACGGCTTCCGCGTCCTCACGCGGCGCACGTCGCTCACGCCGCTCAGAAAGCTCTGGATCGCGTGGCGCACTTGGGTAAGCGCGTAGCGACCCAGGTTGCCATTGTGGGCGCGGGATACGCAGGCATGGCGGCCGCGGTCGCGCTCGCCGAGCGAGGAATACGCGTGTGCGTGTTCGAGTCCGGCGCCGTGCCGGGCGGGCGCGCGCGCCGCATCGCCTCGCAGGATTGCGAGCTGGACAACGGGCAGCACATCCTCTCCGGCGCCTACACGGAACTCTTTCGTCTGATGCGCACGATCGGCGTGCCTGCGGATGCGCTGCTGCGCATCCCCTTCGAGATCCGGTACGCCGACGGGTTCGTGTTCCGCATGCTGTGGCTGCCGGCGCCGCTCGGGCTGGCGGCCGGCGTGCTCGCTGCGAAAAGCGTACCCTTCCGCGAGCGTATCGGCGCACTGAGATTCATGGCGGCGCTGCGCAAACGCCACTGGCGCATGCAGCCCGATACGACGGTGAAGAATCTGCTGGACGCGAACGGCCAGCACGGACGGCTGCGCCACTACGTGTGGGAACCGCTTTGCGTCTCTGCGCTGAATACACCGCTTGACCAGGCATCGGCCAACATGTTCCTCGCCGCCTTGCGCGACACGCTCGGGGCCGACGCGCAGGCAGCGGACTTGCTCTTGCCGCGCGTCGACCTGTCGCGCCTGTTTCCCGAGCCCGCCGCCGAGTTCGTGCGCGCGCACGGCGGCGACATCAAATGCGGCTGCACCGTGAAAGACCTCGATTCGCTTAGGAATGAATACGCTTGCGTCATCGTGGCGGTCGGGCCGCATCAGCTCAGGAACGTGATGCCGCAGGCGGTTCTGAAGTACAACTACCAGCCGATCTACACCTGTTACCTGCAATACGCGGAAAGCGCGCGACTCGAGTTCCCGATGCTCGGCTTGCGGGAAGGCCTCGTGCAGTGGGTCTTCGACCGAGGCGCGCTTGTCGGAGAGCGAGGCCGGCTCGCTTGCGTGATCAGCGCACAGGGCGATCATCAGCAGATGACCCAGGATGAGCTCGCGGCAGCTTGCGATCGGGAGCTGCGCAAAGCGCTGCCCCGTTTGCCTCCTCTTCAGTGGAACCGCGTGATCGCGGAGAAGCGCGCGACGATCACGTGCGCTCCTGGATTGACACGTCCAAGCGCGCGTACCGCCACTACGGGAGTGTTCCTGGCCGGCGACTACACCGATCCCGATTATCCGCCAACGCTCGAAGCCGCCGTACGCAGCGGAATCCGCGCCGCCGAGCTCGTCGCGTCAGAGCTCTCGTAACAGCCGGACCGCCTGGTCGATACGCTCCACGGCAAGCGTCTCCAGGCCTGCGATTTTCCCCTTCGGCAGATTGGCTTTCGGCAGGATCGCCCGCTCGAACCCGAGCTTCGCCGCTTCCTTGAGGCGCTCCTGCCCGCGCGTCGCAGGCCGCACCTCGCCGGCGAGGCCGACTTCGCCAAAGGCAAGCACTTTGGACGGAATCGGTTTGTCCACGAAGCTGGACACAACAGCTAAGCAAACCGCCAGATCCGCTGCGGGCTCGCCGATACGCACGCCGCCGACCGCGTTCACGAACACGTCCTGCTCCCAGGTCGCGACGCCCGCGTGCCGGTGAAGCACCGCAAGCAGCATCGCAAGCCGGTTGGCCTCGAGCCCAAGCGAGAGCCGGCGTGGGTTGGGCGTGTGCGCCGGGTCGACCAGTGCCTGGATCTCGACGAGCAACGGGCGAGTGCCTTCTAGCGTGGCAAGCACGCAGGAACCGGGCACCGGCTTCTCATGGTCGGCCAGAAATAGCCGCGACGGGTTGCTCACGCCCCGTAGGCCCTTTTCCGTCATGGCGAACACGCCGAGCTCGTTCACCGCGCCAAAGCGGTTCTTTGCCGCGCGAACGAGCCGGAAAGCGGAGTTTGGATCACCCTCGAAGTAGAGCACCGTATCGACGATGTGCTCGAGCACGCGCGGCCCGGCGATCGCCCCTTCCTTGGTGACATGGCCGACGATGAAGAGCGCCATCCCGGCGCGCTTGGCGTGGCGCGTGAGCTGGGCCGCGCATTCGCGTACCTGCGCGACCGACCCGGGCGCCGACTGGAGCACCTCCGACCAGAGCGTCTGGATCGAGTCGATCACTGCGACGCGCGGGTGTGCGGCCTCCAGCGCGCCGAGCACGCGTTCGAGCTGCGTTTCCGCGGCAATGCGCACACCGCCGGTCGCGAGACCCAGGCGCCGCGCCCGCAGCGCGACCTGCTCTACCGATTCCTCACCCGTGACATAGAGAGCGGCTTGCTGACCAAGAACGCCTTCCTGAGCCGTGCTGAGCGCTTGCAACAGTAGCGTCGATTTGCCGATCCCAGGATCGCCGCCGAGGAGCGCGACCTGCCCTGCGACCAGCCCGCCGCCGAGCGCACGGTCGAGCTCGCCGATTCCGGTCAGCATGCGCTCGAGATCCCTGGGCTGGACTTCCGACAAGGCGAGCGTCGTCGCCCGCTCGCGGCCCAGGCGCGAAAACTTTCCTTCTGTAATAGTCTCGCTCAACGTGCCGGCTGCGCCGCACGATGGGCAGGCGCCGAACCATTGCAGCGCGCTCGCACCGCACTCCGAGCAGACGTAGGCGGTCTTCGGCTTTTTCACTGCACCTCGGCGATCGGCACGCGCGCGGTGAGCTTGCACAGAAGCTCGTAGCTCAGCGTCCCGGCGGCGGCGGCGACCTCATCGGCCGAGAGCCCCTCACCCCAGAGCGTCACCGGCGTGCCGATGCGCGCGTCCGGAATGCCGGAGATGTCCACGGTGATCATGTCCATCGATACGCGTCCAACGATCCGCGAGCGCTTTCCGTTGACCAGGACCGGCGTGCCGGTGGACGCGTGGCGCGGATAGCCGTCGGCGTAGCCGCAGGCGACGACGCCGATGGTCATCGCGCGGGCCGCCTCGTAGGACAAGCCGTAGCCGACGCGCTCGCCCGGCTGCAGCTTTTGTGTGGCGATGATCTCGGAGGTGAGCGTCATGGCGGGCTTAAGGCCGAGCGTGTCCGCGGTGCGATCCGCGAACGGCGAACAGCCATACAGCATGATGCCGGGCCGCACCCAGTCGCCGCGCGCTTCGGGGAACCGAATCAAGGCCGCGGAATTCGCAAGCGAGCGGCCTTGCGCCGGTAACGGTTGCGCGAGCTCATTGAACCGATGGAGCTGCGCACTTACCCCGCCCGCGCCGTCGGCGTCAGCGAAGTGGGTCATCAATACGATGCTCCTCACGTTCCGGTGCATGTGCAACGCTTCATAGGCTGGGCGCAGGCTCTCCGCAGTGAAGCCGAGGCGGTTCATGCCGCTGTTGACCTTGAGGTAGACGTCGATCTGCGCAGCAACGGCGGTGCGCTTGAGAATCTCGATCTGCTCTGGGTTGTGGATGACCGGGTCCAGCGCGAGCCTCTGCACCAGCTCGAGGTCGGCGGGCTTGAAGAACCCTTCGAGCAGCAGGATGGGCTTCGCTACCCCGGCGGTGCGCAGGCGCTGCGCCTCGTGCAGGTCGAGCACGGCGAATCCATCTGCCGCCGCCAGCGCGCGCGCCGCGCGCTCGATGCCGTGGCCGTAGGCATTCGCCTTGATCACGGCCCAGACCTTTGCCGAACCCGCATGGCGCTTCGCCACGGTCAAATTATGTGCGAGCGCAGCCGCGGAAATCGTCGCGCGGATCGGACGGGGCATGAAAGGGTATTGTGCTATAAAGCGCGCGGCCCAAAAACGAGGAGCCCGCCGGGGGGGGAAAGGCCTTCGATTGAATTACGGCTTCTACATCATCATGGCGGCGCAGTTTTTCTCGTCGCTCGCCGACAATGCGCTGCTGGTCGCCGCGATCGCGCTTCTCATCCAGGACGAGGCGCCCTCCTGGCTGACCCCGTACCTCAAGTTCTTCTTCGTCGTTTCGTACGTGGTGCTCGCGCCCTATGTCGGCGCCTTCGCCGACCGCCTGCCCAAGGGGCAGGTGATGCTGATCGCCAACACGGTGAAGATCATCGGCTGCGTCGCCATGCTCTGGGGCGTCGATCCGCTCATCGCCTACGCGATCGTGGGTCTCGGCGCAGCGGCGTACTCGCCGGCGAAATACGGCATCCTCACCGAATACTTGCCGCACCGGCAGCTCGTGGTCGCCAACGGTTGGATCGAGGGCCTCACGGTGGCCTCGATCATCCTCGGCACCATGCTCGGCGGATTGCTCATCCACGTACGCGTGTCCACCGAGCTGCTCTCCTGGAACCTGCCGCTCATCGACACATCGATCGACACCCCCGCGGAGGCGGCAATCGCGATCATCATCGTGGTGTACGCGGTGGCGGCGCTTTTCAACCTCGAGGTGCCGAAAACCGGCGTTGCCCTGAAGAAGTTGCCCTCGCACCCGATCGACACGCTGAAGGACTTCGCGCGCTGCGTGAGCCACCTGTGGCGCGACCGCCTCGGCCAGATCTCGCTCGCGGTGACCACGCTCTTCTGGGGCGCGGGCGCAACGCTGCAGTTCATTGTCATCGAGTGGGCGCGCGCCGCGCTCGGATTCGATCTCTCCAAGGCCGCAATCCTGCAGGGCGTAACGGCGATCGGCATCGCGGTCGGCGCGGTGCTCGCGTCGGTTCTGGTGGCGCTCGATCGCTCGGTGCGCGTCATCCCGCTCGGCATCGCGATGGGCCTGATCGTGATCGCGATGAACCTCGTGAGCCAGGTCTGGCTCGCGATATTGATCATGGTGCTGATCGGCGGCCTCGCCGGGTTCTTCGTCGTGCCGATGAACGCGCTGCTTCAGCACCGCGGCCACCACCTTGTCGGCGCCGGCCGCTCGATCGCAGTGCAGAACTTCAACGAGAACGCCTCGATCCTGGTGATGATTGCGCTCTACTCGCTGCTCCTCGGGGTCGGTTACTCGATCTACTCGGTAGTCGTGGTATTCGGCCTGTTCGTTGCCGGCACCATGACGGTGGTGCAGCTCTGGCTCTGGCGCAACCGCCGTGCCCACCACGCGGAAGTCGACCGCCTGCTCGCGTTCGCGCGCGCCGAAGACCCGCACAAACCGCGGGAATAGCCGCGCGTTACAGGCGCTCCATAGTCTTGCGGGCGAACACGAGGTCTTCCCAAGCCTTCGCCTTGTCCTCGAGCGTGCGCAGCAGGTAGGCCGGGTGATAGGTGACGATGAGCGGCACGCCGGCGTAACGGTGTACACGGCCGCGCAGGCTCGCGATCGAGGCGTCGCTGGCGAGGAGCGTCTGCGCCGCGAAACGCCCAAGGGCGACGATGAGCTTCGGCCGCACCAGCTCGATCTGCTGCAACAGGTGCGGCGTGCACTTCTCGACCTCTTCCGGTGCCGGGTTGCGGTTGCCCGGCGGCCGGCACTTGAGCACGTTGGCGATGTAGACATTGCTGCGCCGCGAAAGCCCGATCGCTGCGAGCATGCTGTCGAGAAGCTTCCCCGCCTGGCCCACGAACGGGTCGCCGAGCCGGTCCTCCTCGGCGCCGGGCGCCTCGCCAATCAGCATCCAATCGGCGTTCTCGTCCCCCACGCCGAACACGGTCTGTGTGCGCGTCTCGTGCAGGCCGCACTTGACGCACGCGGACACGGCCGACTTGAGGGAAATCCATGCCGGTACAACGTGCTTTTTCCTCAGGCGCCAGAGCGGCGCGAGGCCCATCTCGGCGAGGATTGCCTCGCGCCGGCTCACGTCAGCGGCAACGCGAGTACGAGCGCATCTTCGCGGCCGGGGTGCGCGGGATAGTAGCCGCGCCGCACCGCGACCTTGCGGAAGCCGAACCGCGTGTAAAGCGCCTGGGCACCGCGGTTGCTCGGCCGCACCTCGAGGAAGAGGCTGCGCGCGCCGAGCTTGCGCGCGATATCTGCGGCCTCCGTCAGGAGCCACGCGCCATGCCCGGCGCGCTGGTGCGCGGCAGCAATCGAAAGGTTGAGCAGATGGGCTTCCGCCGCGGCAACCATGAGCACGAAATAGCCGAGAAGCTCCGGCCCGAGGCGCAGCACCCGGCATTCGTAGCCCGCGCGCAGCGAGTCGGCGAAGTTGCCGCGCGTCCAAGGGTGCGTATAGATCGCGCTTTCCACCGTCATCACCTCGTCGAGGTCACGCTCGGCCATGGGTGCCAGCCGGGGGACATCCTTAAGAACGGCGCTCAAGCTCGTCCTTCGTGAAGGCGACTTTGTCGCGAAGATAAAACGGCGCTGCTTGCGCCGCGTCAACGCCCTCACCGGCGGCAAGCCGCGGCGCCGCGAGCCGCGCCACCGCCATTGCGCTCGGATGGATCTCAGGCCTCGCGAGTTCGACCTTGCCTTTCATTTCTTCTCGGTAAACCTCGAAGCCGCTTCCGCAGCCCATCCAGCCTTTGCCCGGCGGCGGCGGCGCCGAGCGCGGCGCGACGCACTGCGCCGGGATCACTTCGTGCCAGCGTCCGTCGCGATTCTCGAGCGCCGCATAATACACTTCGCGCATCCGCGCATCGATGCACGCAAGCACGCGCGCGGCGCCGGATTCCTGTGCCAGCGCCTCAAGCGTCGAGATTCCGATCACCGGCAGGCTGCGCGCGAAGGCAAGGCCCTGCGCGAGCGCGCAGGCGATGCGTAGCCCAGTAAACGCCCCCGGCCCAGCGCCGAAAGCCACCGCGTCGATCCTCGCGCCCTTCATAAGGTGTTGAAGCATCGGCAAGGCGAATTCGGAGTGGCGGTGGCCTGCTCGGCGCTCGAGCGCCGCGATTTCGCCGTCGTTCCATACCGCGACCGAGCACCACTCCGTGGACGTCTCGATCGCCGCGAAGCGCATCCGGCGATTCTATATACTGGAACGCATGAAAGAACATTCCATTGCGGTCATCCCGGGCGACGGAATCGGCAGGGAAGTGATGCCCGAGGGAGTGCGTGTGCTCGAGGCGGCGGGCGCAAAGCACGGGCTGCGCTTCAAGTGGCAGGAGTTTCCCTGGAGCTGTGATTGGTACCAGGCGCACGGGAAAATGTGTCCGGATGATGCGCCCGACATCCTGCGGCGCTTCGACGCCATCTATTTCGGCGCCGCGGGCAACCCGGCGATCGTGCCCGATCACGTCTCGGCGTGGGGGCTGCTGATCAACTTCCGCCGGTGGTTCGACTTGTATGTAAACCTGCGGCCGGTGCGCCTGTTCGAGGGGTTGCCCTGCCCGCTCGCCGGCCGCAAGCCTGGCGACATCGACTACGTGGTAATCCGCGAGAACACCGAGGGTGAATACGGCAATGTAGGGGGAAGGGTTTTTGAAGATTCAGAAAATGAAATTGTGATGCAGCAGGCTGTGTTTTCGCGCAAAGGCGTCGATCGCATCATGAAATACTCGTTCGAGCTCGCGCGCAGCCGCAAGAAGCATCTCACCTCGTGCACCAAGTCGAACGGCATCACCATTACCATGCCGTACTGGGACGAGCGCTTCGCCGAGATGAAGAAGAACTACCCGGACGTGAAGGCCGACCAGTACCACGTCGACGGTCTCACGATCCAGATGGTGCTGAACCCCGATCGCTTCGACGTGATCGTGGCCTCGAATCTGTTTGGCGACATCCTGTCCGATCTCGGGCCGGCGACCGCGGGCACGATCGGCATCGCGGCGTCCGGCAATATCAACCCGGAGCGCACCGCACCGTCGATCTTCGAGCCGGTACACGGCTCGGCGCCCGACATCGCCGGTCGGCGTATCGCCAATCCGATCGGCGCGATCTGGTCGGGCGCGCTGATGCTCGAACACCTCGGGCACCCGGGCGCCGCCGCCGACGTCGTGCGCGCTATCGAGCGCGCGCTGCTCGAGGGCCCGCGCACACCCGACATGGGAGGCAAGGCGAGCACCTCCGAGGTTGGCGCGGCCATCGCCGAAGAGATCCGGACCCGCTCGACCCTCGCCGCTTGAAGACCTACCGTATCGCGTCGATCCCCGGCGATGGGATCGGACACGAGGTCATTCCGGCGGGAATCGAGGTATTGAAGAACCTGGAAGACGGCTTCCGCCTGGAGTTCCAGCACTTCGACTGGAGCTCCAAGCGCTACCTGCAGACCGGCCGCTACATCCCCGAAGGCGGGCTGGAAGAGCTGCGCAAGTTCGACGCCATCTTCTTCGGCGCGGTCGGCGCCCCCGACGTGCCCGACCACGTCTCGCTCTGGGGTCTGCGGCTGCCGATCTGCCAAGGCTTCGACCAGTACGCCAATGTGCGGCCGGCGCGCGTTTTGCCCGGTGTGAAAAGCGTTGTTCCAGATATCGACTGGGTCATCGTCAGGGAGAACACGGAGGGCGAGTATTCCGGCTCGGGCGGCCGAGTCCACCAAGGA
>DASTPE010000112.1:0-5562 GCA_035762345.1 Burkholderiales bacterium
CAGCACATCGGCGTTCGCCGGGTAGCCCGAGACGAGCTTGAAGTTGGCGCCGGCGAATTCCTTCAGCAGCAGCGGGAAGTCGTGCGCATTGGACCCGGGGCCCGTAGTGCCTACGACGAGCTCCTTGCCGGATTTCTTCACCTCCTCCCAACTCTTGTACGGCAAGTCCGCGCGAATGGAGAGCGCGACGCCGTCGGCACCCGACGATCCGAGCCACTGGAAGCGCCGCGCGTCGAAGCGTGCCGCCTCGACCTTGGTGAGCTGCGCGATGCCGACGTTGGGATTGGCCGCAAGCAGGGTGAGCCCGTCGGGCTTAGCGACGTTGTACACATGGTTGGTCGCAACGAGGTGCGCCGCGCCGGTCATGTTCTGCACGATGACGCTGGGGTTGCCCGGAAGGTGCTTGCCTAGGTGGCGCGCCACGATGCGCGCCGCGATCTCCAGGCTTCCGCCCGAGGCACCGATCACCACCGCTACGGTCTTGCCCTCGTAGAACGAGCCCTGTGCCCATGCCGGCGCAGCCAGGCTGAACGCGGCAAGCGCCGCGGCGAATCTGAGTTTCACAATTCCTCCTCCTTTTAGAACAACGACCTGATCAAGCCCGTTTCGAACGGGAAATGGAGCAGCCGCTCGAATAGCAGATGAAACACGCCCCAGGCCGCTGCGGCAAGCGCGATCGACAGCCCCACTCCTTCCCGGCTCTCCATGACGAGGTAGGAGAATACGAAAAGCGGTACGGCAATGGGAAACCCGGCAAGCAGCACGAGCACGATAAAGGTTGCCATCCACGCGAACACAGTGACTGTCCTGGCCTGCGCCCCTGGCGGCGGGGCGGGGGTGGGGGGATCGCGCAATTCGACCAAAGTCTGGGCGAGCGCCAGGATAAGCAGGGGTATTCCCATCGTCAGCGGGAAGAGCGCTGCCTTGGGCGGCCATCGTAGAGCCGCATACACCGCATAAGCGGCCACCACGGCAAGCGCGAGGCTGAAGAACGCCGCGCCGCTAAGCCGCACGGCTTCTACGCTCCTGCAGAAAGGGGAACACGATCACCAGCGCGGTCAGCACGATGAGCACGATCACCAGCGGTTGGGCGAGCCAGCTGTAGCCGTAGCGCGCAATCGAGATGAAGAGGTAGGTCTCGGCCAGCTTGCCGAGCACGAAGCCCAGCACGAGCGGCGCCCGCGGCCAGCCGAACCGCATCATGAAATAGCCAAGCGCACCGAAGCCGAGCGTGACCAGCAGGTCGGCGATCTGGCGGTTCGCGGTATAGCTACCGACGAAAACGAGCAGCAGCAGGAAAGGCAGGATTAGTCCTCCGCGCACGCGGGTGACCTGGGCGAGATACGGCAGGGTCGCCAGGCAGACGAGCACGGTGATGACGTTCGCGATGACCAACGTCCAGACCATGGAATAGGTCACCGCCAGGTGCTTGGTGAGCATGTCAGGCCCGGGGTGCAACCCCATGATCAGGAACGCGCCTAGCAAGATCGCCATCGCTCCGCTCCCCGGCACGCCGAATGCGATCGTCGGAATGAGGTCGCCGCCCTCCTTGGAGTTGTTGGCGGCGCCAGGACCGAGAACGCCGCGCACGTCACCGCCGCCGAAGCCGTTGCGGTCGCTCGCATTCTTCGCGCTCTGCACCGCGTGGGCATAAGCCATCCACTGCGCCACGCCGCCGCCCGCGCCCGGCAGGATTCCGACGAACACGCCGACCATCGAGCAGCGCACCACCAGCCAGAAATGCCGGAAGGTGTCCTTGATGCCCTCCCAGACGCCTGCGCCGAGCCTGGCTGCGGGCGCGTTCCCAGCGATCGAGGTGCCGCGGACCGCGAGGTCGATGATCTCGGGAATGGCGAAAATCCCCACCAGCACCGGGATGAGATCCAGCCCTTCCCACAGGTAGATCAGGCCGAAGTCGAAGCGCAGGATGCCTGACTGCCGCTCCTGGCCGATGGTAGCGAGAAGCAGCCCCAGCAATCCCATCGCAAAGCCCTTGACTTGGGCCCGCGTGCCCTGCCCGCTGAGCGACGTGATGCACGCGATGCCCATTACGGTAACCATGAAAAGCTCGGGCGAGCCGAATGTGAGGACGAGGGGTCGAACGATCGGGATCGAAACGGCGAGCGCGGCGGCGCCAATCACCGCGCCGACGAGCGAGCTCATGAGCGCGGCGCCGAGCGCGCGCGCCGCCTCGCCACGCTTCGCCATCGGGTGGCCGTCGACGACGGTCGCCGCCGAGAGTCCCTCGCCCGGCACGCCGAAAAGGATCGAGGTGATGTCGCCGGTCGTCGCGGCAACCGAGTGCATTCCGAGCAGGAACGCGAACGCCTCCACCGGGCTCATCTTGAACACGAACGGCAGCATCAAGGCGAGCGTCGCCGCGCCGCCAATGCCGGGCAACAGACCGACGACGAAGCCCAGCGCCATGCCGACCAGCATCAAGCTGAAGGCGTTCCACTGCAGCACGAGCGTAAGGCCCTGGATAAGCGCGTCGAACATCGGTCCGGCATGCTAAGGCAAAACCGAGGATTGAACGCCCTGCTCGCTTGCTCGACAATGTCGACGGGAGGAACGACCGATGAAACTCATCGCACTACTGCTGCTCGCCGCGCTGCAGCTTCTACTCGCGGGCTGCACGACGCTCTCGTCGCACGAAGCGGACAAACCTCGGCTCGTGGCTTTCCTCGTCGTCGACGGCCTGCCGCAGCGGCAAGTCCTCGATTACCGCGATCAGCTCGCACCGGACGGGCTGCGCCGGTTCCTGGACCGCGGAACGTGGTTCGCCGACGCCCACTACGGCCAGGCGGTCACGCAGACAGCTCCGGGTCACGCCGTGATGCTGACTGGTGCCTACCCGCACCGCACCGGGATCATCGCCAACGAATGGCGCGATCCCGCCACCGGCGAGACCGAATACAACACCGCGGACCCGACCGCGACCTACATCGGCCATAAGACCAACCGTCTCGACGGCACCAGCCCGAAGAACCTGCGCGCGGAGACCGTCGGCGACGTGCTGCGACGTCTCGACCCGCGTTCCAAGGTGATCGCGATCTCCGGCAAGGACCGTGGCGCCATCCTTCCCGCCGGCCGGGCCGGCGTCGCGTACATGTATCAGGCCGAGACCGGGGAGTTCGCGTCGAGCACGTACTACATGCAGGCGCATCCGCGATGGGTGACGGACTTTCACGCCGGCAAGCCGGCCGACCGGTACTTCCACAAGGAGTGGCGGCCGCTGCTCGAGCCGTCCGCTTACTCGCGCTCGCTCCCCGACGCGCAAAAATGGTACGCGAAGTGGGGCGGCAAGCTGCCCCTCAAGCTCGGCGAAGGGCTGGACGCGCCCGGCCCGATGTTCTACAGCGCCTTGCTGCGCAGCCCATTCGGCGACGAGTTCACGCTCGCCTTCGCGCGCGCCGCAATTGCCGGAGAGGACCTGGGCAAGGACGACGCGCCCGACATCATTGTCGTGAGCCTGTCGACCCACGACTACCTCAACCACGGGTTCGGCAGCGAGTCGCGGATCTCCCACGATCACCTGCTGCAGCTCGACCGCCTGCTCGAGGGCTTTCTCCGCGATCTCGACGCAACCGTCGGGAAGGATCGCTATCTCGCGGTGCTGACGGCCGACCATGGATTCATGCCAGCGCCGGAGTACAGTCAGGCGCGGGGACAAGAGTCCGGCCGGCTGAGCGGCTCGCAGCTGATCGCGCGGCTCAACGCCGATCTGTCCGAGCGCTTCGGCAAAGGCCAGTGGGCGCTTGGGATGTCGGCGCAGGCCGTAGTGTTCAATCACGCGCTGATCAAGGAGCGCGGCATCGATCTTGCGGCGCTGCAGGAAGAAACGCGTCGCTTGCTGCTTGCAGAAAAAGCGGTCGCGGCAGCTTACACCCGCGCGGAGATCGAAAGCGGCAGCCGCGCCGGCGCCCCCTTCTTCGAGCAGATCCGCAAGTCCTGGGACCGCGAGCGTTCGGCCGACATCGCCGTGGCGCTTAAGCCCTACTGGATGTATTCGTCGAGCACGAGCATGACCACGCACGGCTCGCCGCATCCCTACGACACGCAGGTGCCGATCCTGTTCTACGGGCCGCGTTGGGTTAGGCCCAGCCGCGTCGATGGACGCGTCGAGGTCGCGGATATCGCCCCGACGCTCGCGCGCATCCTCGGCATTCCGGCGCCCTCGTCGTCCGAGGGCAAGCCGCTGTGCCTCACCTGTTGATCGCCTGCTTGCTCGGGGTCTTGGTGTAACTCGGAAGACGCCGCCCCAGGCGCCGACGCCAGGCCATCGCCGAGGAAACCGCTAAAATCCGGCCGCCTCGACATGGCCCTCCTGGAACTGCGCGGCGTGACGCGCCGCTTCGGCGATTTCACCGCCGTGGACAACGTCAGCATGAGCGTCGAGCCGGGCGAGTTCTTCACGCTGCTCGGGCCCTCGGGCTGCGGCAAGACCACGCTTCTTCGCATGATCGCCGGGTTCGAGGAACCCGACGAAGGCACGATCCTGGTCGAAGGCCGCGATATGCGCGGCATGCCTCCCGAGCGCCGCAACCTCCATACCGTGTTCCAGAGCTACGCGCTCTTTCCGCACATGAGCGTGGAGCACAACATCGCGTTTCCGCTGCGCATGGCGGGCGTTCCAGCCGACGAGACAAGCCGGCGCGTCGGCGCGGCGCTCGAGCAGGTGCGGCTGCAGGGACTGGGCAAGCGCTATCCTGCTGAGCTTTCCGGCGGCCAGCGCCAGCGCGTAGCCGTCGCGCGCGCGCTCATCAACCGGCCGCGGTTGCTGCTCCTCGACGAGCCGCTCGCCGCGCTCGATGCCAAGCTACGCGAGAGCATGCAAACGGAACTCATCGGCCTTCAGCGCGAGGTGGGTGTCACGTTCGTCTACGTCACGCACGACCAGAGCGAGGCGCTCGCGCTTTCGCACCGGATCGCGGTGATGAACCGCGGCCGGGTCGAGCAGCTTGGCGAGCCGTCGCTGATCTACGGCTTTCCCCGAAACCGCTTCGTCGCCGATTTCGTCGGCGAATGCAACATGCTCCCCGCCGACGTGCGTCGCGTCGAGTCCGGGCAAATCGAGCTCCACGTGCGCGGCGTCGGAGACGTAGTGGCCAGCCATGGCGAGCATATAGCCCCCGGTGCGCAGGGTGTCCTGGCTCTGCGCCCCGAGCAGGTGAGGATGGCCAAAAGCATCGCGGTCGACCGCGCCGACAACCATTTCCGCGCGACGGTGAAAGCGCTCCTCTACCGCGGCGAGGTGACGCTGTATACGGTAGAGCTCGCGGCGGGCGGCCGGCTCCAGGCGTTGCTGCCGAATACCGCGAGCGGGCGTCCCGCGCGCTTTGAGGCGGGAGCAGCCGTCGAGGTCGGCTGGCCGCGCGACGCCGGGCATTTCCTCACGGATTGATGCAGCCGCGCTTCCCTGGCAAGTGGCTCGTGAGCGCTCCGCCGCTCGCATATTTGCTCTTCTTCTTCGCCGCGCCGCTCGCCATCATGGCGCTCGCGTCGTTTCGCGCTCCCGGCGACTTCGGTGGCCTCGCTCCCCTCATGCTCCGTGACGAAGGC
>DASTPE010000113.1:0-12028 GCA_035762345.1 Burkholderiales bacterium
TCGACCATGAATGTCTCGTTCATGCCCCGGCCCCAGCGCACGATCGCCGGATCCCGGTTCACGAGCCTGGCAAGATCTTCGATCACGGCCTCCTCCCTGACAGAACCCCCGGTTTGCGGCCTCGAAACACTGTATACTCCGCGCCAGCTCTCTGTTACGCGTACTTCCGGTTAGCGTCTCAGTCCGTTAGTTCTGGTCCATCCTGGACCGTCGAATAACAAGCTAAAAGCGCATCAGCCTGAACCGGTCGAAGGGCAAGCCCCTTCCCAGGCCGAGTGCAGGAGAAATCCATTATTGCGTCGTTTGATTCACTCGGCCTTCGCGCCGAGCTGCTCCGCGCTGTCGCCGAGCAGGGCTACACCATCCCCACCCCCATCCAGGCGCAAGCCATCCCCGTCGTCCTCGCCGGCAAAGACCTGCTGGGCGCCGCCCAGACCGGCACCGGCAAGACCGCGGGCTTCGCGCTGCCGATTCTTCACCGGCTGTCCACCCGGGCGAATGCCAGCCATTCTCCGGCGCGTCATCCGGTGCGTGCGCTGATCGTCACGCCGACGCGCGAGCTCGCAGCTCAAGTCGAGGAGGACGTCCGCACCTACGGCAGGCATGTTTCCCTGAAAAGCAGCCTGGTCTACGGCGGGGTCGGCATGCAGCCGCAGATCGATGCGCTGCGCCGCGGCGTCGACATTCTCGTCGCCACCCCCGGCCGGCTGCTCGACCACGTGCAGCAGAAGACGGTCGACCTGCGCCAGGTCGAGATCCTGGTGCTGGACGAGGCCGACCGCATGCTCGACATGGGCTTCATCCACGACATCCGCCGTATCCTCGCGCTGCTTCCGGCGGCGCGCCAGAACCTGCTGTTCTCCGCGACCTTCCCCGACGAAATCCGCAAGCTCGCGGGCTCGTTCATGAAGAACCCGGTCACCGTCGAGGTCGCGCGGCGCAATACGCCGGCGGAGCTCGTGGCGCAGGTCGCCCACCCGGTCGACGCCGGCCGCAAACGCGAGCTGCTCGCGCACCTGGTCACCACCAACGACTGGCGCCAGGTACTGGTCTTCTGCCGCACCAAGCACGGCGCCAACCGCCTGGCGCAGCAGCTCGACCGCGGCGGCATCGAGGCCGACGCGATCCACGGCAACAAGGCCCAGAATCACCGCACGCGTACGCTGAAGCGCTTCAAGGACAACGAGCTGCGCGTCCTGGTCGCCACCGACATCGCTGCCCGCGGCCTCGATATCGAGGCGCTGCCGCACGTGGTGAACTTCGACCTGCCGCACGTCGCCGAGGACTACGTCCACCGCATCGGCCGCACCGGCCGCGCCGGCGCCGAAGGCGAAGCCGTGTCCTTCGTCAGCCACGAGGAGCGTCCGCTCCTCGCTGCGATCGAGAGGCTCATGAACCGCAAGGTCGAGAGCCGCGTCGTCCCCGGCTTCGAGCCTGGAACTGCGCCACGCCATCAGAGCCAGGAGCAGAGGCGGCACGTCCCACAGAGGCATGCGCCGCAGCGCAGGCAGGAGCAGCACAGAAATCGGGGTCAGAGCGGTCAGAGCCCGAATTCGTCGGAGCGGCACCGCGGGCCGCGCAGGGACCGCCCAGCCTATGCCGCTGCCGCGCTGCCCGCCCCCATCGCCAAGGAGCGTGAAGCGCAAATTCAGGAAGCGCGTGCGCGCATGGCAGCTGAAGGCGAGGCGCCGCGCCGGCCCGCCCCCGGCCGCCGCACGCGGCAGCACGAGCCCCGGCTCGGCGCCGCCCTCCTCGGTCACAAGCGCCCCACCTGAGCGGCACGCGGCAAATCGGGGCCAGAGCCCGAGTCCAGCGTGCCCGCGTGCAGGCGCTTCGCGCGGTCGATCGCTACGTTCTTTGCGATCCGATCCCCTCTGGAACTCGCGGAACATTGGCAAGACCCGGACCAGCCGCGCCGAACATAGCGAACGTCGATCCGGAAAATCCCTCGGATACTTGACCAGGATTATTTCTCGGGCCGCTGCGGGAAGCTGCGGCCGAAGACGCCCTCGGCGATGCGGTTCTTGAGGATCTCGATCGAGCCGCCGGCGATCATCCAGCCACGGCAACGGCGTGCGCAGTACTCGACGAGCTCTTCCTGGCTGTAACCCGTGGCGCCCATGACCTGGAGCGCCTCGTTGGCGACGTCGAAGCCAGCCTTGTTGCAGTACGCCTTGGCAATCGCAGTCTCTTCGGCAGACGGAAGGCCGCGGTCGGCGTTCACTGCGGCGCGGTAGAGGAGGAGCTGCGCCGCGTCGAGCTGCATCTTCATGTCGGCGAACTTCCATTGCAGGCCTTGAAATTCGGCGAGCAGCCGCCCGAACTGGCGCCGTGCGAGCGCCCAGGCGCGCGCGCGCTCGAACGCATAGCGCCCAAGCGCGAGCGAGCGCGCCGAGTTGCCGATGCGCTCGACGTTGAAGCCGGCCATCTGCTTCTTGAAGCCGCCTTCACGCAGCAGCACCATGTCTGCCGGCACGCGTACGTTTTCGAAGTGAATCTCGGTCCATTCCTCTCCGGACATGAATCTCGAAGGTTTCCCCCTCCGCACGCCCAGGGCGCCGGTCTCGATCAGTACGGATCCTATGCCGCCGACCCCGGGGCCGAAGCGTACGTAGGTGAGGATCAATTCCGCATACGCCGAGTGCGTGGTGAAGATCTTCGAGCCGTTGATACGAAAATCGTCGCCGTCCGGCGTGGCCGTCGTCTTGAGATCGGTGACCGCGGAGCCTGCGTCCGGCTCGGTCATGCCGACAGAGATGACTGCTTCTCCTGAAAGAAGTCTGGAAAGAAAACGCTCTTTCTGAAAAGCAGAGCCGTATTCGCCCAGAACCCGGATCGGCCCGAAGTTGCCCGCCTGCACCACATCCGCGCTGCGCGGGCAAACCGAGGCCACGGTCTCGATGGCGATCACGGCATCCATCAGGGTGCCACCCTGCCCTCCGTCGGTTTCGGACAGGGTGATGCCGAGCAGCCCTTGCTTCGCCATGAGCTTCGCGACGTCCCACGGGTACTCGGCTCTGTGCGCGCGCTCGCGGGCGCCGGAAGCGAGATGCTTTTTCGAAAATGCGAGGACCGCCTCGCGGAACTGCTGCTGCTCCGGCGTCAGCTGGAAGTCCATGCGGGCGGATGGTAGCCGAGTGGGACTGGCGGCCGGTCGAAATACGGCGGCGTTTCGGAAAGCTCGAGCACGGGCTTGAGGTAGCGGATGCGCCCGTCCGGAGCGTCCATCTCGCTGAGGAGCGGGGCGAGCTCCGCTTCAGGCAGATCATCGGGCACGCCCGAGTAGCTCTCCACGATACCGCGATCGACGATCCACTTCCCGACCCGCGCAAGGGCAACGCGCACGAGCCAGCTCCCGCCCACGCGTGCGCGGCGCTCGAGCGCGACGCAGACGCCGAAAGCCATCAGGTACCCGCTCACGTAGTCGATCGCAGAGACCGGCAGCAGGCTCGGCTTTCCTCCTTTGCCGTGCGCGTCGGCAATGCCGCTCACTGCCTGTACGATGCTGTCGAAGCCTCGCCGCTCGCGCCACGGCCCGGTCACGCCCCAGGCGCTGAGCGACGCACACACGATGCCGGGCCGGAGCTTCGCGAGCGACTCGGGCGACAATCCGCGCGCCGCGAGCGCGCCGGGACGATAGGACTGGACGAACACATCCGCATCGCGGATCAGCTGTTCGAGAATCCTCCGCTCGTCCGTATTTCGAAGATCCACTCGCGCGGACCGCTTGCCAATTCCGGTGTCGAGATCCACCAGCCCGGAGTCGGGCAGGTGCGCCGCGCTGATCTTCAGCACTTCGGCGCCGTGCTCGGCGAGGCTCTTGGCGCAAGTTGGTCCGGCAAGCACGCGGGTGAGGTCGAGAGCCCGCACGCCGCCGAGCGGACGCTTGGACGGTCGGAGCTTTTCTATGGGCGAGTCTGCAATGCGTTCGATCGTCAGGAGCGGTTGCGCCGCGACTGCCCGCGCCTGCGAGTGCTCACGCCAGGTCGCATGGCTGCGCACATATCCCGCGCAGCCGCCCGCGGCATGGATCGCCTCTTCGAGCGCAGCGCCGTCCCACGTGCGACTCGCCTCTTCCGCGCGGGCGCGCTCGTGAGGTGCGCCGAGCACGCGCATCGCTGCTTCGCGGTGATTGGGGAAATTGCAGTGGATGCTGATCCAGCCGTCGCGCACCGCATAGAACCCGCTCAGGGGATCCCAGACCGCCGGTGCCTTGCCGTTCACGCGCAAGTATCTCGCGCTGCGTAGCGAGATCGCCGCCGATCGCGCGTTCACAGCCACATGTTGCATCTTTCCGGAAAGATTTCTGATAGCAACGCCTAGTGCGCCGAGCGCACCGCAGGCGGCGGCCGCGACGCGGTAACGCAGCGGAAGCACCGGATCGTCACCGGCGAAGCGCACTTCCGAGGACTCGACTCCCGCGACGTGCAGGACCTCGCGCAGCGCGGCCTGCGGCATCAGAGCGTCTTCACGAGGACAGGGAAGTGCTTCTTGCCGTTGCCGGCAGCCACCGCGCGCTCGAGCGCTGACTTGACGTTCCGCGCGCCCATGAGCTCGACGTGCGCCTGCCCGGCGAGCTCCAACGCACTGCGCCGCTCTTCGAGGCGAGGTCGCGACACATCGGCTCGCCCATGACGCCCAGTCCAATGAAGCCGATCATGCGGCGTCCTTCCGAGCGACCAGGACGTCGACCGCAACGACGAAATCGGGTTTGACGATGAGCGGATTGATCTCCGCCTCGCGCACCGGCCGACCCTCCGCGAGCGCAAGCCTCGAAAGCGCCGACACCGCGCGCGCGAGCGCCTTCACGTCGCCTCGCGGTAGGTTGCGATAGCCGCGGATCACGGCCAGGCCCTTCACCTCTTCGACCATTTCGGCCGCCTCCGTTTCGCCCACCGGCGCGATGCGCAGCGCGTAGTCGCAATAGATCTCGGCCAGCACGCCGCCCACTCCGACGAGCACCAAGGGCCCCACCACGGGGTCGTCGCGATAGCCGACGATCGCTTCGGCCAGCCCGGACTGCATTTCCTGCACGAGCACCCGGGCGGCACCCATCTGCCGCGCCGCCTTCTCGAGCTCCTCGCGGCTCGCGACGCCGAGGGCGACGCCGCCGCGCTCGGTCTTGTGCGCTTCCAGCAGCTTCACCGCCACCGGGTAGGTGAGCGAATGCGAGAACGCAGGCGCTTCCGCGATCGCCCACCGCGCGACCGGGATACCGAGCGCCGCGACGAGCTCGAACGGGTTTTCCGGAGAATCGCCCGGAGCGGCGAGTGCCGGCGGCTTCCTCGGCGGGCGCCAAGAGAGAAACCCCGCGACCGCATCGGCACAGGCCTCGGGCGTGCGGAACGCCGGGATTCCGGCGGCGGCGGCAAGCGCCAGCGAGCGGTCCGCGTGCGGAGTGAAGAAGCACACTACGGGTTTTGATTTTTTCGACTGAATGATTGGCTGAACGGCAAGCTCGGGATGAAACTGAGCCGAGGAGCCCGCACATGCGACAACCAGGTCGCATTCGGATGCCGACGCCTTCTCGAGCGCTACGGCGTAGTTCTGTCCGCTCGCGGCCATCGTAAGGTCCATGATCGGCGCGGCGAGCTCGACGCCGCGCATGCCGAGGCGATCCACCACGCTCGCTGCCCCACCGCCAGTGGTTGTCACGACGCTAACCCGTCCAGGTCTTTTCAGGTCCAGGGCTTTTCTTCCGGAGAGGAGCGGGGAGATTTCAAGCAGGCTCTCGAGCATGTCGACGCGCACGATGCCGCAGTCGCGAAAGTAGGCGTCCAGCGCAGCGTCGGCGCCGGCAAGCGCGCCGGTGTGCGAGAGCGCGGCGGCCTCGCCGAGCGCCGAGCGACCGAGCTTGTAGGCGACAACAGCCTTTCCGGCAGCATGCGCCGCGCGGGCCGCGCGCGCCAGCCGCTCCGCATCCCGGATCGTTTCGAGGAAAAGCAGGATGACGCGCGTGCCGGGATCCGCGGCGAGCAGCTCCACCAGCTCGCCGACTGAGAGGTCGGCCTCGTTGCCGACCGACACCAGCTTGGCGAAGCCCAGGCCGCGTGCCGCGCCGCGCGAGAGCAGCGTGCCGAGCATGGTCCCGCTCTGCGAGACGATGCTCGTCGTGCCCGCGGGCAGCGTGTCCATCTCGAGCACCGCGTTCACGCTGAGCGCGAGACGGCCCGGGACGTCGATCACGCCCATGCTGTTCGGGCCGAGGAGCCGTACGCCGAGCGTGCGTGCGCGCGCCACGAGCCCGGCCTGGCGCCGCATGCCCTGCGCCCCGGCGTCGGCGAAGCCGCCACTGAAAATACTCGCCACCGCGACGCCGCGCCTGCCGCAGTCCTCGAGCGCCTGCTCCACATCCTCGATCAGGATGTAGGCGTGCTCTACCGTTTGCGTAATGTCGGAGACGCGGGCATACGCCTTCTCGCCGAGGATCTCCTTGCGCGTCGGATTGACCGGGAACACCTTTCCGGGGTAGCCGTGTTTTCTCAGGTAGCGCTGCGGACGCGCGGTGTTCTTTGCGGCGTCGCCCGAAGCCCCGACGAGCGCGACCGATCGCGGCGCGAAGAGCGCCTTCGCGAGGCTCATTCCAGCCGCCACAGGCGAGCGAGAATCTCCTTCGCCTTCGCCTCGCCGATCACCGGGGTGACGAGCTCGAAGTACTTCTCCTCCAGCGCCCGGTCGGAGAGCGGTGCATCGGGATCGCCGATGCGCGTCGGCTGCAGCCATTCTTCACGGTGGCCGAGCGCGGTAATCGCGACCCGCGCCGCGCGCTTCGCCGGGAATGCCGCCTCCAGCTCGGGATCCAGCGACGTCTTGATTTTCTTGAGAACGTCTCTCGTGTTGGGATCGCGCAGGCGTTCCGGTTCGAAAGCGGCAAGGCGCACCGAGCCGTGGGTCAGGGCGGTGGCGACAACGTATTTCAAGGAAAAGCGGCCCTCTGCCGGCGTGCGCGGCTCTTCATAGTGCGCCACTTCCAGGCCGGCGCGGTAGGTTCCGACCTCGACGGCGTCGATCTCGTGCGCCTCGATCCCCATGCGCTTCTTGAGCTCGAGCGCGCCGTCGATGGCAGCGAAGGTGTGGCCGCAACAGGCGTGGTTCTTGAAGGTCATGCGCGTGATGTGGAAGTCGCTTCCGAGCGTAGCGAGGCCGCGCTCGAAGTCCGGGTTGTCGCCCATCGCTCTGGCAAAGCCGCTTATCACGTCGAGCGAGCCGGTGACGCCTTCGCGCGCCATTAGCGCCGCGCTGACGCCCGCTTCCGCGGCGCGTCCGGCGTGCAGCGGCTTCGACATCGAGTCCATCCGGAACGCCTGCTGCAGGCCGGCGGCGAACGTCGTGACGGTGGCGAGCGCGTGCGCGAACTTTCCGCGGTCGAGATTGAGCGCCTCTGCCGCGGCCGCTGCGGCACCGAAAGCCCCGATGGTGCCGGTATTGTGCCAGTGCTTGTAGTGAGCCTTTCCCATCGCGGCGCCGATGCGCGTGGAGATTTCGTAGCCGACGATGACTGCTCTCAGGAAGTCCTTTCTTGAAAATGCAACTGCTGCCGCAATCGTGGGCGCGCCGGGGTGGTAGATGCCGTCGCGGAAGATGTCGTCGACCTCCACCGTGTGCGCCGCGGTGCCCTCGATCAACGCCTTGAGCCGCGGCGAGTCGCTCTCTGCGGCGAAGGCTTTCTTCATGAGGGTCACCGGCGGGACGATCATCCCCGGGTACAGCGCGGCGTGCCAATCGATGACCGCGCGTCGGGCGTGATGCACTACCCCCGGGAAAAGGGATTGGCTTCGAAAACCCACTGCCCAGTCGGCAAAGCGCTCGACGAGATGCATCTCAGCCGAGCGCGCGCGCCGCGGAGTCGATGCGGCGGCAGGCCTCTTGGAGGTTGGCGAGCGAGCTCGCGAAGGAGACGCGAAAGTACGGCGACAGGCCGTAGCCGGCGCCATTCGGAACCGCGACCCCGTGCTCGAGGAGATACGCGGTCACATCGGCGTCGTTCTCGAGCGCCTGTCCCTGCGGCGTGCGCTTGCCGATCCATCCGGCGCAAGAGACATAGACATAGAACGCTCCATCCGGCGCGCTGCAATCGAGGCCCGGCACGGCGGCGAGCATCGGCACGATGAAATCGCGCCGCGCCTGGAACTCGCGGCATCGCTCGTGCACGACGTCCATCGGCCCGTTCAGCGCCGCGACCGCCGCCGCCTGGCTCACCGAGCAGGGGTTCAGCGAGCTCTGGCCTTGCATGCGCGCCATGGCGCGGATGAGCTCCGCCGGCCCGCAGGCATAGCCGAGGCGCCAGCCGGTCATGGCGAAGGTCTTCGAGACGCCATTCACGGTGAGCGTGCGCTCGGCGAGCTGCGGCGCCACGGCGGCGAGCGTGGCGAAGGGCCGACCGTCGAAGAGCACGTGCTCGTACATATCGTCGCTGATGATATGCAGCGAACGATGCCGCTCGAGCACCGCCGCCAGCGCGCGCAGCTCCTCCGCGCTGTAGACCGCGCCGGTGGGATTGGACGGCGAGTTGAGCATCAGCCACTTGGCTTTTCGAGTGATCGCCGCTTCCAGCGCGTCCGCTCGCAACTTGAAGCCGTCTTGCGGCCGCGTCGGGATCCAGACCGGCACGCCTTCGGCAAAGCTGGTGATGTCGGCGTACGCCACCCATGACGGTGCCGGGATCAGCACCTCGTCGCCCGGGTCGAGCGTCGCCATCAAGGCGTTGTAAAGGATCTGCTTGCCGCCGGCGCCGGCTGAGATGTTCTCCGGGCGGCATTCCAGGCCGTTCTCGCGCTTGAATTTCACTGCGATCGCCGCTTTGAGCTCCGGCGTGCCGTCAACCGGCGTGTAGTGCGTCTGGCCGGCGCGCATGGCGCGGTACGCCGCCTCGATAACGTGGTCGGGGGTGTTGAAGTCGGGCTCGCCCTGCGCGAGCTCGACGATGCTTCGGCCCACGGCGCGCAGCTCGCGCGCGCGCTGCGCCGCGCGGGCCGAGGCCGAGATGCGGGCGCGCGCGGCGCGCGCGCCGAGGAGGCTCGCCATCAATTCACTACGATGTTCTTCTCGCGGATGAGGCGCGACCACTTCTCCCGCTCGGCGCGGATGTGCCGCGCGAACGCCTCCGGCGGTCCGCCGATGGTCTCTGCGCCCTGCTCGGCGAGCTTCTGACGCATTTCCGGCGTCGCAAGAATGGAATTGAAATCTTTATTGAGACGATTAACGACCGCGCCTGGGGTGCCGGCGGGCACCGCGATGCCGCTCCAGGAGAGCGACTCGTAGCCCGGCACGCCCGACTCGGCCACGGTCGGAAGGTCGGGCATCGAGGCGGAGCGACTGCTCCCGGTCTGCGCAAGCGCGCGCACCTTGCCCGCCCTGATATGCGGCACCGCGCCCGGCGCGTTCTCGAACATCATGGAGACACGCCCGCTCATCAGGTCGGGAAGCGCCTGGCCGCTCCCTTTGTACGGAATATGGAGGATGTCGGTGCCCGACAGGCTCTTGAAGAGCTCCGCCGACATGTGCGTCGAGCTGCCCGCACCCGAGGAGGCGAACGAAAGCTTGCCCGGCTCCTTCTTTGCCAGCGCGATGAGCTCCGCGACGCTCTTCGCCGGAAGATCGGGCGGGACGATGAGGACGTTGGTGATCGAAGCGACGAAGAGCACCGGCTCGAGATCCTTCGCCGCGTCGTAGGTCATGTTCTTGTAGAGCGCGTTGTTGATCGCCATGACGCCGGTCGTCGCCATGAGGAGCGTGTAGCCGTCGGGCGCCGAGCGCGCGACCGCCTCGGCGCCGATGTTGCCCGCGGCGCCGGCGCGGTTCTCCACCACCACCGGCTGGCCGAGCGGGCCTTGCGCGCGCTCGGCGATCAGGCGCGCGAAAATGTCGGTCGACCCGCCCGGCGCAAACGGCACGACAAGCCGCAGCGGCTTCGCAGGGTACTGCGCATTCGCAGTTCCGACGAGGAGATGAACAAGGACGAGATACAAAAGCTTTTTCATGAACGGCGAGTCTAACGCGCGGTCCCACACCATGGTGAGCACGATTCAAACCGACATCCCGGCGCGGCTCGATCGCCTGCCGTGGTCCGCGTGGCACTGGCGCGTGGTGATCGCGCTCGGGGTAACTTGGCTGCTCGACGGGCTGGAAGTCACGGTGGTCGGGTCGCTCGGCCCGGCGCTGCAACGGCCCGAGACGCTCGGCCTCAGCGCGGGCCAGATTGGCTGGGCGGCCTCCGCGTACATCGCCGGCGCGGTGCTCGGCGCGCTGTTTTTCGGGCGGCTGGTCGACAGCATGGGGCGCAAGCGCATTTTCCTGGTTACGCTGGCGGTCTACCTCGTCGCCACGACGGCGACCGCATTCACCTGGGACATCGTCTCGTTCGCCTTGTGCCGGTTCGTGACCGGCTTCGGCATCGGCGGCGAGTACGCTGCGATCAATTCGGCGATCGACGAGCTGATCCCGGCGCGGGTGCGCGGCCGGGTCGCGCTCGCGATCAACGGTACGTTCTGGGTCGGCGCGGCGATGGGAGCCGGTCTCTCCATCGTTCTGCTGGACCCGAGGCTGGTGGGAGCCGCGTATGGCTGGCGCATGGCGTTCGCGCTGGGCGGCATTCTCGCCTTCGCGATCCTGCTTGTGCGCCGTAACGTCCCGGAGAGCCCACGCTGGCTCCTCATGCACGGGCGAGCCGAAGAGGCGGAACGGGTAGTCCGTACGATCGAGCGCGAAGTCGGCGTGAAGTCCGAGAAGAGAGAGCGCCTCGCCCTGCGTCCGATCCGCTCGGTGCCGTGGGGCGATGTGTTCCACGTGCTCGCGGTGCGCCACAACCGGCGCGCGCTCCTCGGGCTCACTCTGATGACGTCACAGGCGTTCTTCTACAACGCGATCTTCTTCACCTATGCGCTCGTTCTGGCGCGCTTTTACGGGGTAGCGGACGAGCGCGTCGGCTACTACATCTTCCCGTTCGCGCTTGGCAACTTCCTCGGCCCGCTGCTCCTCGGCCACCTTTTTGACCACGTCGGGCGCCGTGTCATGATCGCCACGACCTACGGCCTTGCGGGACTCGGGCTGCTCGCCACGGGATACGCGTTCCAGCAGCAATGGCTGAGCGCGAGCGGCCAGGCGCTGTCTTGGTCGGCGATCTTCTTCGTCGCGTCCGCGGCTGCGAGCTCCGCCTATCTCACAGTGAGCGAGGTGTTCCCGCTCGAGATGCGCGCCATCGCCATCTCGCTCTTCTACGCCGCGGGTACCGCGCTCGGTGGCTTCGTCGGCCCGCCGCTCTACGGCGCGATGATCGAAAGCGGCAGCCGCTCGGCGCTCTTCGGCGCTTATGCTTTCGCTTCCGTGCTCATGTGCGTCGCCGCGCTTGTGACGCTCTTCCTCGGCGTCGACGCCGAGCGCCGGCCGCTGGAACAGGTGTGCACGCCGCTGGGCTGCGAGCCTGAGAAGGAGCCGTAGGGAATATCTCTTGTGGGGAAGGTTCATGGCTCGCATCGGTCGCCGCTGGTCCGCGCGCGTTATGCGCACGAGCAATGCGCTCGATCTGGAGCATGGCGTCTTTACCAAGTGCAGCCCCCACGAGGTAGCACGTTCGCTTAAGTGCTCCGCCGAGCGCAGCAAGCGGCGCAAGAGCGCGCCGTTCCGCTCGGCGATGTCGATGCTGGTGTTCCACCTCAATCGCGGCGGCCGAAAGCTGCCCGCCAGCCAGCGCAAGGTACTGGAGCGAGCCAAGGACGAGCTAAGGAGTCTTTATGCCAGATAAACGCACCGTAGAACGCGCCGCGGCCGGCGAGTTCGTGCGCGAAGAAATCGAGCACGTTCGTGAAGGCAAGCACGGAGCGCATTCCGCAAAGCAGGCGATCGCCATCGGCCTTTCCAAGGCGGCGCGTCGCAGCGCCCGGGCGCAAACAAAAGGGTCCTGACCCCTTGTATGTTGGATGAGGGGTATTGTCCGGCTTGCAGCACCGGCCGGACAGACCGTCTGACCCCAAGGGTTTCGAAGCCCGCCGAAAAGCACGAGTCGTCCGGCCGTTTCTCTTTGCAGAGCCCG
>DASTPE010000114.1:0-83470 GCA_035762345.1 Burkholderiales bacterium
GCCGCCTTTCGTATATCGTGTACGCACCCCCGGCCTCTTCCAGAGGATCTCATCGCCCTCGATTCGCCCACTGGCCTACGACTTCTCGCTGAAGCGGCATTTGTCGCCAATTACAACAGGCTTAGTGGAAATTTCGAATCACAATCCCACCCAGCGTTTTGTGGAGTGGCGAGCTGTGTAGTGGTCCTGAATGCGTTGCGCGACTCGCTTCCCCGTCTTACGCAATCCACGTTCTTCACGCGGGGAACCGGGGAAGAGCAAGTTCGCGGCTGGCTCAGGACGATGCTCCTCAGGATCACGTTCCCGGGGATGCCGTTGGCGCAGCTTGCTGCTTGGCTGCGAGCACACGGCGCGGAGGCGACTGCCTTCTACGCTTCAGATGTCAGCCTCGACTCCTTTCGCGCCATAGCCAGGCAAAGCTTGAGCACCGAGCGGGAGTTCATGTTGGTTAACTACCAGCGCGCCTCGCTTGGTCAGCAAGCAATGGCCCATATCTCCCCTCTAGCCGCCTACCATGGCAACATGGATCGGCTTCTGGTCCTTGACGTTGCGAGATACAAATATCCTTCAGTATGGGTCCCCACCGAGCGTTTATGGAGAGCGATGAACACCGTGGCGGACAAGACATCGGGAAAGACCCGCGGATTCGTGATCGTGCGCGGTGCCCGCTTCGGATGATTCAGCAGTCGGTGGAGTTTGCTTGACCATCTTAGCTGCGCTGGCAAGAAAGTACATGTTGAGCGAAGCCGGTTGCGAGGACAGTATTGCCGCACGTTAGTGGCGCCCGGTGGCACGGTTTTACCTGGACAACGGGCCCCCTAGAGCGCATAAACCTCGGCGCCGATTGGTCGGAGAAGCGGCTTCAAGAATCTCGGGATAATGGTCAACTACCTCTACGATCTTGCTGCCGTCGAATCCAACCATGAGCTTGAACGCCGCCGCTTTGCGTAGCTTGGCCGGATCGAGCTCGCAGATGTAGATGGGGGGTGCGCACACCGCCGGCGTCGATCCAGCCGAGTACCGCCCTGGGTCGGCCGCGCACGAATACCAGCTCGGAGACGCGTCGGAACGTCGAGTCGCCGGCGCGGTGGCGGTGAATTACCTTTAGGCCGAGGCGGCCTTTGCTGCGGTTGCGCATGGGCCGGGAGCAAAGACAAGCGCATGCAGGCTTTGTGCCGGTCAAGCTAAACGCGACAAAGCCCGCCACCAGGCTCGGCGTTGATTTATAGTTTGCGCTGGGGGGAGAGGATGGCCGCTGTGCAGTCGAAGTCGATGCTGCTCGGCCTGCAGAAGATCGAGCTCTTCAAGGGCCTTGACAGCTACAGTTTGCGCGACATCGCAGCGCAATGCAGATGGATCCGCTGCAGCCGCAATGAGTACGTCATGCGCCGGGGCGACCTCGGCTGCGAGGTCCATTTCGTAGTCGCAGGGTCGCTGCGCATTACCGCGGCGGCGGGACGCGGGCGGCGCATTATCTTTCATGACATCGGCGCGGGTGACATATTCGGCGAGCACTCCGCCCTCGATGGCTATGAGCGCCTAGCCGACGTTCGCGCGCTGCGCGAGTCGCTCATCGCCTTCATGCCGGGCGAAGTGTTCCGCTCGATCGTTGCCAGCCACGGTTCGGTGCGCGAGCGGCTGCTGCAGCGACTTGCCCGCTCGGCGCGCGAGCTCACCGAGCGCCTGCTCGAGCTCGGCGCGCAGCCTGTGCCGCGGCGCATCCGGATCGAACTCCTGCGTCTCGCGCGCACTGCCGGCGTGGACGCCAACTGCTCCCGCCTCGACCCCGCACCGACACATTCCGAGGTTGCCAGCCGCGTAGGCACTGCGCGCGAGCAGGTGACGCGCGAGCTGTCCCGCCTGGCGCGGCAAGGCGTACTCGAGCGCGCAGGCCGGACCCTAGTGCTGCGGGACGTGGCCGCGCTCGAGTTTCTTGCTGCGCATCGAGGATCATGATCCTGCTCGTGGAGGACGACGCCGCCGACGCAGAGCGCACGTTGCACGCGCTGTGCGAAGCGAGCGCCGGCAGCCACGTGCATTGGGTAAAGAATGGCGCCGAGGCGCTCGACTTCCTGTTTTGCGGCGGCGCGTATGCCGAGCGCGACCCCGGTGATGCGCCGCGCTTCGTGCTACTCGACATCAAGATGCCGAAGATCGACGGCATCGAGGTCTTGCGGCGCATGAAAGGCTCGCAGCTGCGTGCGATCCCGGTGGTGGTGATGACCACTTCAAGCGAGGAGCGCGATGTGCTCGAAAGCTATCGCCTGGGCGTTGACGCCTACGTCGTGAAGCCGGTCCACGCGCACGCGCTGCGCGCCGCCGTGTCGCGGCTCGGCTTGGCGCCGGGAAGGTGAAAAGCCTCGTATAATCGCGGCCTTGGGCGCATCGCTGTTCACTCTGGGCTTGAATTACCAGACCGCGCCGCTCGCTGTGCGGGAGCGCGTGGTGTTCCACGTCGAGCGCCTCCATGAGGCGCTCTCGGAGCTAAAGCGGGGCCTGGTGCGCGAAGCGGCGATTCTCTCGACCTGCAACCGTACCGAGGTGTATGTCTCGGCGGACGACAAGCCGGCCGAGCTCGCGTGCTGGTTCGCGCAGTACCACCACCTCGCACCCGATGCGCTGCAGCCCTACCTCTACACGCTGCCCCGCGAGCAGGCGGTGCGCCACGCGTTCCGCGTCGCCTCGGGGCTGGACTCGATGGTCATCGGCGAGCCCCAGATCCTAGGCCAGATGAAAGAGGCGGCGCGCGCCGCCGAGGCGGCCGGCACGCTCGGCAGCCTGCTGCACCGCCTTTTCCAGCGCTCGTTCGCGGTGGCGAAGGAAGTTCGTTCGACCACGCACATCGGCGCGGCGAGCGTGTCGATGGCAGCCGCGGCGGTCAAGCTGGCGGCACGCATCTTTCCCAGCCTCAAGGATCAAAGCGTGCTTCTAATTGGCGCTGGCGAGATGATCGAGCTGACCGCAACCCACTTTGCGGCGCAAGCACCGGCGCGTATTACGGTCGCCAATCGCACCCTCGAGCGCGCCGAGCGTCTGGCGACTCGCTTCAACGCGCACGCTATCGAGCTGCGCTCGCTCGGCGGGCGGCTGCACGAATACGACATCGTGGTGTCGTGCACGGCATCGTCGCTGCCGATTCTCGGCAAGGGGCTGGTCGAGCGCGCGCTGCGCGCGCGCCGTCGGCGGCCGATGTTCATGGTGGATCTCGCCGTGCCGCGCGACATCGAGCAGGAGGCGGGCGAGCTGGATGACGTTTTCCTCTACACCGTGGACGACCTGGCCAGCATCGTAAGTACGAACCTCGACGCGCGCCGCTCGGCGCTCGAACAGGCTGAGGCCATCATTGATGCCCAGGTCGGGCAGTTCATGCATTGGATGCGGTTGCGCGAGGGCGTTCCGCTGATCCGTGCGCTGCGCGACGAGGCGGACGCGACCCGGCGCGACGAGCTTGAGCGCGCGCTGAAGGCGCTCCAGCGCGGCCAGGACCCGGCGCAGGTGCTGGAGGCGCTGTCGCGGAAGCTCACCAACAAGCTGATGCACGGTCCTACGCAGGCGCTGTCCGAGACGCTCGCGCGCCTGAACCGACCGAAGTGAGTCGGCCACGGTGAATCCCCGCTTGCGCGCCAAGCTGGACGGCATGGTCGGCCGCCTGAGCGAGCTCGATCGCCTGCTCGCAGCAGAAAACGCGACCCGCGACCTCGAGCAGTTCAAGCGCCTCTCGCGCGAGCACGCCGAGGTCTCCTCGGTCGTTTCTCTTTTCAACGCCTACCTGCAAGTGGAGCGCGACGCGGGCGAGGCGCGCGAGCTCGCCGCCGATCCGGCGATGAAGGCCTACGCCGAGGAGGAACTGAAGAAGTCGCGCGCGGCAATGGGGCGCCTTGAGGGCGACCTGCAGACGGCCCTGCTGCCGAAGGACCCGAATGACGAGCGCAATCTCTTCATCGAGGTGCGCGCCGGCACCGGTGGCGATGAATCGGCGCTCTTCGCCGGCGATCTTTTCCGCATGTATACGCGCTACGCCGAGCGCCAGGGCTGGCAGGTCGAGTTGATCTCCGAGAGCCCCTCCGAGCTCGGCGGTTACAAGGAGGTCATCGCGCGCATTGCCGGCCAGGGCGCTTTCTCCAGGCTCAAGTTCGAGTCGGGCGGCCACCGTGTGCAGCGCGTTCCCAAGACCGAGGCGCAAGGGCGCATTCACACCTCGGCCTGCACCGTTGCGGTGTTGCCGGAGGCCGACATGATCGACGATGTCGTGCTCAACCCGGCCGAGCTTCGCATCGACACCTTCCGTGCCTCGGGTGCCGGTGGCCAGCACGTCAATAAGACCGAATCGGCTATCCGCGTTACGCACCTGCCGACGGGCATCGTGGTCGAATGCCAGGACTCGCGCTCGCAGCACAAAAACCGCGAGAAGGCGCTCTCCGTACTAGCGGCGCGCATCCGCGACAAGCAGGAGCGCGAGCAGCAGCAGAAGATGGCCTCGACACGCAAATCCCTGATCGGCTCGGGCGATCGCTCGGAGCGCATCCGCACCTACAACTTTCCCCAGGGGCGGGTGACCGACCACCGGATCAATCTCACTCTTTACAAGATCGACCGCATCATGGACGGCGAGCTCGAGGAAATCATCGATGCGCTCGCGCACGAGCACCAGGCCGAGCAGCTCGCGAGCCTTACCGAAGAAGCGGCTTGACCCTCGAGGAGGCTCTACGCGCGAGCGGCGTCGACCCTCGCGAAGCGCGGCTGCTTCTCGCCGCCGCGGTCGGATTTTCCGAGGCGAGCGTGCTTGCTTTTCCTGAACGGGAATTGCCGGCGGGCATTGAAAAATCCTTTCTTGAGATGGCGACCCGTCGGCGCGCCGGCGAGCCAGTCGCATACATCCTCGGCCGCAAGGAGTTCTACGGCATCGAGGTCGCGGTCAACCCGGCCGTCCTGATTCCGCGCCCGGAGACCGAGCTCCTGGTGGACCTGGCAATGGAAAGGGAATTCTCGGCCGCCGCGGATCTCGGCACGGGCTGCGGCGCGGTCGCCCTCGCCTTGAAGAAGCGCCGTCCGCGCGCACGGGTGGTCGCGGTGGACGCGAGTGCCGCCGCGCTCGCGGTCGCAAGGCGCAACGCAGCGAAACACGGCCTCGATATCGATTACCGGCATGGCCGCTGGCTCGAGCCGCTCGGGGCCGAGCGCTTTGATCTCATCGTCTCGAACCCCCCGTACATCGCCGAAGGGGACCCGCATCTCGCCGAGCTTTGCTTCGAGCCCGCGGGCGCGCTGGTGGCGGGCCCGGATGGCCTCGACGCAATCAGGGAAATAGCGCACGGCGCCGCGGCGCACCTAGCGCCGGGCGGATCGCTCTTGCTCGAGCACGGCATGGGCCAGGACCGGGCCGTGCGTGAGCTATTGTCAGCGGCTGGCCTTGAAAGCGTGACGAGCTGGCCCGATCTTGCGGGAATCCCGCGGGTGAGCGGCGGAACGCGATAAAATCGCACCATGGACACTCAAGAGAAAATCAAGCAGCAGGTCACCGGCAACCGCGTCGTGCTCTATATGAAGGGCACGCCGCAGTTTCCCCAGTGCGGCTTTTCGGCGCTCGCCGTGCAGGTGCTGAACGCCTGCGGCGTGAAGGACTTCCACAGCGTCAACGTGCTCGCCGACCAGGAGATCCGCGAAGGCATCAAGCAGTACGCCAACTGGCCCACGATTCCCCAGCTCTACGTGAACGGCGAGTTCGTCGGCGGCTCGGACATCATGCGCGAGATGTACCAGTCGGGTGAGCTGCAGAAGCTTCTAGAGACCGAGAAGGCGTAAGCACGACCTGACCTGCCCGAGATAGCCGCCGCCGAACAGGTTCAGGTGATTGAGCAGGTGATACAGGTTATAGAGAGATTTCCGCTTCTCGTAACCTTCGGCCAGCGGAAAAGCTTCATCGTAAGCCTTGTAGAACTCGCGCGAGAATCCACCGAATAGCTCGGTCATTGCGAGGTCCGCCTCGCGGTCGCCGTAGTACACCGCAGGATCGAACACCACGGGCCCGCTCTGCGAAAAGCCCACGTTCCCACTCCACAGGTCACCATGCAGCAGCGAAGGCTGCGGCTTATGGTTGTCCAGCCAATGATCGAGCGCACCGAGATCGACGTCGAGGCCAGCCATCTCGAGCTGCGGCCGCATCCGGCGCTCGCGCCAGAACTGGCCCCAGTCGTCGCACCAGGCGTTGTTCTGGAGCGTCGAGCCGATGTAGTTGTGGCGAGCCCAGCCGAAGTGCGCCGCCGGTTGTCGATGCGCTCTGGCGAGCATGCGAGCAAGGGCGGCAAAGTCGCCCGGGCGCTGGAGCTCAAGGTACTCGAGTAGCAGGTACGCCTCGCCGCCGGCGACGCCCTGCGCAAGAGGCTCAGGAGCGCGCAGTCCGGCGTCACGCAGTGCGAGCAGCCCCTGCGCTTCGGCGGCGAATATGTCCTGCCTGTCGGCTGAGTTGGTCTTTAGAAAACAGCGCTTGCCGCCGATCACGACAGCATAACTACGATGAATGCAGCCCCCGGATGCGCGCAGCGCCGATTCGATGCGAAGCTCCTGCCGCAGCGCTGCACCTAGCCCGATGTGAGCCTCATGTTGGCCAGGTTGAGCCGCTCGACCAGGATGCTGACGAACGCGCGGTCGAAGTGCGCGCGGCAACCGACCGAGGCGCGTTCGAGCTCGGTGGTGGGCACGCGCACGATGTGTGCGTCCGTCGAAGCGGTCACGGTCGCGCCGCGCTCGCGCCGCTCGGCCGAGAGGTACGCCATCTCGCCGAAGCATTCGCCAGGGCCGAGTACGCTGATGAGCTTGTGGTTCTTCGTCACGCGGGCTTCGCCCTCGAGGAGCACGCAGAAGAAGTCGCCCGGCTCGCCCTCGCGCACGATCTCCGTGCCTACCTTTACGCGCTGCCACTGTCCGATCCTCACCACTTCCCAAAGCTCCGCCTCGGCAAAGCGCTTGAAAAAGCCGAGCGCGCGTAATGCTGCGAACTTGTCGGCCTCACCCAAGCTCTCGCGGCGGGCGGGGCCGGAGGCGCTGCGCAAAGCTCCGACCAGATCGTCGGCGAACTCGTCGCCGCTTTGGTAGCGCGCCGCCGCGTCCTTTTGCATCGCGCGGCGCACGATGCGGTCGAGCGCCTCCGGCACGCCGCGCAGGTGCGACGAAGGCGGCGCCGGTTCTTGCTGGGTGATCTGATAGATGATGCTGAACTTGTTCGAGCCCTGGAACGGCAGCTTGCCGCAAAGCATCTGGTACATGACCACGCCGAGCGAGTACAGGTCGGTGCGGTGATCGACGAGCTCCTCACGGATCTGCTCGGGCGACATGTACGCCGGCGAACCGACCCCGGTAATCTGCGTCGTCTCGGCGCTTACGTTGAGCGCCAGGCCGAAATCGCCGATTCGCACGTCCGTGGGCGCGGCGGCGTAGAGCAGGTTGCCCGGCTTGATGTCGCGATGGGTCACGCCCTGCATGTGCGCGTACGACAGCGCACGCGCGCACTTGAAGATGATCTCCATGGTCTGCTCGATCGGCAGCAGGGTGTCGGAGCCGCAGAAGCGCTCCATGGTGCCTCCCGGGACGTACTCCACGACGATGTAGCCAGAGTCCTCGCCGATACCGGCGTCATAGATCTGCGCGATGTGCGGGTGGTCGAGCTTGCCGGCGAGCGACGCCTCGGTGAAGAAGAGCTTCCGGAAGAGCCGGCCGCGCGCCGGGTCACGCAGCGATTCGGGGAAAATCCGCTTCACCGCGACCTGGCGGCCGCGGAACGGATCCTGACATAGGAACACCTCCGAGGTCGCGCCCTCGCCGAGCTTGCGGATTACCGGGTAGTTGGCGACGTGCTCCAAGCGCCGGAACAGTACTTCTCGAGCCTGCCCCCGTCGACGTACTGCATCACGATGTGATGCAGGTTTCCCCCGTCATCGCCGCAGGCGCCTGCGCGCGCGTCGAACGGCCCTGCGCACCTGGGTAGGTGCGGTGCCGCCGGGATGCCGGCGTGCGGCGACTGAACCCTCCGGCGTGAGGATGCGCCGCACGTCGGAACCAATCCTCTTCGAAAGGCTTCTTAGCGTCGCCAGCGGCAAGGCGCCGAGATCGACGCCGGCAACCTGTGCCGCGCGCACCGCGCGCGCGACCACGTTGTGGGCGTCGCGAAACGGTACGCCCTTGCGCACGAGATAATCGGCAAGATCGGTGGCAGTGGCATGGCCTTCCTGCACCGCGGCGCGCATCGCGTCCGGCACCGGCTGCAGCCCGGCCATCAGGCCGGTGAGGACCGCCACCGAGTCCTTGAGCGTGTCCACCGTGTCGAACAGCGGCTGCTTGTCCTCCTGATTGTCCTTGTTGTACGCGAGTGGTTGCGCTTTCATGAGCACCAGCAGCGCGACCAGCGCCCCGAACACCCGGCCGCTCTTGCCGCGCACAAGCTCGGGCACGTCAGGGTTCATTTTTTGCGGCATGATCGACGAGCCGGTGCAGTACGCTTCGGGCAGGCGCACGAATCCGAAACGCGGGTTCACCCACAGCACGAGTTCTTCGGCGAGGCGCGACAGGTGGACCATGATGAGGGCTGCGCAGGCACAAAACTCGATCGCGAAATCCCGGTCCGACACCGCATCGAGCGAGTTATCGCACAGGCGCTCGAAGCCGAGCGCGCGCGCCACGCGGACACGGTCGATGCGAAAGCTCGTACCTGCCAGTGCGGCGGCGCCGAGCGGCAGTCGATTCACGCGTTTCCTGATTTCGCTCAGCCGTTCACGGTCGCGCTCCAGCATCTCGACGTAGGCGAGCAGGTGATGGCCGAAAGTGATCGGTTGGGCGACCTGCAGGTGCGTGAAGCCGGGCATGATGAGGGCGGCATGGCGCTCCGCCTTGTTGAGCAGCGCGGCCTCGAGCCGGCCGATAAGGCCGCGCAATGCGTCGAGCTCGGCGCGCAACCAGAGCCGCACGTCAGTCGCGACCTGGTCATTGCGCGAACGCGCGGTATGCAGGCGCTTGCCCGCATCACCCACGAGCGCCGTCAATCGGTGCTCGATGTTGAGGTGCACGTCCTCCGCATCGAGCGACCAGCGGAACCGCCCGGCCTCGATGTCCTGCCCGATGCGCCGCAACCCGCGCCGAATCGCCGCCAAGTCGCGCCGCGTCAACACACCCTGCGCCGCCAGCATATCGGCGTGGGCGAGCGACGCCTCGATGTCATACTTGGCCAGGCGTTGGTCGAAGGAGACCGAAGCGGTGAAGCGCTTGACCCGCTCGTCAACGGGCTCGGCGAAGCGCGCAGACCAGGGAGAGCGCTTTCGTGGCATAAGAATACAGTTGAAGACCTCTTCGTAACCATGGCCAGTATAAGGCAAAACTCTCATCCGGACCTGCTGCCAGACTTCCGCAACCTCGGCGTTATCGCGCGCATCCTGCTTGCGGTGAACGCGGCCTTGCTGGCCGGCGCGTTGTTCGCCTCGGCGAATGTCACGCAAGCGCTCGAGCGATTCGTCGAGGCCGCCGCGTTCACGGAGCCGCTGCTGTTCGTGATTATCGTGGTGCTTTTTGCGTTCTCCGCAGCTCTGCGCCGGTTGCCGTACTGGAGCGGGTACGCGGTGGTGCTAGCGCTGGTCGCGACACTGGTCGGGGCATACGTTGCCGCGACCGGCGTAAGCGCAGCCCCGGCACACGTTCTACTCGCGATCCTGGTTGCTGCGGCGCTCCTCTCCTATTTTCGCCTCCTCTGGAAAGCGCACTCGCCTGCGCTTGCCGAAGCTCGCCTTCAGGCGCTGCAGGCGCGTATCCGTCCGCACTTCCTGTTCAACAGCCTGAACACCGTGCTTGCCCTCATCCGTCGCGATCCCCTGCGCGCCGAGCGCGCGCTCGAGGATCTCGCGGACCTTTTCCGCACACTGATGTCCGATGCGCGGCAGTTTGTGCGGCTTTCCGATGAAATTGCGTTGCTCGAGCGCTACGCAGAGCTTGAGCAACTGCGCCTTGGCGAGCGCCTGCGCATCACATGGGACCTGGACGGCGCGCCGGTGGACGCGCTGCTGCCGCCGATGGTCCTGCAGCCGCTGCTCGAGAACGCGGTCTACCATGGCGTCGAGCCAGGTGCCGGACCTGGGGACGTGCTCGTGCGTATCGAGCGGCTCGGCAACCGCGTGCTCGCACGCATTGAGAATCCGTATCTGGTGGACGCGCAGGGACACCCCGAAGTCCAGCGTGCCGGGAACCGCATGGCGCTCGAGAACATCCGCGAGCGGCTGCAGCTGTTTTTCGATGCCGAAGCGAGGATCGCCACCCAGGCCGCCGCCGGCCGCTACTGCGTGGAGATCGAGATACCCTACCGGGTGAAAGCGCTATGAACGCGCCAACGGGCCCGCTGAAGGTTTTCATCGTGGACGACGAAACCCCGGCTCGCGAGCGCCTGAAGGAGCTGCTCGGCGACATCGCCGCGGAAGTGCCGACGCGTGTCGTGGGCGAGGCCCGCCATGGCGTCGAGGCGGTCGAGCTCATCCCCGGAAGCGACGCGCAAATCGTGTTGCTGGACATAAAGATGCCGGCCATGGGCGGGCTCGAGGTGGCGCGACATCTTGGCTCGCTCGAGCAGCCGCCGCGCATCATCTTCGTTACCGCGCACGACCGCCATGCGGTCGAGGCGTTCGAGCTGAACGCCCTCGACTATCTGCTGAAGCCGGTGCGCGCCGAGCGGCTTGCCGCCGCACTGCGCAAGGCATCAATCCCGGAAGGCGAACGGCTGGCAAAAGCGGCGGACGGGCCGCGCGAATACCTGTCGATCCCCGAACGTCACCGTATCGCGCTGGTCCCGGTGCGCGATATCTTGTTCCTTCGAGCCGAGCAGAAATACGTGACGGTACGCACACGTCAACGCGAGTACCTGATCGAGGAGCCGCTGGTCGTGCTCGAACGCGAGTTCGCCGCGCGCTTCGTGCGCATCCACCGCAACTGCCTGGTGGCGCGCGCCGCGATCCGCGGATTCGAGCGCGCGGCGGACGAGGAAGACGACGCGCATTGGCTGGTGCAGCTCGATGGTGTGGAGGAAAAGCTCGCGGTAAGCCGAAGGCAATGGCCGCTCGTGCGCGACCTCGTAACATGAAGCTCGTAATCGCGACGCGCCGCAGCCGGCTCGCCCTATGGCAGGCCGGGCACATCAAGCACCGGCTCGAGACGCTGCATCGCGGCCTCGTGGTCGAGACGCTGCCGCTTTCGACCCGAGGGGACGAGCTCGTGGACCGGCGGCTCGATCAGGCGGGCGGCAAGGGCCTCTTCGTCAAGGAACTTGAGCAGGCGATGAGCGATGGCCGCGCGGACCTCGCGGTGCACTCGATCAAGGACGTCCCGGCCGAGCTGCCGCCGGGATTCACGCTTGCCGCGATCACCGCGCGCGAGGATCCACGGGACGTCTTTGTTTCGCTCTCGTACCAAACACTTGCTGAAATGCCTCGAGGCGCGAGCGTTGGGACTTCGAGCCTGCGGCGCGCTGCTCAGATCGCGGAGCGCCATCCGCGGCTCGAGATTCGCTTGCTGCGCGGCAACGTCGATACGCGGCTCGCCAAGCTGGACCGCGGGGAGTATGACGCCATCGTTCTCGCCGCCGCAGGGCTGGAGCGTCTCGGGCTCGCCGCGCGCGCGACGGCGCACCTCGAAGTCGATGAAATGCTGCCGGCGCCGGGCCAGGGAGCGCTTGGCATCGAGTGCCTTGTGGCGCACGACGATGTTGCGGCGCTGCTCGCGCCGCTCGCTGACAGCGCGACGACCGCTTGCGTGCGCGCCGAGCGTGCGGTGAGCCGCGCGTTGGGCGGGAGCTGCTCGCTGCCGCTCGCGGCGTACGCGGAATGCTCCGGGAAACTGAGGTTGCGGGCGCTCGTAGCATCGAGCGACGGCAGGCGCGTCGTACGCTGCGAGCTGGAAGGCGAGGCGCGCGAACCGGAAGCCACCGGAGAGCGAGCAGCGGCGGCGCTGCGCGCGCAGGGCGCTGACGAAATCCTTGCGCTCTGAGAGCCTGCGCGGCCGCGGCATCCTGGTGACGCGCCCCGGCGAGCGCGCCGCGAATCTCGCGCGGCTGATCGAGACCTCGGGAGGGCGCGCGTACCTCTTTCCGGCGATCGAAATCGAAGATCTTCCCGCGCCGCCCGAGCTGCAGCAGCTCCACAAGTTCGATCTCGCGGTATTTGTCAGCCCGACCGCGGTGAGCAAGATCATGGCGCACCTGGACGTCTGGCCGCGCGCGCTGCCGGCGGCGGCGGTTGGCGGCGGTACCCGGCGCGAGCTCGAGCATCGCGGCGTGAAGAACGTCATTGCGCCGCAAGCCGGCGCGGACAGCGAGGCGCTTCTCGCACACGACGAGCTGCAGCGGGTGGCCGGCAAACACATCGTCATCTTTCGCGGCGAGGGTGGGCGAGAACTGCTCGGCGACACCTTGCGCAGCCGGGGCGCGGATGTCGTATACGCGGCAGGCTACCGGCGCACGCGTCCCAAGGGCGCACGGCGATGGACGGAAAACGAGATCGACGCCATCACCGTATCGTCCTCGCAGGGACTCGCGAATCTGTTCGACATCCTTGACGGCGCTTTCCTCAAAGCGCGGCCGCTTTTCGTGCCTCACCCGCGCGTCGCCGACAATGCGCGCGAGCGGGCGGTGCGCGAGGTCGTGCTCGCCGGCCCGTCGGACGAGCAGGTGCTCGAGGCGCTGGTGGCATACTTTCGATCGCATGGCCGACACCCCGCCTCGCCCCCGTAGCCCGACTCTTGCGCTCATCGCGGTTCTGCTTGCCGCCGGCCTGGCGACGCTCTATTGGTTCGACGCGCGCAACCGTATCGCCGCCACACAGGACGAACTCGCGCGCCGCCTGCGCGACCTCGAGCACGACGCGCGCGAGGCGCGCTCGATCGCGCGGCTGTCGCAGGAGGGCATGCGCGAGGCGCAATTGAAGGTCGCGCAGCTCGAGTCGCGTCTTGCCGAGACCGACAGCCAGAGGCTCGCGCTCGAGGCGCTGTATCAGGAGCTTTCGCGCAACCGCGACGAATGGCAACTCGCCGAGATCGAGCAGGTCCTCGCAATCGCCTCGCAGCAGCTGCAGCTTGCGGGCAATGTGCGCGCGGCGCTACTTGCGCTCCAACTGGCCGACGCGCGCCTGGCGAAGGCTGACCGGCCGCAGTTCGTGCCGGTGCGGCGAGCGCTCGCACGCGACATCGAGCGCCTCAAGGCGCTGCCCGTGCTGGACATCGCGGCCATGAGCTCGCGCATCGACAGCCTGGTGGCCGCAGTGGATTCCCTGCCGCTCGCCTTCGAAGAACGATCCGTCCCGGTGAAGGAACGAACCGCGGCTCAGGACGGCGGCTTCTGGTCGCGCCTTGGCTCGGAAGTGTGGAGCGAAGTGAAGCAGCTCGTGGTAGTGCGCCAGGTCGGCACGTCCGAGCCGCCGCTTGTGCCGCCCCCGCAGGCCTATTTTCTACGGGAGAACCTGCGCCTGCGGCTCCTTAACGCCCGGTTGTCGCTGCTCGTACGCGACGAGGCAGGATATCGCGAGGACCTGCGCGCGGCGGATGCCTGGATCCGCCGCTATTTCGACGTCCGCGGCAAGCACACCGCCGATGCGCTCGCGCAGCTGAAACAGCTTTCGGCCGCGTCGATCAGCTTCGAGATGCCGACCATCTCGGAAAGCCTGGACGCGGTGCGCGGATTCACCTCGCGCCGCGCGCAAACCCCGGGGATGAAAAGCACCAGGTGAAGTCGCTCCTCTGGCTGCTCGCGGTCGCCGGCGCGGCGGTTGCTCTGGCGGTGCTTGGGCGCGCCGATTCCGGTTACGTGCTCTTCTTCTACCCGCCGTGGCGCGTTGAGATGTCGATGGTGTTCTTTGCCATCGCCGCGGTCGCGTCGTTCGCCGCTCTGTACCTCGTGTTCCGGCTGGTCGGAGCCGCGCTCTCCCTGCCCGCCATGGTGCGCGCATGGCGCCTGCGCCGCCGCCGTGAGCGCGCCCACGCCGCCCTGGCGGCCGCGCTGCAGGCGTATTACGAAGGCAGATATGCGCGAGCAGAGAAGGAGGCGGCGATCGCCTTCGAGGGCGGCCCGAACCGAGGCGTCGCAGCGTTGCTTGCCGCGCGCGCGGCGCACCAGATGCGCGATTTCGAGCGCCGCGACCGCTGGCTGGAACGCGCCGACGACTTGGGCGAGGCGCTGCAGACCGCGCGCCTCGTCAGTCGGGCGGAGCTCGCGCTCGAGGACCGGAACTTCGCCGCGGCGCGCGAAGCGCTGCGCAACCTGCACGGCGCGGGGCCGAAGCACGTTGCCACGACGCGCATGCTGCTGCGCGCCGAGCGCGGCGCAGGCGCCTGGGACGAAGTGCTGCGCCTCGCTTCGCAGCTGTCGAAGCGCGACGCCATTTCTCCGGCGCTCGCGGAGGAATACAAGGTTCAGGCGACGGTCGAATTACTGGCGCGCTCGGCCGATGACGGCGGCGCTTTTGAGCGCCGCTGGCGCAGCGTCGCCGCGGTCGACCGGGTGCAGCCGCGCATCGCCGCCGCCGGCGCGCGGCATGCGACCGCGCTCGGCATGGCGGCATTCGCGCGCGAAATCCTGGAGAATGCGCTCGCCGCCGAATGGGTGCCACAGCTCGTCTCGCTCTATGGCGAGCTGCCAGAAGGCCTTCTAGCGGAAGAGAAGGCCGCCGAGGCGCGTGCGCGCATCGAGCGCGCCGAACGGTGGCTCCTTGAGCGCAACCGCGACTCGCAGCTTCTCGCCGCGCTCGGACGGCTGTGCGCGCACGCCGAGCTGTGGGGCAAGGCGCGCAGCTTTCTTGAGGCGAGCCTGTCGTTCGAGGAGAGCCGCGCCGCACGCGTCGAGCTCGCGCGCCTCGCCGAGCGGCTCGGCCAGCCCGACGAAGCCCAGCGCCACTTCCGTAAGGCCGCCGAGCTTGGCTAGAACGAGCCCGCCGGGCTAAATCCAATCGCGGGGCTTCAAGAAATCGGTGTAGAGCTTTTCTTCAGGCGAGCCAGGGGCGGGCTTCCAGTCATAGCGCCAGTCGGCGCGCGGCGGCAGCGACATTAGAATCGACTCGGTGCGCCCGCCCGACTGCAGGCCGAACAGCGTGCCGCGGTCGTAGACCAGGTTGAACTCGACGTAGCGCCCGCGCCGGTAAGCTTGAAAGCTCCGTTCGCGCGCTCCGAACGCGAGCTCCTTGCGGCGCTCGAGGATGGGCACGTACGCGGCGAGGAAGTTGTCGCCCACCGACTTCGTGAGCTCGAAGGACCGCTCCTCGGCGAGATCGTCGAAGAAGATCCCGCCGACGCCGCGCGGCTCGCCGCGGTGGCGCAAGTGGAAGTACTCGTCGCACCAGCGCTTGAAGCGGGGGTAGTAATCTGCGCCGACCGCGTCGAGCGCTTTCTTGCACGTCGCGTGGAAATGGCGCGCGTCTTCCTCGAAGCCGTAGTAGGGCGTGAGGTCCATGCCCCCGCCGAACCACCAGGCATTTCCTGCCGAAAAAAAGCGCACGTTCATGTGCGCTGTCGGACAGTAGGGGTTGCGCGGGTGCAAAACGAGCGATACGCCCATTGCCTCAAAGGCGCGCCCGGCGAGCTGAGGCCGCGCGGCGCTCGCCGAGGGCGGCAATCTTGCGCCGTGAACCCGCGAGAAGTTCACGCCAGCGCGCTCGAAGACCTGCCCGTCTTCGAGAATGCAGCTTGTGCCGCCGCCGCCTTCGGCACGCTGCCAGGAATCGCGCACGAAGCCCTTGCGGTCCAGGACTTCCAGCGCGGCGACGATGCGCTCCTGCAGGCCGGTGAGGTAATCGTGGACCGCCCGCGGGTCCATGCTACGCGGTCTTCTTCAGCGCGCGGTAGGCGATGTCCTTGCGGTATTGCATGCCCTCGAAGCGGATGCCTTCAAGCGCTTCGTACGCACGCGCGCGGGCAATTTTTACCGAGTCACCGAGCGCAGTGACGCAAAGCACGCGCCCTCCGTGGGTGAGGAGCGTCTTGCCCTCAAGGCGGGTACCGGCGTGAAACACGCGGCAGTCGGGAGTGGGCTTCGGCAGCCCGGTGATGACGTCGCCCTTGCGCGGCTCGTCCGGATAGCCTGCGGCCGCGACCACTACCCCGAGCGCGGCGCGCCGGTCCCACTGCGGCTCGACCTGGTCGAGCGCGCCGTCTGCGGCCCGCTCGATGATATCGAGGAGATCGGACTTCAAACGAAGAGCAATCGGCTGCGTTTCCGGGTCGCCGAGCCGGCAGTTGAATTCCAGCGTCTTCGGATTTCCAGCCTTGTCGATCATCAGGCCCGCGTATAGGAAGCCCGTATACGGCGTGCCCTCTTGAGCCATGCCCTGGATCGCCGGCACGATGATTTCGCGCATCACGCGGGCGTGAATTTTCGGCGTCACGACCGGAGCGGGGGAATACGCGCCCATGCCGCCGGTGTTGGGACCGGTGTCGCCGTCGCGCAGTCGCTTGTGGTCTTGGCTGGTGGCGAGCGCCAGAACATGAGCGCCGTCGCTCATGACGATAAAACTCGCTTCCTCGCCCTCCAGGAACTCCTCCACCACGAGCCGTGCTCCAGCCGCCCCGAGGGCTTTCTGCGTCATGATTCGATCGATCGCGGCGTGGGCCTCCGTCACGCTCGGTGCGACCACTACTCCCTTGCCCGCGGCGAGCCCGTCGGCCTTTATCACGATCGGTGCGCCGCGCTCGGCGACGTACGCTTTGGCCGCCTCCGCGGCTTCGAAAGTGCGATGCGCGGCGGTCGGGATCTTGTGACGCGCCATGAAGCTCTTGGCGAAGTCCTTCGAAGCTTCGAGCTGCGCCGCGGCGCGCGTCGGCCCGAAGATTCTCTGTCCCGCGTCGCGGAACGCGTCGACGATGCCTTCGGCGAGGGGCGCCTCCGGGCCGACCACCGTTACCTGGATTTTTTCTTTTTTGGAGAAGGTGACCAGCTCGTCGAGCCCGGTGATCGGCACGTTTTCCAAGCCATTCTCGGTCGCAGTGCCGCCGTTGCCCGGCGCGACGAATACTTTTTGTACGCGCGGGCTTTGCGCGAGCTTCCACGCAAGTGCGTGCTCACGCCCGCCCGAGCCTATGACGAGCAGTTTCATCTCAGTGCCGGAAGTGACGCATGCCGGTGAACAACATCGCCACATTGCGCTCGTCGGCCGCGGCGATCACTTCGGCGTCGCGCACGCTGCCGCCGGGCTGTATCACCGCCGCGGCACCCGCGTCCGCAAGCGCGTCGAGGCCGTCGCGGAAAGGAAAAAAAGCGTCGGAGGCGACCACCGCACCCTTCAGATCGAGCTTTGCGTCGTTCGCCTTGAATGCCGCGACGCGCACGCTGTCGAGCCGGCTCATCTGCCCCGCGCCGATTCCCAGCGTAGCGCCGTCGGCACAGAATACGATGGCGTTGGACTTGACAGACTTAGCCACGCGCCACGCGAACAACAGATCGCGCTGCTGAGCCTCGGTAGGTCGCTTGCGCGTCACCACCTTCAATTCTTTCTCGTTCAGAAGCTCCGAGTCGCTCGTCTGCACGAGCAGCCCGCCGCCGACGCGCTTGTAGTCGTGCGGCTGCACTTCGTGGGACATGGGCACCTCGAGCACCCGCAGATTCGCCTTTGCGGCGAACCCCGTCTGCGCCTCGGGCTCGACTCGCGGAGCGATGATCACTTCGGCGAACTGCCTGCCGAGGGCTTCGGCGGTACGGCGATCGACGGCTCGGTTGAAGGCGAGGATGCCGCCAAACGCGGACACCGGGTCGCACCGGAACGCTTTCTCGTACGCCTCGAGCAGGGTTTCTGCGGTGGCGACGCCGCAAGGATTGGCGTGCTTGACAATCACGCAGGCCGGCTCGCCGAAGCTCTTGACGCATTCCCAGGCCGCGTCCGCGTCCGCGATGTTGTTGTATGAGAGCTCTTTACCCTGAATCTGGCGATAGCTGGCGAGGCTGCCGGCCACCGCGCGCGCATCGCGATAAAACGCGGCGCGCTGGTGAGGGTTCTCGCCATAGCGCAGGTCCTGGCGCTTGTGCAGCTGCAGCGTCAGGGTCTCGGGAAACGCGCCGTCCCGGGACGAAAGGTAATTGGCGATCGCGCCGTCGTAGGCTGCAGTGTGCGCGAACGCCTTCTTCGCGAGCGCGAACCGCGTCGCCTCCGAGACGCCGCCGGCGCGCAGCTCCGAGAGCAAGCGTTCGTAGTCGTCGGGATCGACGAGCACCGCGACTCCGGCGTAGTTCTTGGCCGCGGCGCGCAACATCGCCGGGCCACCGATGTCGATGTTCTCGATCGCCGCTTCCAGCGTGCACTCCGGATCGGCCACGGTGGCAGCGAATGGATAGAGGTTCACGACCAGGAGGTCGATCGGCGCGATGCCCGCAGCGCGGATGGCCTCCATGTGCTCGGGGAGGTTGCGACGGGCAAGCAGGCCACCATGGATCTTCGGGTGCAGGGTCTTCACTCGGCCGTCGAGCATCTCGGCGAAGCCGGTGTAGGCGGACACCTCGGTCACGGCCAGCCCTGCCTTCTGCAGGAGCTTGGCGGTCCCGCCGGTGGAGAGCAGCTCGACCCCGAGCGCGGCGAGCGCGCGGGCGAGGTCGACGACGCCCGACTTGTCCGAGACGCTGACGAGCGCCCGTTTGACCTTCGTCACTACCCTTTAATGCGCAGCTGCTGCATCTTTGTGCGGAGCGTAGCGCGATTGATGCCGAGCATCGCGGCGGCGTGCGTCAGGTTGCCCTTGGCATGGCCAAGCACGGTCTCGATCATCGGCCTTTCGATGTTCTTCAGCACCATTTCGTAGATGGCGGTGGGCGTCTCCCCGTCCATGTCCTTGAAGTAGCGCTCGAGCGAGCGCTTGACGGCATCGGAAAGCTCGTTGCCTTTGCTCATGCGGCGAGTCTCTGAAAGTAGTCGTTCACCGCAGCGCGCTGCGCGTCGGCGGCGTGGAGGCGGTTGACGCTGGAGCGGAACGCTTCGCCGCCGGGCAGCGAGCGTACGGCCAAGCGGCGGAAGGGGCGATCGGTGATACCGGCCATGGGAGCGACGAACAAGCCGTTGGAGAGCGCGTGGGCTCCGATCCTCATTGCCGAGATTGTGATTCGAAGGGAAGCGGATTTTATCCGCTTTCCCTGGCAAAAAAAACGGCTCGCGGTACTTTGTTGCTTTTTTACGGCAACGCCGAAGGGCCGAAGATCATGCGGCGTGCGAAGAACCGCCGCGGCGCGGGGAGAATGTCGAGCGTCGTCAAAGCGGCACCGGCAAAAGGATTCAAGCCGAGAAAGGCCCGCGCCAGAAAATCGGTCACTCGGATCGCCGCGCCGGCGTCGACGGAGCGCTGTGCGGCGAAACGGCGCAGAAGTGCAGGGTCGCCCGCATCGGGCGCACTGCCCATGAGCCGTGCCAAGTCCCAAGCGTCGCGCAACCCGAGGTTCAATCCTTGCCCGGCGACCGGGTGCAGGGTGTGCGCTGCGTTGCCGATGTAAACGGCTCTTTCGGCAATGCATTTCTTCCTCACCCGCAGAACGAGCGGGTGCATCGCGCGAGCCGCCACGGCGACCGGGCGGCCGGGACGCGCGCCCGCCGCTGCGGCAAGCTGCTCGAGAAAGCGGGTTTCGGCTGCCGAGAGAAGCTCCCGCGCGCGCCCCGGTCGCATGCTCCAAACGACGGCGTAGTCTCCGGCACGTGGAAGGAGCGCGAGCGGTCCTTCGGCGGTGAAACGCTCGAACGCCGTTGTGGCTGCCGGCGCGCTGAAGCGCACGCTCGCGACGAGCGCATCCTGCGCATAACGCTTCTCCTCGGCGTCGGGAGCGGTTCCCTCGGCATGGACCACACAGCGCGCGGAAACTTCGTCGCCGACGAGGAGGTCTTCGACCACACGATGCAGTGCCCGAAGCAACTCCGAATACCCGAGGACGTAGCCGAGCGCCGGCACGCCAGCGTCGGCGGCGTCGAACACGGTACGGCCGAAACCTCGCGTGCGCGAAACACGGATCGTCTCGATGGGGGTAGGCGCAAGCGACGGCCAAACGCCCACGCGCTCGAGTATCAGGCGGCTCGCATACGAGAGAACGATGGGGCGAAACGCCGGCGGCTGCCCTGCTTTACCGAGAACTGCGACGCGTTTCTTGGAGCGCAAAGCCAAGGCGGCGACACAGCCGACCGGGCCAGCGCCGCGCACGAGGACGTCAACCGTCGCCGTCAATCGCCCCCGCGGGCGTCGCGCATAAGCGCCTCGATGTCAGCGATCGCCTTGGGCGCTTCGGCGGTAAGGACCTCGCAGCCCGCGCCGGTGACGAGCACATCATCCTCGATGCGTATGCCGATGTTGCGCAACCGTTCCGGGATGTCGGCGTCCGCGCGGATGTAGAGTCCCGGCTCGACCGTGAGGGTCATGCCGGGCGCGAGCGTGCGCCACGCACCCTGGCGTTTGTAGTCCCCGGCATCGTGCACGTCCAGTCCCAGCCAGTGGCCGGTGCGGTGCATGTAGAAGCGTTTATAGCTCTCGTTTTCCAATGCTTCCTGCACGTTTCCAGCGATGAGCCGCAAGTCGATGAGCCCCTGCGCCAGCACGCGCACCGCCGCATCGTGTGGCTCGTTCCACGCCACGCCGGATCGTACGCTTTCCAGCGCGGCGCGCTGGGCGGCGAGCACAACCTCGTAGACTTGACGCTGGGCGGCGCTGAAGCGCCCGCTGACCGGGAACGTGCGGGTGAGGTCGGAGGCATAGCCGTCAAGCTCGCAGCCCGCGTCGATCAGCAGGAGATCGCCTTGGCGCAGGACGGCGTCGTTGGCGACGTAGTGCAGCACGCAAGCATTCGCGCCCCCTGCGACGATCGGGGTATAGGCCGGCGTCTGCGCACCGCTGCGCCGGAACTCGTGAAGGAGTTCCGCCTCGATTTCGTATTCGTAGCGCCCGGGATGCACGCACTGCATGGCGCGGCGGTGCGCGGCAGCCGCGATCCGCGCCGCGCGCCGCATGATCGCCAGCTCGTGCGCGTCCTTGACGAGGCGCATGTCGTCGATCACCGCGCGCACATCGTGTACGCGCTCGGGCGCCGCAACTCCCGCCCGTACCCGGGCGCGTACCGCGTTCACCCAGCGCAGCGCGCGCGCGTCCCATTCCGGATCTGCGGCCAGCGGGTAGTACAGCGCTGGCTGGTTCTCGAGCAGTCGCGTCATCTCCTGGTCGAGGCTCGCGATCGGATGCGCCTCGTCGAAGCCAAAGCGTTCGCGCGCGGCTTCTGGACCGTGGCGCAAGCCGTCCCAGATCTCGCGCTCTGGGCTGCGCTCCCGGCAAAACAGGATCGATTTTCCTGCGGCGAGCACGAGCACTGCTTCCGGCTCGCTGAATCCGGTCAAGTAATAGAAATGGCTGTCGAAGCGGTAGGGATAATGGCTATCGCGGTTGCGAACGCGCTCGGGCGCCGTTGGCACAAGGGCGACTGCTTCGCCGATCGCATCCGCAAGGCGCCTGCGGCGGTTTGCATAGACCGGGACGAAGTCAGCGATGTTCACGTAAGTACTTCTCCAGCTCGGCGAGGCGCTCGACAGTTCCGACATCCTGCCACAACCCCTCGTAGAGCTCGCCGCTCAGCAGCCCGCGCCGCGCGGCATCGTACAGGAGCGGCGCAAGCGGCGCTTTTTCACCCGGCGTCACCGGCTGCACCAGCTCAGGCGCAACGACCGCCACGCCCGCGTAAGTGTAACGCGGCGCGGGCTCGTCGCCGATCGCATCACCCACGAGCGAAAAATCTCCCGCCGGCCGGTGTGGCGGGTTGGGTACCAGTATGAGATGCGCGAGCCGCCGGTGAAGGTCGACGGAGCGCAGCCGCGCGAAGTCGCACTCGCAGTACACGTCCGCGTTCACCAGGAGGAATGGCTCCCCGCCGAGCAGCGCGAGTGCGTTCGCGATGCCGCCCGCGGTCTCCAGCCGCTCATGCTCGTGCGAGTACTGCACGTGCAGATCGAAGCGCCCGCCGTCGCCGATGCGCTCAATAACGCGGCTGCCGAGGTGCGACACGTTAATCACCGCTTCGCGAAAACCGGCGCGCGCCAGGCGCTCGAGGTGCCAGGCGATGAGCGGTTTGCCCCCGGCCTCGACCAGCGCCTTCGGCACCTCGTCGGTGAGCGGCCGCAGCCGCTCGCCGCGTCCGGCGGCGAGGAGCATGGCCTTCATTCCAGCTCGTCGAGCAGCCGCGCGAGGGGCGCCAGTTCGCGGTACCGTTGCGCGACGGAACGCGCATAGCCAACGAAGCGCGGGGTGTCCTGAAGGTACTTGGGCTTGCCGTCGCGGTAGTTGATGCGGGCGAATATCCCGAGCACCTTGAGATGACGCTGCAGCCCCATCCATTCGAGCGCGCGCCAGAACTCGCCGAAATCCGCATCCACCGGCAGCCCCAGGCTTCTCGCCTTCTCCCAATAGCGCACCACCCAGTCGAGCACGCGCTCTTCCTCCCAGCTTATGAAAGCATCGCGCACGAGCGACACGACGTCGTAGGTGATCGGCCCCAGCACCGCGTCCTGGAAGTCGAGCACCCCGGGATTGGGCTCGCATACCATCAGGTTGCGCGGCATGTAGTCGCGGTGCACGTAAACCGCAGGCTGAGCGAGCGCGCTCCTGACGAGAAGGAAGAAGACGCTTTCGAGACGTTCCTCTTGCGCTGCGGACAGCTTTTTCTTCAAGTGCCTGCCCACATACCACTCCGGGAAAAGGTTCATTTCCCGCCGCAGCAGGGGCTCGTCGTAGGGCGGCAGCTCGCCAGGGCGCGTCGCGAGCTGCCAGCGCAGCAAGGCCTCGGTGGCGTCGGCGAAGAGGGCGGCCGAGTTCGCGTCGTTGAGCGCTTGGAGATACGTGCGCGAGCCGAGGTCGGACAACAGAAGAAATCCCTGATCGAGCTCCTGCGCGACGATCTCCGGCGCGTGCACGCCGGCCGCGGAGAGCATGCGTGCCACGCGCACGAAAAGTCGGCAATCCTCCTTGTCGGGAGGCGCGTCCATCGCCACGTAGCTCCTGCCATCCGCAAGCGTCGCCCGCCAGTAGCGCCGGAAGCTCGCATCCTCCGAGGCCGGGGTCAGATGAAAAGAGACGCCGAGCAGCGGGGCGAGCCAGCGCTCGACGGCAGCGCGACGCGAATCGCCGTGTATCATTGAAAATTCTAACACCAAGGAAAAATCTCTCCGGCACCATGGCGATGCGCTTCGCGATGCTCGCGGTTGCGCTCGCCGCCGCCGCACCAGGAGCCGCGCAAACCGCAAAGCCTGCAGCCGAGGCCGACCGCACCACCATCGAAGCCGACGTCATCGAAGGCGTGAGCGACCTAGAGGTCGAGGCGCGCGGCAATGCCGAGATCCGGCGTGACGACATGAGCATCTTCGGCGAGAGCCTGCGCTACAACCGGGAGTTCGGGCGCGCCGAAGGCGAGGGCGGGGTGCGCCTGCAGCGCGGCGCCGACCGCTTTTTCGGCCCGCGTCTGTATTACAACACGCTCGACGATACCGGGGTGTTCCAGAGTCCGAGCTACCTCCTCGAGCGCGATCGCACCGCGCGCGGTAGCGCGGAACGCCTGGAGTTTCTCGGGCCGGACCGCTACCGCTTGATCAACGCCAACTACACCACGTGCCGTCCGGGGCAGGAGGACTGGATGCTCGAGGCGAGCGAGCTCGAGCTCGATTTCGAGGAGGAAGACGGCTCGGCGGTCCACCCGCGCCTGCGCTTTTTCGACACCACCATCCTTGCTGCTCCCTACGCGGTGTTCCCGATCGGCGAGCGGCGCAAGAGCGGCTTGCTCACGCCGTACTACGCGCAAACCAGCCAGCGCGGCTTCGAATTCGGAATACCGTACTACTGGAACATCGCGCCCGAGTACGATGCCACGTTCACTCCGGTCGTCATGGGCAAGCGCGGCTATCAGTTGAAGACTGACGCGCGCTATCTCGGACGCCCCTACCTCGGAGCGTTGAAGTTCGAATATTTGCCGGAAGACCGACAGACCGGCACCTCGCGCGAAGGCGTCTCGTGGCAGCACCGGCACAATTTCCCTCGCAACGTGGTGGCGCAGGTGGACTACAACCGGGTCTCGGACGACTCTTACTTCGTGGACCTGGCGAGCACGGTGAAGCAGGTCTCGGTCGGCAACCTGCCCCAGGACGCACACGTCACCCACAGCGGCTCCTTCGGGCGCGCGCCGTATTCCGTGCAGGCGCGCGTTCAACGCTTTCAGACGTTACAGGACCCGCTCGCGCCGATCGTCCCGCCGTACCACCGCATTCCGCAGCTCAATTTCGCCGGCGCATACAACGATCTCGCTGGCGCGTTCGATGCGGCGCTGCCGCTGGAGTACGTGCAGTTCGACCACCCGACGCTCGTGGAGGGTTCCCGTGCCTCGATGACCCCGACGTTCGCGTTGCCGCTTCTCGCCCCGGGCTGGTTCTTTGCGCCAAAGGTCGGACTGCGCTACGCCTCCTACAGCCTCTCGCTCGATGAGCCCGCTCGCACGCCGGAACTTTCGGTGCCGTGGGGTAGCCTCGACAGTGGCCTCGTGTTCGAGCGCGATTCCAGCTTCTTCGGCCCCGGCTCGATGCAAACCCTGGAGCCGCGGCTCTTTTATGTGTACATCCCGTTCCGTAATCAGGATGCGATACCGCTGTTCGACACCACGCTCGCCGACTTTAACTACGCCCAGCTTTTCACCGAGAACCGATTCGTCGGCGGCGACCGCTTCGGGGACGCCAATCAGTTGACGCTCGCGCTCACGACGCGCTTGCTCCACGCGAACGGTCAGGAAGGGCTGCGCGCCACCGTCGCGCAGCGCTGGTACTTCGAGGACGAGCGCGTCGGCCTGACGCCGACCACGCCGCTGCGCACGGGGAAGGAATCCGACATCCTGGCGTCGGTCGGCGGGCGCGTCGGCGGGCAGTGGACCTTTGACGTAACGACGCAGTACAACCGGCACCTGCAGCGTAACGAGCGCTTCAGCACGGGGGTCAGCTACCGTCCCGAGCTCGCGAAGGTTCTGAATGCAAGCTACCGCTTCCAGCGCGAGGTGCTCGAGCAGGTGGACATCTCCGGGCAATGGCCGCTCAAGCCCGGCTGGTACGGCGTCGGGCGCTACAATTACTCCATCCGGGACGACAAATTGCTGGAGGGCCTGGCCGGCATCGAGTACAACGCGGGGTGCTGGGTGTTTCGCGGGGTCGTCGCGCGGATCCAGGCGTCGACACAGGTGAGCTCCACGGCATTCATCTTCCAGATCGAATTCAACGGCATCGGCGCTCTCGGTACCGAGGAAGTGGTCGGGATGCTGAGACGCAATGTGCCGGGCTACTCGGTGACAAATCCGGCCGAATCGCGGATGGCCCCGGCCGACGCGCGTCCGCGGCTTCCCTTCGACCAGGTGTATTGAGAACGTGAAGCGCTTTTGCCCCCTCGTCCTCGTGCTCTTCTGCCTGCCGGTCGCCGGGCAGGGCGTCATCCCGGTCGATCGCATCGTAGCGGTGGTGAACAAGGAGGTGATCACCGCGACCGAGCTCGCCGAGGCAGTGGCGGCGGCGCAGCGCCAGCTGCGCCGCCAGAAGACGCCGCTGCCCGAACGCGGGCTGCTCGAGCGCCAGATGCTCGAGCGGCTGATCCTCGACAAGGCCCAGGTGCAGTTCGCGCGCGACAAGGGCATTCGCATCGATGAGCAGCAGCTCGATCGCGCGGTGCAGCGCGTCCTGCAGAACAACAACATGAGCCTGGCCGATTTTCGCGCGGCGCTGGAGCGGGACGGGGTCTCGTTCCAGGCGTGGCGCGAGGACCTGCGCGAGCAGATGCTGCTCACGCGAGTGCGCGAGCGGGAGGTCGACGACCGCATCCAGGTGAGCGACACGGAGATCGACCTTTTTGTCGCCGAGTTGCAGGCGAAGCCCGACAGCCGGGTCGAGTACCAGCTTTCGCACATTCTGGTGCGCGTACCCGAGCAGGCGAATCCCGAGCGGATCGAGGCGGCGCGCGCCCGCGCACAGAAAGCGCTCGCGGAGGCGCGCGCGGGGGCCGACTTCTCCACGCTGGCGGCGAGCTACTCCGACGCGCCCGATGCGCTTCAGGGCGGCGCGGTCGGCTGGCGCAGCCACGACCGTCTGCCGGAGATCTTTTCCAGCGCGCTCGCGCGCATGCAGCCCGGCGCGGTGAGCGAGATGCTGCGCAGCCCGGCAGGTTTCCACCTGCTCAAGCTCAACGACCGGCGCGGCGTCGCGCTCGACAACGCGCCCGTCGCGCAGACGCGCCTGCGACACATCCTCATCCGGGCGAGCGAGTCGATGTCCGAAAGCGAGGCGCTGCGACGCTTGAACGACCTGCGTGCGCGCATCGTGAGCGGCGCGGCCGACTTCGCCGAGATGGCCCGTGTCCATTCGGGCGATGCCACGGCCGCGCGCGGCGGCGAGCTCGACTGGGTCTACCCCGGGGACACCGTGCCGGACTTCGAGCGCGCCTACCAGGAGCTCAAGATCGGCGAGATCAGCCAGCCGGTGCGCACGCCTTTCGGCTACCACCTGATCCAGGTGCTGGAGCGGCGCTCGGCTGACGTATCCCCGGAACGGCGCCGGTTGCAGGCGCGGCAGGCGCTGCGCGAGCGCAAGGCCGACGAGGCCTACCAGGAATGGCTGCGCCAGCTGCGTGATCAGATCTACGTCGAGCTGCGACTGGAGGAGCGATAGGGCGCCCGGCCGTCGCGCGGCGCCCAGCCGTCGCCCTCACTTCCGGCGAGCCTGCGGGTATCGGTCCGGAGCTCTGTCGCATGCTCGCCGCCGAGGCGTTTGCGGCCCGGGTCGTAGTTATCGGCGACCGGTCGCTGTTCGATTCTGCGGAAGTGGAGCATGTCCCGCTGCGCCGGCCGCGCACGCCGGGCAACCTCGATCCCGCCAACAGCCGCTACGTGCTGGAGGTCCTCGATCGCGCAATCGACGGCTGCCTCGCGGGCGAATTCGACGCCATGGTGACCGCGCCGGTGCAGAAGAGCGTGATCAACGATGCGGGCATCGTTTTCACCGGGCATACCGAATATCTCGCCGAGCGCGCGCACGCGCCGCATGTGGTGATGATGTTGGTGGGCGGTGGCCTGCGCGTCGCGCTGGTCACCACGCACCTCGCATTGGCTGAAGTTCCCCGCGCCATTACCCAAGAGCTAGTCGTGAAGACGCTGCGCGTCGTCGACGCCGACTTGAGGAAGCGCTTCCGCGTCGAGCGGCCGCGGATCCTGGTCGCGGGCTTGAACCCGCACAGTGGAGAATCCGGTCACTTCGGCAGCGAGGACCTCGAGGCCATCGCGCCGGCGGTGGCTGAGGCGCAGGCCGCTGGCATCGACGCCAAGGGCCCATTGCCGGCAGACACGATCTTTGTCCCTGCTCGGGTAAAAGAAGCCGACTGCGTGCTCGCCATGTACCACGACCAGGGACTGCCCGTTCTCAAGTACGCATCGTTCGGCCGTGGGGTAAACGTAACCCTCGGGCTTCCTTTCGTGCGCACCTCGGTCGACCACGGTACCGCGCTCGACCTTGCCGGGACAGGCAAAGCCGATCCGGGCAGCCTGATCGAGGCAGTAAAGCTTGCCATCGAGCTCGCATCGCCCGCGTAAGCGATTCGGGCAGCATTTCCTGCACGAGCGCGGCGTGCTGGCCAGGATCCTGGACGCGATTGCGCCGTCAAGTGAAGACTTCTTCGTCGAGATCGGCCCGGGAGAGGGCGTGCTGACCGGCCTCCTATTAGGGCGGGTCAAGAAGCTTGAAGCTATCGAACTCGATCGCGATCTCGTTGCGACGCTGCAGACCAAGTTTGCCGACAAATTAGTCGTGCACTGCGCGGACGCGCTCGAGTTCGATTTCGCCCGCTTTCCGCTCGGCGTGCGGCTGGTCGGCAACCTGCCATACAACATATCCACCCCGCTGCTATTCCACCTCACGCGCTATGCGAGCCGGGTGCGCGACCTGCATTTCATGCTGCAGCTCGAAGTAGTAGAGCGCATGGTGGCGGCGCCTTCCACACCGGCCTATGGCCGCCTGTCCGTGTCGCTGCAGGCGAGGTTCAGCATGAACAAGCTTTTCAACGTGGCGCGCGGCGCTTTCCGGCCGCCCCCGAAGGTGCAATCGGCGCTTGTGAGGATGGAGCCGCTCGACCGGCAGCTGCGCGTGGACGAGCAGCTGCTCCGCCGGGCATTTTCAGCGCGGCGCAAGATGCTGCGCAACGCGCTGCCTGAAGTGGACTTCATTGCGGTCGGAATCGACCCGCGCCTGCGGCCCGAGAATTTGTCCCCCGAGGACTACGCGCGCCTCTCGACCCGCTCGGTCGGCCAGCATCCGCTTGTAAAGTAAGGGATAGAAGGAAATTCCTTCGCAACCCGGCCGCGACGAGCGAGTGGTTTGGGCAGGTTTCAGGGCCGTGGCTCATGCTTGCGGCTGCAAAGTGGCCCTGCAACCGGTCTTATGGCAAATACCCGCGACCAGTGCTTGTCCAGCATGAAGATCCAGTCAGAGGGATGCCGCCGAAACAGGCGCTCGAAGCTCGCCATCCATCGCTGCGTGCCCTGCTGCAGGTCCTCCTGCACCACGTACCCTTCGTCGGCGAGGAGGGTGATTCTTTCTCCGTCCATGCGTTGGAAAATGGGGACGATCGGGACGCCGAAGCGGGCGGAGATGCGCGCCGGCCATGCCGGGCTGCTGACATGCTGCCCGAAGGCGGTAACCTCGACCGTGTCCACGCCCGGAGCAATCACGTCGGCAGTCCCGACGACGGCCATGCCCTCCCGCAGCGCGCGCGCGATGTGGCGCATGACGGTCGCGGGCGCGGTATTGCGCGAGACAATGAGCCTTGGCCCGAGCTTCTCCAGGTACTCGATCATGAGGCGAGCGCGCACGGGCTCGCGGGACTCGCGCACCAGCAGGCCCGTGGGGCAGAAAACGCCCAGCCCGGCGCTGCTGAGCACGGAGCCGGCACAGTGCGGCGTCAGCAAGATGAGCCCGGTTCGGCTAGCGCCCAATCGCCGGTATTGTTCGGCCAGGGTCGAGTCGACGACCGTTTGGGCGACGAGCCGCTCAGAGCCATGGCGGTAGAGCCTGGCGAAATGGAGGGCGGCCGCCTCCAGGTTGTCCACCATCCTTGAGTAGATCGGCCAGGGATCGGTGCGGCCGGCGGCCTGGCAGAAAGCGCCGACCTTTCGCCGCACAGAACTGCCCGGCAGGAAATAAGCCGCCTTTGCCGCTGCGCCGATGCCGGCGAGGACCGTCCGGCTGACGCTCTCGGGTAATCCTGCCAGGTGGTAGCCGAAGCGGTGCAGCGGCACCGCGATGGTGTCTTTGACGCGGCGAAAATGCACTTGGCGGAAATTCTGCCACGGCGCTCGGAGCGAATACAAATCGGCGGCCCGGATGGTCTTCTTCGAGCCACAGGGCCGCGACAAGAGCCTGTTCCCGCACGATCCGTTCAAGGTGATGATCGTGCCGCGGCGATCGGCTGGATCTCGACGCTGGGCGCCCGGAGCGAGCTCAACCTCTCCCCCTACAGCTACTTCAAAGCGCCGCTGAGGGAGGATCGAGTCTGTCCTGGAGTCGACCTGCGGAGCTAGCCCGGCTACCTCCATGCCGTGGTCACAGGGGAGAACACGCGCGAGAACGTCGCCGGCCGTGAACGCCGGCGGGGACATGATGGAATTCGCCGAGAACGTGGCGCTCGGCCGCGGCATCCCGGTGCGCCTGTTCGGCGCCGTGGCCGAGGCCGAGACGTGGCTCGAGAATCCGCAGCCGCGCTGACTAGCGCCGCTCGATGAACTCGATCTTGTAGCCGTCGGGATCTTCGACGAAGGCGATCACGGTCGTGCCGCCCTTCACCGGCCCCGGCTCGCGTGTCACCTTGCCGCCCGAGCGCCTTACGCGCTCGCACGCCGTTTTCACGTCGGGAACGCCGATGGCGATGTGTCCGAATGCGGTGCCGAGGTCGTAGCGCTCCACGCCATAGTTGTATGTAAGCTCGAGCACGGCGGTGCGTTCTTCATCGTCGTAGCCGACGAAGGCGAGCGAGTATTTCTGCTCAGGCCGGTCGGTGGTGCGCAGGAGCTTCATACCGAGCACTTCCGTGTAAAAGTTCACCGAGCGCTGCATGTCGCCCACGCGAAGCATCGTATGGAGCATTCTCATCTTGTTTCCTTTAGAAGAGGTAGGGCGGCTCCGGCAAGCTCGAGGCGCTCGCGCGCGGGGAGCCAGTCCGGATAGAGCGAAGCGAGGACGCGGTAGAACCGCGCCGAGTGATTGAGCTCCACGAGGTGCGCGGCTTCATGGGCAACGACGTAGTCCGCCAGTGCTGGCTCGACGTGGACGAGTCGCCACGAAAGCCGGATCGTTCCGTCCTCTTGGCAGGCCCCCCATTGCGTGCGTGCATTCGAAAGGGCGACCCGCGGCGCCGGCCGCCCGACCCGCGCGGCGAAATGAGCGACGCGCGGGCGCAATGCCTCGAGCGCCGCGGCTTTCAGCCATTTCACGAGCTGCGGCATGCTGCCAAAGCGCAGGGTACCGTTCTCGCGGCGCACCGGGCCGCCACAGCGCTCAAGTCGCACGCTCTTGCCGAAAAGCGGCAGGCGCTCACCGCGGGCGCCTTGCACAAGCGTCGGCCGCGGCGCGCGCGCCCATTCGTCGAGCTTGGCGAGAATCCAGCGCTCCTTCTCCCGCACGAATCCCTCGATATCGCGCCATGGCGCGCGCAGCGGCGCCGAAACCTTGAGTCCGTCGGCGTCGACCGTGATGCCGAGCGTGCGCCGACGCCGGCGCACGAAGCGGTACTCCACCTCGCGTCCGCCCAGGCGGATCAGGTGAGCGCTCTTTGCTGCTCTTCGATCCATGTCTTCGCGAGCTCATTCACCGTCTCGGCATCGCGGTTGGCGGCGTCGATCGGCGGGCCGATGCGCACGGTAACCGTGCCGGGCCGCTTGAGAAAGGCGTTGCGCGGCCAGAACAGCCCCGCGTTGTGCGCTACCGGGATCACCGGCGCGCCCGCCGAGCAGGCGAGCCAGGCGCCGCCGGGATGGTAGGCGCGCGAAGCGCCGGGCGGGACCCGAGTGCCTTCAGGGAAAACCACCACCCAGAAGCCCTGCCGCAGCCGCTCCCGGCCACGCCGGGCGATCGCGCGCAGCGCCGCCACGCCGCGCGAGCGATCGATCGCGATCGGGCTCATCAGGGCGAGTCCCCAGCCGAAGAACGGGATCCAGAGCAGCTCGCGCTTGAGTACTAGCACCTGCGGCGGGAAGATGAGCTGGAAGGCCATGGTCTCCCAGGCTGACTGGTGCTTGGCGAGGATCACGGAGGGGCGCGAAGGCAGGTTTTCGCGGCCCTCGACCCGCCAGTCGATGCGCACGATCGCCTTCGCCATGAGCACGACCAGGCGCGACCAGCCGGAGATGATGCGGTAGCGAGCCATGCGCGGCAGCGGAAAGGTAACGAGCGCAATCAGCGCGTACGGCGGCGTGATGAGCACGAGTCCCAGCGCGAACAATGCCGAACGCACGAACCTCACGGAGCGAGCTGCGCGGCGAATGCCGCTAGATCGGGAAACACGCGCGTTCCAGCCGGCAGCTTGCCGGCGTCGCGGGCCTGCGTCCCCTTGCCGGTGAGCACAAGCACCGGCCGCGCTCCGGCTGCGGCGGCGGCCTCCAGGTCGCGCTGCGTGTCGCCCACCATGTGTGTCTGCTCGAGCGGGACGTTGAAGCGCCGTGCCACTTCGAGCAGCATCCCCGGCTGCGGCTTGCGGCAATGGCAGCCCGCTTCCGGTGCGTGCGGACAGAAAAAAAACGCGTCGATGCGTCCGCCGTGCTGGGCGAGCGCGCGCAGGAGCGTGTCGTGGATCGCAAAGAGGGTGCGTGTGTCGAATAGCCCACGCGCGATTCCCGACTGGTTGGTCGCCACGACCACGCGGTAGTCGGCCTGCGTGAGCCGTGCGATTGCCTCCAGGCTACCCTTGATCGGGTGCCACTCTTCAGGCGACTTGATGTAATCGTCGCTGTCTTCGTTGATCGTACCGTCGCGGTCCAGAATGACGAGCTTCATTGCGCGAGCTTGGAGATGTCGGCGACACGGTTCATCGCGTCGCGCAGGTCGCGCAGCAGCGCGAGACGACCCCGGCGAACTTCGGCATCGTCGACCATGACCATCACCGAGTCGAAGAATGAATCCACGGGCGCCTTGAGCACGGCGAATGTCTTGAGGTACCCAGCATAGTCGCCGTTGGCAAAAAGCGCATTCGCGACTTTCGCGGCCGAGCGCACGGCGTCGTGCAGCGCTCGCTCCGCCGGCTCCCTGAGCTCGTCCAGTCGGGCACCTGCATACGACTCGCCTTTAGCCTCGGCCTGCCGCAGAATGTTCGCCACGCGCTTGTTGGCGACGGCTAGGCTCTCGGCCTCAGGCAAAGCCTGGAATGCCCTGACCGCCTCGAGCTGCTGCGGGACCAGATGCAACCGTACGGGATTTTGACTGAGCACCGACTCCACCTGAAGCGTCGAGAAGCCCTGGTCCTTCAGGTAGCCTGAGAAGCGCTCGAGGATAAAGGCCTGCAGGTCGCTTTGCGCATCGCGTACCCTGCCGGCGTAGGTGCCGAACGCGGAGCCGAGCAAGTCAGGCAGCGGTAAATCGAGTTTGCGCTCCACCAGGATCCGGACCACGCCAAGCGCGGCGCGGCGCAGGCCAAAAGGATCCTTCTCCCCGGTCGGCTGCTGGCCGATGCCGAACATGCCGGCGAGCCCGTCAAGCTTGTCGGCAAGCGCGACCGCGCAGGCGATCTCGCCCTCCGGGAGCCGGTCGCCGGCGAAGCGCGGGCGATAGTGCGCTTCGATGGCGTCGGCGACCGCGCCCGGCTCTCCGTCGTTCAGCGCGTAGTAGCGGCCCATGGCGCCTTGGAGCTCGGGGAACTCGCCCACCATGCCGGTGAGCAGGTCCGCCTTCGACAGCCATGCCGCGCGCTCGGCCTGCAGAGCATCCGCTTTCAGAGCGCGTGCAATGATGCCAGTCACAAGCTGCATGCGTTCGACGCGCTCGAGCTGGCTGCCCAGCTTGTTGTGGAAGATCACCTTGGCGAGCTCCGGCACCCGCGCTTCTAACCTGACCTTGCGGTCCTGGTTGTAGAAGAAGCGCGCGTCCTCCAGGCGCGGCCGTACGACGCGCTCGTTGCCGGCAATGATGTGGCGCGGGTCGGCGACTTTCATGTTGGACACGATGAGAAACCTTGGTAGGAGCTTTCCGGCGCCGTCGAAGAGCGGAAAATACTTTTGGTTCTGCCGCATGGTGAGGATGAGGCATTCCGGCGGCACCTCGAGAAACGCGGCGTCGAACCCTCCACTATGAACGCTCGGATATTCGACGAGCGCGGTCACTTCGTCGAGCAGGTCTTCATAAACGCCAAGCGCCGCCTTCTCGCCTCCTGCTGCCGCCTTCAACTGGCGCTCGATCTCGTCGCGCCGAGCGCGGAAATCGGCGATCACCATGCCTTCCTCGCGCAGCCTTGCCTCGTACTCTGCGGCGTCGATTAGGGTAATTGCGCCCTTGCCCATAAAGCGGTGACCTTGGGTGCGGCGCGTGGACTCGAGGCCAAGCACCTTCCCCGGCACGATGCGCGTGCCGTGCATCATGACGAGGCCGTGCGCGGGGCGAACAAACTGCGCCTCCCCACTTCCCCAGCGCATGGTCTTTGCCACAGGTAGCCGCTTCAGCGCCTCTTCGACTTTCAGGTCGAGATTCGTATCGAGATGAGACCCCGCCACTAAGGTTCGGTAAGCGAATACTTTCCCCTTGGGTGTATCGATTTGAATCAACTCATCAACGGAAATTCCATTCCTCTTTGCGAATCCGGATACTGCTTGTGGAGACGCCTTCACCGAAGGGCCGGTGAACTGTACCGGCCGGTCCGGAGATTTCTCATGGACATGAGTGATGGATACGGCAAGGCGACGCGGAGTGGCAAGATACCTAGCGGCACTTTTTTCGGTGAGAAAGCCGTCTTCGCGAAGGTCTGCAACCAAGGCACTGCCAAGAGCATCCGACAATGCGTTCAGCGACTTTGGTGGTAACTCCTCCGTCAGCAGCTCGACGAGCAGTGTGGCTTCCATCTATGCCGCCTTCAGCATCGGGAAGCCGAGCCGCTCGCGCGACTCGTAGTACGCCTGGGCCACTTCTTTGGCGATTGCGCGCACGCGCCCGATGTATGCGGCGCGCTCGGTGACCGATATCGCACCCCGGGCGTCGAGGAGGTTGAAGGTATGGGAGGCCTTCATCACCATCTCATACCCCGGCAGCACGCATTGAGCGGCTATCAGGCGCTTCGCTTCCGCCTCGAAGTCGGCGAAATGCCGGTACAACATGTCGGTATTGGAGAGCTCAAAGTTGTACTTTGACTGCTCCACTTCGTTCTGGTGATACACGTCGCGATAGGTGACACCCGGCGTCCACACGAGGTCGAACACGCTGTCCTTGCCCTGCAGGTGCATCGCGAGGCGCTCCAGGCCATAGGTGATCTCGCCCAGGACGGGCTTGCAAGCGAGGCCGCCGACTTCCTGGAAATAGGTGAACTGAGTGACCTCCATTCCGTCGAGCCACACTTCCCATCCGAGGCCCCAGGCGCCCAGCGTAGGCGACTCCCAGTCGTCCTCGACGAAGCGGATATCGTGCTGCGCCGGGTTGATTCCCAGCTCGATCAGCGAGCCGAGGTACTTGTCTTGGATTTCCGCCGGCGAGGGCTTGAGCGCCACTTGGTACTGGTAGTAGTGCTGCAGACGGTTGGGATTGTCGCCGTAGCGGCCGTCCTTCGGCCTGCGCGAGGGCTGCACGTACGCGGCGCTCCACGGCTCAGGACCGATCGCGCGCAAGAACGTCGCGGTGTGGAATGTGCCGGCGCCGACCTCCATGTCGTAAGGCTGCAGCAGCGCGCATCCTTGCCGGTCCCAGTATGCGTTGAGCTGCCCGATGAGCTGCTGGAAAGTCGGCACGCGCGGATTTTAACGGCTGCGCTTCGCCCTCACGGTGAGCAGCGTGAAAATGAGAAGGCAGGCGAGAACCACTGGCCAGTCCCGCAGGCGGACGTACGGCGTCGCGCCGGAGTATCCCTGCGCCGAGATTTCGAGCCGGCCCTCGGTGAACTGTTGCAGGCGAGCGATGACGCGTCCGTCGCGGTCGATCGCCGCGGTGATCCCCGTGTTGGTCGCAGTGAGATACATGCGACCGCTCTCGATCGCGCGGATGCGGGCGATTTGCAGGTGCTGCGCCGGAGCAAGCGAATCGCCAAACCAGGCGACGTTGGACATGTTTACGAGCAGCGTCGCCTCGGGCAGGAGGCGCATGATCTCGGCGCCGAACACGTCCTCGTAGCAAATGTTGACCGCGACACGCTGGCTCCCGACGTCGAGCGGCGGCTGAGCGGGGGAGCCGCGGCTGAAGTCCGAGAGCGGGATCGAAAGAACGTCGAGCGTCCAGCGGAAGCCCAGGGGAACGAACTCGCCGAATGGCACGAGGTGCACCTTGTGGTAGATCTGCCGCGGCGATACGCCGAGGCTGAATGCGCTGTTGTAGTAAACGTCGCGCCCGGCCCGGTAAGGCACGCCAACCAGCAGGTCGCCCTCATTACGCTTGCCGACCGCATCAAGGCGCGCGAGATAGGCGGGATCGATGCGGTCCAGGAACGCGGGCAGCGCCGTTTCGGGAAAGATGACGAGCCGCGCCTGGGTGCCTTCGGCGAGTCGCGCGTAGGTCTCGAGAATGCGCGGTGCTCGCTCAGGAACGAACTTCACCTCCTGTGCGATGTTTCCCTGCAGGAGCGCGGTCGGGACCGGCGCCCCGGCCGGCAGCGTCCACGCGACGTGGCGCAGCGCCTCGCCAGTGCCGAGCACGAGCACCAGCACGACCAGGAACCGTGGCTTGTGTCCGAAAAGCAGCCAGAGCATTCCGCCAACTGAAACGATGAGGAAGGAGACCGCGTACACGCCGCCCAGCGGTGCATAGCCCTGCAGCGGCCATCCCGCCGCCGAGTAGCCGAGCGCTAGCCAGGGAAAGCCGGTGAAAATCCACGAAAGCATCCATTCGCTTAGCACCCACGCCGCGGGGATGAGCAAACAGGCGCGCGCGGGATCGGTTGCCGGTACGCGCGCTTGCAGCCAACCGGCGGCTGCAGGAAAGAGCGCAAGAAGTGCGCAAAACACGACCGTGGCGAAAGCGGCGAGCGGCGCCGCCATCCCCCCGAACTGGTGCAGACTGACATACACCCACGACACGCCCGCACCGAAAAGGCCCGCCGCAAAGGCAAAGCCAAGCAAGGCGCAGCGCTGCGGCGGCGCGTGCATCCACAGACGGACGAGGACTGCCGATGTGAGCAGCGCAAGCGGGTGCAGCCCGAACGGCGCGAACGCCAGGGTGGTCGCGGCGCCCGCGAGAAAGGAATACAGCAGATGCAAGCCCGGGATCAGCTCTTCGGTTTGTCGACCAGGAGCGTATAGACGCGGCGGCTGTCGGCACGCAGAACCTGGAAGCGCAGGCCCTCGATCAGCACCGACTCGCCGCGCTTCGGCAAGCGGCCGAGGTGCTTGATGAGATAGCCACCGATAGTGTCGGCTGCCTCGTCGGAGAGATGCGTGCCGAAGGCGGCGTTGAAGTCGGCGATCTGCGTGAGCGCCTTGACTCGGTGCCGGCCGCCCGGCTCGGGCAGGATGTTGTCGGAGGCCTCGTCGAAGTCGTATTCGTCCTCGATGTCGCCGACGATCTGCTCGAGCACGTCCTCGATCGTGACAAGGCCCGCGACGCCGCCGTACTCGTCTATGACGATCGCCATGTGGTTGCGGCTGGCGCGGAACTCGCGCAGCAGGACGTTGAGCCGCTTCGCTTCCGGAACGAACACTGCCGGGCGCAGCATCTCGCGCACGTTGAACTCCTCTTCGCCGGCATAAAAACGAAGGAGGTCTTTGGCCAGCAACACGCCGATCACATCGTCGCGGTTCTGATCGATCACCGGGAAGCGCGAGTGCGCAGTGGCGATCACCTGCTTCACGAACTTCTCCACCGGCTCGTTAATGTCGATGAAGTCGACCTGGGCGCGCGGCACCATGATGTCGCGCACTGCCATCTCCGACACGGTGAGCGCTCCTTCGATGATCGAGAGCGCGTCGGCGTCGAGCAGGTTGCGGGAATACGCCGACCTCAAAAGCTGCGTGAGCTCGCTGCGGTCGCCGGGCTCGCGCATCAGCAGCGCCGAAAGGCGCTCAAGCAGGCTTGGTCGGGACTGATCGTTCATGCCTGGCGCGTTCATTCTACCGCGTAGGGGTTGGCGATTCCGGCGCGCAGCAGGATGCGAATCTCGCGCGCTTCCATGCGCGCCGCATCCCTTTTCTTTTCATGAGCGTAGCCGCGCAGGTGCAGGCATCCGTGCACCACGAGATGCGCGTAGTGCGCCGCAATGCTCTTCCCCTGTGCGCGCGCTTCGCGCCGGATGACAGGGTGGCACAGCACGATGTCGCCGGTGTCGAATGTCAGCACGTTCGTCGCACGATCCTTTCCTCGGAACGTCTTGTTGAGCGCGCGGCCTTCGCGTTCGCCGACGACTCTCAACGTCAGGGGAAACGGCGACGCGGCAAATGCCCACTTGCGCAGAGACGCGGCACTCGGCACCCCGCTCCGCGGCACTGCGTATTGAACAGAGACCCTATTCTTCCTGCTGACGCGAGTCGTAGGCATCGATGATGCGCGCGACCAACGGGTGCCGCACCACGTCCTGCGCGCCGAACTGCGTGAAGGCGATGCCGCGCACGCCGGCGAGGATGCGGCGCGCCTCGATCAGCCCGCTCTTCTGACCGCGCGCGAGGTCGATCTGGGTGACATCGCCGTTGACCACCGCTTTGGCGCCGAAGCCGATGCGCGTCAGAAACATCTTCATCTGTTCCGGCGTCGTGTTCTGTGCTTCGTCGAGGATGATGAAAGCGTGATTGAGTGTCCTGCCGCGCATGTAAGCGAGCGGCGCCAGCTCGATCGTGCCGCGCTCGAGCAGCTTGCCGGTTTTCTCGAAACCCATGAGGTCGAAGAGTGCGTCGTAAAGCGGTCGCAGGTAGGGATCGACCTTCTGCGCGAGGTCGCCGGGAAGGAATCCGAGACGCTCGCCCGCCTCCACTGCGGGCCGCACGAGCACGATGCGCTTGACCTTGTCGCGCTCGAGCGTATCGACTGCGCATGCCACCGCCAGGTAGGTCTTGCCGGTGCCGGCCGGGCCGATGCCGACAGTGAGATCGTGCGCGAGGATGTTCTCGATGTACTCCACCTGGTGCGGGGTGCGGCCGTGCAGGTCGGCGCGCCGGGTAAGCAGCTGCGGCCCTTCGTCCTTCAGTGAGATCTTTTTGGACAGCTCGGTAAGGCCGAGCTGCACGTCCTCGACGGTTAGATCGCCCGAAGCGCGGTCGTAAAAGTGTTCGATTGCTTCGGCCGCGCGCTGCGCCTGCTCGCCCTTCACGCTGAACTTCGCGCCGCGGCGCGCGATAGTGACGTCGAGGGCGGACTCGATCTGGCGGATATTCTCGTCGAGCGCGCCGCACAGACGCGCGAGTCGCTGGTTGTCGACCGGGTCCAGCTTCACTTCCACCGGTTTCGCCCTCAGACGAGCTCGCCCCGCAGGCTGTGAGGAAGGGCGGCGACTATGCGCAGGTGCACGTATTGGTTAATGAGCGATTCCGGCCCGGGAAAGTTCACCACGCGGTTATTGCCGGTGCGCCCCCGCAGTTCGCTCTTCTGTTTCTTGGAATGACCCTCCACCAGCACGCGCTGAGTCGTTCCGACCATCGCCGAGCTGATGGCGCCTGCCTGCGCTTCGAGCTGCGCCTGCAGGCGCTGCAGCCTTTCGATTTTTTCGGAATGAGAAACCGCATCGGGCAGCTCCGCCGCTGGGGTTCCCGGCCGCGGGCTGTAGACGAACGAGAACGAGGCGTCGAAATCGGCGTCGCGCGCGAGCTTGAGCGTCGCCTGGAAGTCGGCCTCGGTCTCGCCTGGGAAGCCGACGATGAAGTCCGACGACAGGCTCACATCTGGACGCGCCCGGCGCAGCCGCCGCACGATCGAGCGGTACTCGAGCGCGGTATAGCCGCGCTTCATGGCCGCGAGCACACGGTCCGAGCCGGACTGGACGGGGAGATGGACGTGCGGCGCGAGCTTCTGGATGTCGCGGTGAGCGTCGATGAGCCGCTGGGTAAATTCGCGCGGATGCGAGGTGGTGTAGCGGATGCGCTCCAGCCCCGGTATTTCGTCCAGGTAGTAAAGCAGCTCGGCGAAATCGGCCGGCGCTTCGGCGATTTCCCCGCGCCAGGCGTTCACGTTCTGTCCGAGCAGGGTGAGTTCCTTGACGCCCTGCGCCGCGAGCCCGGCGACTTCGGCGACCACGTCGTCGAACCGCCGCGAAAGCTCTTCACCGCGCGTGTAAGGGACGACGCAGAAGCTGCAGTATTTGCTGCAGCCCTCCATGATCGATACGAACGCAGAGGCGCCTTCGACTTTCGCGGGCGGAAGGTGATCGAACTTCTCGATTTCCGGGAAGCTCACGTCGACCTGGGCTTTGCCGCTCGCGCGCCGGCGCTCGAGGAGCTCGGGCAGGCGGTGCAGCGTCTGCGGACCGAACACCACGTCGACGTAGGGCGCGCGTTCCACGATCGCTGGCCCTTCCTGGCTCGCGACACAGCCGCCCACGGCGATCATCACGCCAGGACGCAGCCGCTTGAGGTGCTTCACCCGGCCGAGGTCGCTAAAGACCTTCTCCTGCGCTTTCTCCCGCACCGAGCAGGTATTAAAGACGATGACGTCGGCCTGCGCCGGGTCTGACGTGAGCTCGAGAGCTTCCGCGTCACGCATCACGTCCGCGATCCGGTCGGAGTCGTACTCGTTCATCTGGCAGCCGAAGGTGCGGAGGTAGAGTTTCTTCATTTCGGGAAGGGTGCGGGCGGCAGCGCTGCCTTTTCGACCTCCGATAGAATCCAGACCCGGTGCACCATGCCGGTCGAGTCCACGAGGTAGCGGACTTGCGTCTTCTCCACGAGCGATACGGGCAGCACCAGCCGGTTGTCCGGGTCGCGGATCTGCGCGCCCGGCGCAAGACTGCGCGGCTTGCCGTCGATCTCGACTACCATGGCTTCCAGGTGGCGCAACTGGCCGAGGACGGCCTCTTTCGGGATGGTGCGCAACTGAGCCACGGCGAGGGCGGCGCTGGTTGCCAGAGCGGCGAAAACGAGGGCGCGCATCAGGTGTCCATGATCTCAAAATCGCGCGTTACTTCGGCGGTCTTGAGGAGCATCGCAGTGGCCGAGCAATATTTCTCATGCGACAGACGGATCGCCTGCTCGACGAGGTTGCGCTTGAGAGCGCGGCCGCGTATCACGAAGCGCATATGGACCTTGGTGAAGACCTTCGGGTCGATCGCCGCACGCTCGGCCGAGAGCTTGACTTCACAGCCCGTCACGTCCTGACCGCTTTTCTTCAGGATTACGACCACATCGTAGGCCGTGCAGCCGCCGGTGCCCGCAAGTACCAGTTCCATGGGGCGCGGCGCAAGATTGCGCCCGCCGCCCTCCGGGGCGCCGTCCATGGCCACCAGGTGATTGCTTCCGGTCTCGGCAATGAAGCTCATGCCGTCTGCGGTCCAGCGCACCGTGCAATCCATGACACTAATCTAGCTTTTTTGTGTAAAATCCGCAGCTTTTCTCGCTTTCGGCATGACAACCTACACCGCAAAAACAGGCGAGGTCCGGCACGGCTGGTACGTGGTCGACGCGCAGAACAAAGTCCTTGGCCGTCTCGCTGCACAGATCGCGGCGCGCTTGCGCGGCAAGCATAAGCCGCAATACACGCCCCACGTCGATACTGGCGACTACATCGTTGTGGTGAACGCCGCCAAGCTGCGGGTCACCGGCCGCAAGCCCGAGCGCAAGATCTATTACCGCCACAGCGGGCAGCCCGGCCAGCTGCACCAGATCAATTTTGCCAAGCTGCAGGCCAAGCGCCCGGAGCGGGTCCTGCAGATCGCGGTGAAAGGAATGCTGCCGAAAGGACCACTCGGGTACGCGATGATCAAGAAGCTCAAGGTCTACGGGGGCGCCAGTCATCCTCACTCGGCGCAGCAGCCGAAGGCACTGGAGATCTAGCATGGTCGGCGACTATTACTACGGCACGGGGCGGCGCAAGAGCGCTGTGGCGCGCGTGTTCCTCAAGCCGGGCAAGGGAGAGTTCAAGGTAAACGGGAAGCCGGTGGACCAGTTTTTCGGCCGCGAGACTGGGCGCATGGTGGTACGCCAGCCGCTCGAGCTCACAAAGAGCCTGTCGTCCTTCGACATCATGGTGAATGTCTACGGGGGCGGCGAAAGCGGGCAAGCGGGAGCCGTGCGTCACGGCATCGCCAGAGCGCTGATCGAGTATGATGCGGGACTGAAGAGCGCACTGAGCGCGGCTGGACTGGTGACGCGCGACGCGCGAGAAGTGGAGCGAAAAAAAGTCGGCCTGCACAAGGCAAGGCGGCGCAAGCAGTACTCGAAACGCTGAATATGCGGGGATTCCGCGATCCGAAAGCCGCCAATTGGCGGCTTTTGCTTTTTTATGATTAGAGCAGGAATTGTCGGAGGAACGGGGTACACGGGCGTCGAGCTCCTGCGCCTGCTCGCCCAGCATCCTGGCGTCGAGCTGAAGGCGATCACGTCGCGCAAGGAGGCCGGCACACCGGTCGCGCGCATGTTTCCGAGCTTGCGGCGGCGGGTGGACCTCGCCTTCAGCGAGCCGAGCGCGCGTGCGCTCGCCGGCTGCGACGTCGTGTTCTTCGCAACGCCGAATTGCGTCGCCATGGGTGAGGCGCGCGCGGTGCTTGAGGGAGGCGCACGGATCGTGGACCTCTCCGCGGATTTCCGCCTCCACGACGTGGCGGAGTGGGAGCGCTGGTACAAAACCAAGCACGCCGCCCCTGAGCTGATTCGCGAAGCGGTCTATGGACTGCCGGAAATGAATCGAGAACAGCTGCGGCGTGCGCGGCTCGTGGCGAACCCGGGATGCTATCCGACGTCCGTCCAGCTGGGCTTCCTGCCGCTCGTCGAGACCGGCGTCGTCGACGTTGAGCACCTCATCGCTGACGCGAAATCGGGGGTGAGCGGAGCCGGACGCAAGACGGAGCTCAATCTCATGTTCTCGGAAGCTTCCGACAACTTCGCCGCCTACCACATCGCGGGGCATCGGCATTGGCCGGAGATCCGGCAAGGCCTTGCGCAGGCGGCGAAGCGCGATGTCGGCCTCGTGTTTACGCCGCATCTCACGCCTCTTATTCGCGGCATTCACGCGACGCTGTACTCCCGCATTACCCGGGAGGCGGATTTCCAGCAGCTTTTCGAAAAGCGTTACGCGGGCGAGCCCTTCGTTGACGTCATGCCCGCGGGCAGCCACCCCGATACGCGCTCGGTGCGCGCCGCCAATATCTGCCGCCTCGCGGTGCATCGACCCCCCGAGCGCGCCGGCCGCTCCGATACCATTGTGGTGCTGTCAGTAATCGACAACCTGGTGAAGGGGGCCTCCGGACAGGCGGTGCAGAACATGAACCTCATGTTCGGCCTGCCGGAAGCAGCCGGGCTGGAACACGTGGCCGTAGTGCCCTAGATGCCCTCGGGCCGCTGGAAAGTCATTCGGAGCCGCTTCGGCATCGCGGCGCCGCGCGTCGAGATACATACTCAAATCCCATGGTACTTGCGTTGGGTTGGCATTGCAGTCCTGCTCGGCCTTGCCGCCATAGCGGCGTCTTGGATCTACGACGCCGGCAGGCGCTTTGCGGGCTTCGATCGCAGCGAGGTGCTGCAAGAGCTGAAGCGCGTGCAAGGCGAGCTCGACAACGCGCGCGAGGAGCTTGAGCGCCTGCGGGCGATGGCGAACGCGGCCGACAGCCGGGTCTCGATCGAGCGCACGGCGCAGCAGAAGCTCGCCCAGCAGGTGCGCGCGCTGGAGCAAGAAAACGCCCGCGTGCGCGAAGAGCTGGCGATGGTCGAGCAAATGCTCACATCGGAAGAACGTCACACTCAGACCCTGGCCATCTACCAGTTCAAGGTCCAGCCGGACGTTTTGCCAGGCGAATACCGCTACCGGCTTCTTTTGCTTACGCCGACTGACCGGCGGGGCCGCGACTTCAACGGGCGGCTCGAGCTCGTCGTCAACCTGCAGGAAGGAGGGCGGAATGCTATGATGTCCTTCCCGGAGCCGGGCGACGGCGCGGCGGCGGCATTCCGGTTAGCGTTCAAGTACTTCCGTCGGGTCGAAGGGACTTTTCGGGTCAGCCCGAAGGCGAAGGTAGAGAGCGTGCAAGTACGGGTCTACGAGACTGGCTCGAATCAGCCGCGCGCGACCCACTCGGTGACGCTGTAGCGGTCGAGGGAAGGAGCGGATACGTGTTCAACAAGACGAGCAAGCCGCAGAACAGGATTGATAGCCTGATCGGTGCGACCACCCGCGTTGAAGGCAACGTGATCTTCAGTGGTGGATTGCGCGTGGACGGTATGGTGCGCGGCAATATCGCCGCACTTCCCGACCAGCCGGGCACGCTCGTGGTTTCATCTGATGGGCGTATCGACGGTGAAGTGCAGGCCGCGCACATCGTGGTAAGCGGCACGATCCAGGGGCCGGTGCATGCCACGGAGACGCTCGAACTACAGGCAGGCTCGCGGGTCAAAGGAGACGTGTACTACAAGAGCATTGAGGTCCATCAGGGCGCCGTGGTTGAGGGCCGCCTGGTGCCTCACCCCGCCGAGGCGAAAGGAGTCGAGCTCAAGCTCGCCTCGGGCGGATAATCGCAAAGGAACGCTGAATGAACGCAGTTACGGAAATTCCGGCGCCGCTGGTTTTCACCGATAGCGCCGCCAACAAGGTCAAGCAACTCATCGAAGAGGAAGGCAACCTGGAGCTCAAGCTTCGCGTGTTCGTTACCGGAGGCGGTTGCTCTGGATTTCAGTACGGGTTCACCTTCGACGAGGTGCAGAACGCGGACGACGCGTCGATGGAGAAGAACGGCGTCACGCTGCTCATCGACCCGATGAGCTACCAGTACCTCGTCGGCGCCGAAATCGATTATCAGGAAGGCCTGGAAGGCGCGCAGTTCGTAATCAAGAACCCGAACGCCCAGAGTACCTGCGGCTGCGGGTCGTCTTTCTCCGCCTAGGCAACAGGTTTCATCCCGCAAAGGGCCCGAACGGGCCCTTTGTTCTTCAGTCTAGCCGGGCTAGCGCGCTGTTCGCGATCAGGTCGAGCCGTGTGACGAGCGGCTCGGCATGGCTGCGGAATGTGGCGAGGTCCTGCGGCGCCACCGGCAGCGCGGCCGGCATGGCGACCGACAACGGGTTGCGCGCCTCGCCGGCAACGCGGAACTCGTAGTGCAGGTGCGGTCCAGTCGCCCAGCCGGTCTGTCCGACCGCGCCGATGGTATCGTTCTGTGCGACACGCTGGCCGCGGTGCACGTTGATGCGGCTCAGGTGAGCGTAGACGGTGGAATACTGGCCGTGGTGACGGATGATCACGACCTTGCCGTAGCCGCCCCTCAGGCCGGCATGGTCGACGACGCCGTCGCCGATCGCGCGGACGCGAGTGCCGGTCGGCGCGGCATAGTCTATCCCCTGGTGCTTGATCCAGGCTTGCGCGATCGGGTGACGGCGCATGCCGAAGCCCGAGCTCACGCGAGAGAACTCCAGCGGCGAGCGCAGAAACGCCTTGCGCAGGTTCTTGCCTTCGGGCGTGTAGTAGCCGGTGCGAAAGTGCACCGCGCGGAAGGTCTTGCGGTTATTGGTGAACTCGGCAGCGAGGAGGCGGCCAGCGCGCACTGGGCGCCCGCCGAGGTAATGGAGTTCGTAGACCACGGCGAACTGATCACCCTTGCGCAGATCACGGTGAAAGTCGATGTCGCCGCCGAATACGTCGCCGAGCTGCATCGCAATGCTGTCCGGGATGCCGGCGTCGTCCGCGGCGGCAAAGAGCGAACTCTCGATGACCCCCGATTTCATCGCGACGCGCGTGTAGAGCTGCGCCCGGTCGTCGGTGACGCGGAACTGGCCGTTCGCTTCGGCCACGACTTTCACCACGGTGTCGCGTCCGGAGAGAAAGGACAGCATGAGCAGCTCGCCCTCGGCGCTAACCTCGGCGCTGACATGCGTTCCCGGCCGCAGCTGCTGCAGCACGCGCAGCTTGGCCAGCCGGGCAGCGTGCGGCGGCTCGATACCGAGGCGCTCGAGGAACGCGGGCAGGGTGTCGCCGCGCTGATAGAGCTCTTCGCGGAAATAGGATGTCGGTGCAGGCGTGGCGTCTGGCCGGATCTCGAGCGCCTCCACGATTGGCCGCCGCGGCGGCTGAACTCGCTGTTCGGCGCGCGGTGCAATAGTCGCGAAGGCCACCACGCCGGAAACAGCGAGGACCCCAATCGCGGCGATGCCGCCGAGCCGCCCGAGCGTTCTCATGAATCCGCTAGAATCCCTTGAATTTCATAAGCCTGCGCAGTCTAGCAAACAACCCAGGGTAGAGAAAATCAGCATGTCGGCCATCGAGCAGGCCATTCAGACCATTCGCCGGGGAACCGAGGAGTTAATCGTCGAGGAGGAGCTGAAAAACAAGCTCGCGAGCGGCCGCAAGCTCCGCATCAAGCTCGGCCTGGACCCGACCGCGCCCGATCTGCACCTCGGACATACCGTGGTAATCAACAAGTTGCGCGACTTCCAGCAACTCGGCCACCAGGTGCAGTTTCTGATCGGAGATTTCACCGGGATGATTGGCGATCCGACTGGCAAGAATCAGACCCGGCCGCCGCTCACCCGTGAAGAGATCGAGCGAAATGCAAAAAGTTATCAGGAGCAGGTTTTCAAGATTCTTGACCCGGACAAGACCCAGATCCTCTACAACTCGGAGTGGTCGGACAAGCTGGGCGCCGAAGGGATGATTCGGCTCGCTGCGCGCTACACCGTGGCGAGGCTTCTTGAGCGCGACGACTTCTCCAAAAGGATGAAGGCAAATCAGCCGATCGCGCTGCACGAGCTGCTCTATCCCCTGGTGCAAGGCTACGACTCGGTGGCGATGAAGGCGGACGTCGAGCTCGGCGGCACCGATCAGAAATTCAACCTGCTCGTGGGCCGCGAGCTCCAGAAGCAGTACGGCCAGGAGCCGCAGTGCATCCTCACCATGCCACTGCTCGAAGGCCTCGACGGCAAGGAGAAGATGTCGAAGTCACTCGGCAACTACGTCGGCATTGCCGAGCCACCGCAGGAGATCTTCGGCAAGCTGATGTCGATCTCCGACGAGCTGATGTGGCGCTACCTCGATCTCCTGTCGTTTGAATCTTCGGCCGCGATCCAGCGCTGGAAGGACGAAGTCGCCCGCGGCCGCAACCCGCGCGACATCAAGGTGCTGTTCGCCAAGGAGATCGTCGCGCGTTTCCACAGCAAGCAGGGCGCCGATGCCGCGGAGGAAGCTTTCGAGCGGCGCCATCGGCATGGCGAGCTTCCCGAGGACATGACGGAATTCGTGGTTCCTGCCGGCGCGAGGGAGATCGTCATTACGCAGATCATGAAGACGGCCGGATTTGCGCCGAGCGTCTCCGAGGCGCAGCGCCTGATCGAGCAAGGCGGCGTAAAGGTGGACGGTGAGCGGGTGTCGGACCGCTCGCTGCGCTTCAGCGCTGGCCACTCGTTCGTACTGCAGGTGGGTAAGCGCAAAGCGGCCAGGATCCGGGTCACATGAACTCGCCGCAGTACGAGGTGTACGCCGTCAAGTACGCGCACCACGCGCGCCGCGCATCCGAGAACTTCATCGGCGGCGATCCGCACGACGGTCCCATGCCGCTCGATTACTTCGTATGGCTAGTCCGCGGCGCGGGGCGCGAAATCGTCGTCGACACCGGTTTTTCCACGGCGATGGCGGCCAAGCGCGGGCGCGATCACATTCGCTGCCCGACTGAAGGCTTGAAGTTCCTGGGAATAGATTCGAAAAGCGTGCGCGATGTGGTCATCACTCATCTGCACTATGACCACGTCGGCAACTTCGATCTTTTCCCGGCGGCGACGCTGCATCTGCAGGACCTCGAGATGCGCTATGCGACCGGGCGCTACATGGCGCACGACTGCTTCCGCGGCGCGTACGAGGTCGAGGATGTGGTGGGCATGGTGCGCCGGGTATACGAGAACCGTGTGTGCTTCCATAACGGCGACGCCGAGATCGCGCCCGGTGTCTCGGTGCATCTCATCGGCGGCCACACCATGGGCCTGCAGGTCGTGCGCGTAGCAACGCGTCGCGGCGCGGTCGTGCTCGCCTCTGACGCAAGTCACTTCTACGCGAACATGGAGCAGACGCGGCCGTTTCCAATCGTGTGGTCGGTGGCCGACATGGTCGACGGCTACGGCAAGCTGCGCGCGCTCGCCGATTCGGCCGCGCACATCATCCCCGGCCACGATCCGCTGGTGCTCGAGCGCTATCCCGCGCCCTCGAGCAGCCTGCAAGGGATCGCGGTCAGGCTGGACTGACGCGCACCGCCGCGTCCTTGCGCTTCCACACCTCGGGCAGCAGCTCGCAACCGATTCCCGGACCTGGTGGTCTCTCGAGCAAACCCATTTTTGGCTTCGGGACGTGCGTAACGAGCTCGTTGTACCAGCCGGTATAGAACGCGCGTACCGACTCCTGCACGAGCGCGTTGGGCGCGTGGATCGAGAAATGCACCGAGGCCGCGTACACGAGCGGCCCGGTGCAATCGTGCGGTGCCACGGGGAGCTGCCAGGCATCGGCGAGCGCAGCGATACGCCGCGCCTCGCTGATTCCGCCGCACCAGGCGAGATCGAACATCACGATCCCGGCGACGCCAGTCTCGAGGAGATCCTTGAAGCTCCAGCGCCCGGCGAGCGTTTCCGAGGCGCAGATCGGCGCCTTGGAATGCGCTGCGTATTGCTTGAGCAGCGCGAGGCTGTCCATACGGATTGGATCTTCGTGCCAGAACGTGTCGAACTCGGCAAGCGCGCGGGCGATCTTTTGCGCCGCAGGCAGGCGCCACAGCGAGTGGAACTCGACCATGATGTCCATGCGGTTGCCGACTGCGGCTCGGATCCGGCGGAAGGGTTCCAATGATTTGTCGAGATCCGGACCCGAGATGTACTGGCCGTCGCTCGTTTCGGCATGCGGGTCGAACGGCCAGATCTTCATTCCGGTAATGCCCTGCTCCAAGAGCGAGTGCGCGAGTTCATCCGCCCGATGCAGAAAAGCGTCCAGGTCTTCGTACGGTCCCTCCGATCTTCCGTCGAGGCCCCAATTCCCGGTGCTCTGTCCGCCGGCCGACCGGATGTAGCGATAGCCGGCGCAGGTGTTATAGGTGCGGATGGCGCTGCGGCTCGCGCCGCCGAGCACCTGATAGAGCGGCTGGTTGCATACTTTGCCGTACAGGTCCCACAGCGCGAGGTCGAGCGCCGAGGCCGCGCGCGTCTCGACGCCCGCGCCGCGCCAGCCAAGGTAGCCCGTAAGGCTGCGCGTGAGAGCCTCGATCTCAAACGGATCTTTTCCGAGAACGCGCGGCGCCACATGTTCGTGCAGATACGTCTCAACGCTCTGCGCGGCGTAGCTCGTCTCGCCCAGACCGCTCACCGCCTGGTCCGTGTGCACCCGCAGCCAAAGCAAGTTTGGGAACTCCAACAGCCGCAGCGTTTCCAGGCGGGTGATCTTCATATAACATTTCCTTCCTTCCGGAGGAGGAGCCTATGAAAAGAGCATTGTCACTTACCGCCTTTGCCGCCGCGGCGACGGTCGCGTTTTCAGCGAGCGCCCAGCAACCAGCGGCGAAGCAGCTGAAGATGCAATCGACCTGGCCGGCCAGCCTGACGCTGCAGGACAACTTCAAGTTCTTCGCCGAGCGCGTCGACAAGCTGACCAGCGGGCAGGTCAAGATCGAAGCGATGGCCGCCGGTCAGATCGTACCGGCATTCGAGATTCTCGATGCCACGCACAAGAAGGTGATCGACGGCGGCCACGGCGTCGCGTACTACTGGGTCGGCAAGAACAAGGCGGCGACGTTGTTCTCCGCCACGCCGGCCGGGCCTTTCGGCATGGACCATTTCGATTTCCTCGGTTGGCTGCACGAGGGCGGCGGTAATGCGCTCTACGACGAGTTCTACCGCGATGTCCTCAAGCTGAACGTCATGGGGATGCCGATCGGCGGCTCGAGCCCGCAGGCGCTCGGGTGGTTCAAGCGCCCGATCAAGGACCTCGCCGACTTCAAAGGGCTTAAATGCCGGCAGACCGGCATCGTTTCGGAGATCTACCAGCGCATGGGCATGCAGACGGTGAACATGCCCGGCGGCGAGATCGTGCCTTCCGCGCAGCGCGGTGTGATCGACTGCGCCGAGTGGGTGGGTGGCATCGAGGACCTGCGTTTGGGCCTGCCGCAGGTATGGAAGTACCACTACACGCCGGGGATGCACGAGTCGAATTCGATGCTTGAACTGATCGTCAACACCGAAATGTGGAAGAGCTTCACCCCGCAACAGCAGGAGGCCTGGCGCTCGGCCACGCTCGAGACCTTCGTACGTTGGGGAGTGCGGTGGCAGAAGCAGAACGCGGACGCAATCGAAGAGATGCGCACTAAACATGGCACCCAGATGCTGCGCACGCCGCCCGCGATCCTTGTCGACTTCCTGAAGACCTGGGACACCATCGCCGCCGAGGAGTCGGCCAAGAACCCGTTCTTCAAGAAGGTCTACGACTCACAGCGCGAGTACGCGGCGAAGGTGGTGCCGGCCAAGCGCTTCATGTTCCCTCCGTATTCGTTCGCGGCGAACTATTACTTCCCCGAAAAGCCAGCCGCCGTGGCCAAGGGGAAAGAAAAGTCGAAGTAACGGCATAACGGCGCACCGCAAGGGGCGCGCCTTGGCGCCCCCTTGCTTTTCCAGCCCTGCCTTTCCGTTGACCCCATAAAAACAAGCGTGTACCCTGCCTTCGCCCTAGTACACCCCTTTTCGAGGAGGAGGAGATTCATGAGGCATTTCGTGCGTTCAGCGGCGGCGCTCGCGGCCGCCGCTGCATTCTCGGCCGGCGCGCAGGCTCAGACGAGCCTCAAGATGCAGGCCACATGGCCCGCAAGCCTGACGCTGTACGAGAACTTCACGTACTTCGTTGATCGCATCCACAAGGTCTCCGGCGGCAGCCTCAAGATCGATGCGATGCCCGCGGGCCAGGTGGTGCCGGCGTTCGAGGTTCTCGACGCCACGCACAAGAAGGTGCTCGATGGCGCGCATGCATGGTCGGGTTACTGGGTCGGCAAGAACAAGGCCGCGATTCTCTGCACCGGCGGACCCGGCGGCACGTTCGGCATGGACATGATCGACGCGCTCGGCTGGATGCACCACGGCGGCGGCATAGACCTGTGCAACGAGCTCTTCCAGAAGGAGCTCAAGCTCAACGTGCAGTGGATCCCGATCCTGCCCTCGGGCCCGCAGGCGTTCGGCTGGTTCAAGCGGCCGATCAAGAATCTCGCCGACTTCAAGGGCATGAAGTGCCGCCAGACCGGGATGGCCGCCGAGATCTGGCAGAGGATGGGAATGCAGACCGTCAACATGCCCGGCGGCGAGATCATCCCCTCGGCGCAGCGCGGCGTCATCGACTGTGCGGAGTGGGTGGGCGGCGTCGAAGACCTGCGCCTGGGCTTCCACAACGTGTGGAAGTACCACTACACCCCTGGGGTGCACGAAAACGTGACGATCGGCGAAGTGCTGGTGAACGGCGACGTATGGAAGAGCCTGAAGCCCGAGCACCAGGAGTTGATCAAGACGGTGGCGAGCGAAACCTTCATCATCTGGTGGGCGAAGTGGCAGCGCCAGAATGCCGACGCCATCAAGGAGCTGCAGGAGAAGCACGGCGTGCGCATCCTGCGCACCCCGGGCGACATCCTGATCGAGTTCCTGAAGACCTGGGACAAGATCGCGGCCGAGGAATCGGCGAAGAGCCCGTTCTTCAAGAAGACGCTCGAGTCGCAGCGCCAGTACGCGTCGCTCGTCGTGCCGGCGAAGCGCTTCATGTTCCCGCCATACTCCTTCGTAGCGAACTACTACTTCCCGGAGAAACCTGCCGGGGCGGCGAAGGCCGAGGCGAAGAAGTAGCGGATTTGATCGCAAGACGGGGGCGGAACACCGCCCCCGTTTAGTTTCGGGGGGTTCATGCCTCACCCGTCGGCGGGCCTGATAAAGACGGTCCGCGTCATCGACAAGTTCACCGATACCACCGGTACTTGGGTGGCCTGGCTGAACGTCCCGCTGGTCGCGGCGGTCGCGTACGAGGTGCTCGCGCGCTACGCCTTCCACGCCCCGACCATCTGGTCGTTCGACGTCACGTACATGTTGTACGGCACGATCTTCATGCTCGGCGCCGCCTACGCCCTGCACAAGGGCGCGCACATCCGCACCGACTTCTTCTTCGAGAAATGGTCGATCCGCACCAAGGGGATCATCGACTCGACGGCGTACATCGTGTTCTTCTTTCCCTCGATCTTCACCTTCCTGGTGGTGAGCGGTGCGGAAGGCTGGTACGCCTATGAGATCAATGAGACCTCGGAGCAGACGCCGTGGCGGCCAATCCTGTGGCCGTTCAAGATGGTGGTGCCGCTCGCCTGCCTGCTGCTGCTCATCCAGGGCGTGTCGGAGACGATCAAGAGCGTGTACGCCGCCCGGCTGGGCATCGAACTGGAGCACAAGGAAAAAGTCGAGGTATGAGCGGCCTCGCCTTCCTCGGCTTGATCATGCTGGTTGTCATGATCGGTGCCATCTTCATCGGTTTTCCGATCTCGTTCACGCTGCTGTTCCTCGCGCTGACCTTCGGCTACTTCGGGCTGGGCGAGGTGGTGTTCAGCCTGGCGTACTTCCAGACCATCGGCCTGATGAAGGAGGAGCTGCTCGCCGCGGTGCCGCTCTTCATCTTCATGGGCTTCCTTACCGAGCAGGCCGGGCTGATGGAACGCCTTTTCGTGGCCCTGCGCAACATCCTGGCGCCGATCCGCGGCTCGCTCTTCGCGGTGGTCATCCTCACCGCGGCGATCTTCGCCATGGCGACCGGCATCGTCGGCGCGGCGGTTACCGTGCTCGGCATCATGGCGAGCCCAATCATGGTACGCACCGGCTACGACGGGCGGCTCGCCGCGGGCGCGATCACCGCCGGCGGAACGCTCGGCATCCTGATCCCGCCCTCGGTCATGCTGATCGTGATGGGACCGGTGCTGGGCGTGTCGGTCGCCGATCTCTATGCCTCCGCGTTCGGCCCGGGGTTCCTCCTCGCCGGGCTGTACCTCGTCTATCTGCTTGGCCGGTCGTTTATCAACCCGAAGCTCGGCCCGCCGGTGCCCAAGGAAGAGCGCGTCCACAGCCTCGCGGTGATGCTCAAGGAGGTGGTTGTCGGCGTGGTTCCGCTCGTGGCGCTGATCGCCGCCGCGCTCGGCTCGATCCTCGCCGGCCTCGCGACGCCGACCGAGGCTTCCGGCATCGGAGCGCTCGGCGCCATGCTGCTCGCCGCCGCGTACGGCAAGCTCACCTACGCCGGCGTGAAGCGCGCGGTCCTCAGCACGACCGCCACCTCGAGCATGGTGCTGCTGCTCGCCATGTGCTCGAACATTTTCGGTGCGGTGTTCGCGCGTCTCGGCACCGCGAACTGGATCACCGATTCGATGCTCGCGCTGCCGTTCTCGCCGGTGATGATGTTGATCGTGGTGCTGTTCCTCATCTTCCTCCTCGGCTGGCCGTTCGAATGGCCGGCGATCATTCTGGTGTTCCTGCCGATCTTCTATCCGGTCATGGACGCGCTGCGGCCCGAGCTCGGCAAGTCGCTCGGCATCGCGCCCGACATGGTGATGGTGTGGTTCGGGGCTACGGTCGCGGTGGTGCTGCAGACCGCGTTCCTTTCGCCGCCAGTGGCCATGTCGGCGTACTACCTGCGCCAGGTGGTGCGCGAATGGTCGCTCGCCACGATCTACAAGGGCATGTTCGAGTTCATGATCCTTCAGGTGATCGCGATCGCGCTCATCGTCGCCTTCCCCGGGATCGCGACCACGTTTCCCGAGCAGCTGCAGGCCGAGGCGCGCGCCGTCAAGACCGAGGAAGTGGACGACAGCGCGAACCGGCTCGAAGAAGACCCGCTGAAGACGATGCAGGACCAGATCCAGCAACAGAAGGAGGAGGAGGGCGCCGGAGACAGCCTGGAACAAGACGAGCTCTCCAAGAAGAAGTAGCCGGGCGCACCGTCAGTCGACGCCGGGCGGCCCCCGGCGTTATTTTTTTGCATGAGCTTCGACTTCGACAGTCCGGTCGAGCGCGCGGGCAGCTGGAGCACGCGCTGGGAGCGCTACTTCGGGCGCGACGTCATCCCGTTGTGGGTGGCCGACACCGACTTCCGCGCCGCGCCCGCGATCCGAGAAGCGCTCTTGGCACGCATTGCGCACGGCGTATTCGGCTACAGCACGCCGCCGCACGAGCTGCGCGTCGCGATCGCCGAGCGCATGCAGCGCCTTTACCGCTGGCCTGTCGACCCAGGCTGGATCGTGTTCCTGCCCGGCGTGGTGCCGGGGCTGCATCTCGCGGCGCGCCAGCTTATCCCGGCGGGCGGCCACGCGCTCATCCCGCGGCCGGTCTATCACCACTTCAAGCGGGCCATGGAGCTTGCGCCCCGCGACTTCAGCGAGGTTCCCTTGGTGCTCGAGCGCGGACGATGGATTTTCGATCTTGATTGTATGAAAGCTTCCATTAAGGGGAAGACAACAGCCTTTTTCTTGTGCAATCCGCAAAACCCCGGGGGTACGGTCTTCAGGCGCGAGGAGCTGCAGGAACTCGCGGCGCTGTCTGGCGAGCTCCTCATCGTGTCCGACGAGATCCACTGCGATCTGATCCTCGAACAGGGTCTGCGCCATGTGCCGATCGCGAGCCTGGGACCGGATGTATCGAGGCGTACCGTGACACTGATGTCGGCGAACAAGAGCTTCAACATCCCGGCGTCGGGGTGCGGCTGGGCGATCATCGAGGATGCGGAGCTGAGGAAGGCCTTCTCGGCCGAGGTGGCCGCGCACGTGATCGGCTCGCCGTCGGTGTTCGGGCTCGCGGCGACGCTCGCGGCGCTCCGGCATGGAGACGAATGGCTTGCGGCGCAGCTCGATTACTTGCGCGGCAATCGGGATCTCGTCGAAAGCACGATCGGCCTGCCGATGGCGCACGTCGAGGCGACGTATCTCGCCTGGATCGATTGCTCAAGCATTCCGGACGCGGCGGACGTTTTCCTGCGCAACGGCGTCGCGGTTTATCCCGGCGCTCAGTTCGGCGACCCGCGCTTCATACGCCTCAATTTCGGCACCCAGAAAAAAACCCTGAAAGAGGCGCTGAGGCGAATCAAGAGCGCATCCAGGCCGAGCCCCAGAGGTTGAGGGTGCGTTGCTCGTGCGGCCAGGTGCGATGCGGCATGTCCTTCGGCATCAGCTCTAGCTCGGCAGAGAACTCGACCTTGTGCCCGTCGGGATCCTCGATCATGAAGAAGAGATTGTTGCCGGGGCCGTGGCGACCGGGTCCCCACCAGAGCGGGATGCGCAGCCTCCCCATGCGATCGGCCCAGTCCCGGATGTCGAGCCAGCCGGTGGTCTCGTAGCAGTGGTGATCCGGCCGCGATTCCGGCGCGCGGAAAGCGGCGAAGCTGTGGTGCTCAGGATCGGAGCGCAGGAATACCGCGCTCAGCTCCGTGCCTTCCAGCACGCGGTCGGATTCGACCATGCCCAACCCGCGATAAAAATCCAGCATCTCGGGAAGGCGAGCCGTCGCGCACACGAAATGCTGCAGGCGCCCGGACAGGCCGTTCGGCGCCTCCGCTTGCTTTGCGATGCCGAAAGCGACGCGGCGACCGTCGGGATCGGTTAGCGCGAACGCGCCTTCTTCGAACAGCGCCGACGAAAAAGGCTCGGGCTTGCAGCCGCGCCGGTATGCCTCGAGGTGCGCCGCGTCCTGCAGCTCGAACGCGAAGTAGGGCACCGATGCCACGGCGCCCTGGCCGACGACGAGGTGCCGGCCGCGGCCGGCGACCAGCCAGCTACCGCCGGGCAACGGCGCGACCGGGTCGCCGAGCAGCTCGCCGTAGAACCGCGCCAGCGGCTCGGGCTTCGGACTGTCGCGCCGCAGGTGGTGTAACCGCGCAGGCCAGAGTTCCGCTGGCATTGCCTCCATTCTGGCGTAAAGCGAGCGCGGCGTGGAGGATGCGCTCGAGATGCGGATCGTGCACGCCGACGTCGTGCATGTGGTCGAGCGTATTGCGGATGTAGTCGATGCACGGTCCGCGGACTCCGATGCCCTGCGCTACCAGGCGCGCCCGGCCGTGCAGGTCGAGCTCACGGACGTACGCCGGATGCGTGGCGTCCGCGACGAAAGCGAGCGCGCGAACCTCGCGCCCCGACGCGAGCCGCACCGGGATGAGCCGCGGCTCGTAGACGCGCCGCGGCATCTCGCGGTACCAGAGGCGGGCGAGCGCGCGCCGCAATCCTCGGGCGTCGATGCGGTAGGCAATTCCCCAGCAGGAACCACCGCGGCACAGCCCCACGACGAGGCCAGGCTTGCGCGCGGTTCCGCGATAGCGCGTGGACAGGATGCACAGCGCGCGGTGGTAGCCGTGCGCGCGGCCGGGGGCCTTGTGCTTGTAGTCGAAGCACGGCGACCACATGAGCGAGCCGTAGCCGAACACCCAGAGGTCGCCCTTGGGCAGAAGCGCCTTGAACTCGCCTAGCTTCATCGCGGGAGATTATAGAATCGGCGCGATGTCCTCACGCCGGCCGCCGATCGCGGGCCGCTATACCGCCGAGGAGGTGGCGTTGGCAGCGCGCAATCGCGGCATGCCGCTCGAAGCGCTGCGCCACGAAGTCACCCCGCCAGGGCTGCACTACCTGCTTGTCCACTTTGATATTCCCGACACCCAGGAAAGCGACTGGAAGCTCGACATCCAGGGTCTTGTCGGCAAGCGTTGCTCGTTTTCGCTTGCCGAGCTGAACGCGCTGCCTTCGACGACGCTGCGCGTGACGATGGAGTGCGCCGGCAACGGGCGCGGGCAGATGTCGCCGCGCTATCCCTCGGTGCCGTGGCTAGAGGAGGGCGTATCGACCGCCGACTGGACCGGCGTGCCCCTCGCGCTTTTGCTCGAAAAGGCAGGCTTGGTTTCGGAAGCCAGCGAGATTGTTTTCCACGGCGCGGATAGCGGCATTGACGCGGGCGTCGAGCATCATTTCGCGCGCAGCCTGTCGCGCGCGCAAGCCCTGGGCGGCGAGGTTCTCGTGGCCCACACGATGAATGAGGCGCCGCTGCCGCCGCAGCACGGCGCACCACTGCGGCTTGTGGTCCCCCGCTGGTACGGCATGGCGAGCGTGAAATGGCTGCGCTCGATCGAAGCGATCGCCGGTTCGTTCGATGGACTGCAGCAGGCGCGCAGCTATCATTTCCGTCGCACGCCCGACGAGAAGGGGGAGCCGTGCACGCTGATGCGTGTGAACTCGCTGATGGCGCCGCCGGGCATCCCCGACTTCTACACGCGCCGGCGCATCGTGGAAGCGGGGCCGGTCGCGATCATTGGCCGGGCGTGGTCGGGCGCTGCCCCTATCGAGCGGGTCGAGTTCGGCATCGACGGAGCCTGGAGCAGGGCAGATGTCGCACCCGGGCGACGAGCGTACTGCTGGCAGGAGTGGAACTTTCTCTGGCACGCATCGCCAGGGGCACACGAGCTCGCATGCCGCGCGACCGATGCCGCGGGCAACACCCAGCCGCTCGAGCCGCCCTGGGACCTCGCAGGCTTCGGCAACAACGGCGTGCAGCGAGTCCCTATCACCGTAAGGGATTAGCGTTCGCGGCAAGCTTCAGCTGGAACAAGAGCCCGGTTACAGCCGGGCTTTTCTTTGGGGTAGAGTAAGCCGGTGTTCGTCTTGGACCGGTTGACGTCCCGCAGTTCGCGCTCGCTCGCCGTGATGATCGGGTTTGCGCGCAGCGTGAAAGGCGGCGGGCGGGAGGGCTTGCGTGGCAGCCCCGAGCATGCTTTGAGTGACTTCTTTCTTCACGCCTCCCTCCGCATTTCCGCAGCAAACCCCGCTTTCCAGTTTGGCTAGATTCTCATCAGAGGAGTCAGTATGGAACGCCGCGTATTTCTAAAGTCCTCCGCCGCAATGGCCGCCGTGTCCGCCCTCCCCTGGCGTGAAGTGCTTGCGGCGGCCGACTGGCGCACTTTTGAAGTGACGACCCGGGTGGAGATTCTCAAGCCGCAAGGGATTGCCCGAGTCTGGCTGCCATTGCCGATGATGCGCGACACGGTGTGGCAGCGTGACCGCGGCAGCGAGTGGACGGGCAACGCGGCGCGCGCGCAAGTCGTGAACGACGGCAAGTACGGCGCCAGCATGCTGTACGCGGAATGGGCTGCGGACGCGCAGACGCCGGTGCTCGAGCTTACGAGTCGTTTCGCCACGCGCGACCACGCAGTCGATCTGTCGCGCGCACGACCCGATGCCGAGCGGCTGACCGCGGCGGAGCGCGATTTCTTCACGGCGCCAACCGAGCTCATACCGACCGACGGCATCGTGCGCGAGACCGCGACCGGAATTGTCAGGAATGCGCGCAACGACCTGGACAAGGCGCGCGCGATCTACGAATGGGTGGTGGAGAACACCTTCCGCGACCCGAAGGTACGCGGCTGCGGCTGGGGCGACATCAAGTCTATGCTCGAGACGCGAAACTTCGGCGGCAAGTGTGGCGACCTGAATGCGATGTTCGTGGGCCTTGCGCGCTCGGTCAGCGTTCCGGCGCGCGACGTGTACGGTGTGCGGGTCGCGCGCTCGGCGCACGGCTACGCGAGCCTGGGGGTCAGCTCGCCGAACGTGACGCGCGCGCAGCATTGCCGCGCGGAGTTTTTCGCGCAGGGGTATGGCTGGATCCCGGTCGATCCCGCCGACGTGCGCAAGGTGGTGCTCGAGGAGCCACCCGGGCAGCTCGCGATCGGCGATCCCAAAGTCGTCGCAGCGCGCAAGCGCCTTTTCGGCAGCTGGGAAATGAACTGGCTCGCTTACAACATGGGACACGACATCGCGCTGCCCCATTCGAGCGGGCCGAAGCTGCCGTACCTCATGTACCCGAACGGCGAGAACGGCGGCGCGCGGCTCGATCAGCTCGACCCCGACGCGTTCAAGTACAGCCTCACCGCACGCCAGACCGGCGCTTGAGGTTCCTTGCTCTGCTGCTCGCGCTGTCACTTCCCGCGGCGGCGGAGGAACTCAAGCCATGGGCCGGCGGTGCTACGCCGCCGCTCGAGCTCACCGATCTCCAGGGCAAGAAGCACTCGCTTGCCGACTACCGCGGCAAAGTGGTGCTGGTAAATTTCTGGGCGACCTGGTGCGAGCCGTGTCGCCAAGAAATGCCGAGCATGGAGCGGTTGCGCGTCTCGCTCGCGGGCCGGCCGTTCTCCGTGCTCGCTGTCAATCTGGCCGAGCCGGAATCGCGCATCAGCAAGTTCCTCGACGCCGTGCCGGTCGGTTTCCCGATCTTGCTCGATCGCGACACCAAGACCACCCGGGCATGGCAAGCGAAGGTGCTGCCCGCAACGTATATCGTCGGCCCGAACGGCGCGATCCGCTACCGCCACGTCGGCGAGCTCGACTGGTCGAAGCCGGAAGTACGCAAGCAGATCGTGGCGCTCATGAAATGAAGGGTGCGGCGGCAATAGTTCTTTGCCTTGCAGCTTCGGCGCTCAAGGCCGACGAAAATGAATGGCGGCCGCCGTTCATCACGACGCCGCCCGAGGTGGTCGAGCGGATGCTGACGATGGCCGCGACGCGACCCGAGGACCTCGTGGTCGACCTCGGCTCGGGCGACGGGCGGATCGTGATCACTGCGGCACGCCATTTTGGCGCGCGCGGCATGGGCATAGAGCTCGACGCCGCGCTGGTGGAAAAATCCCGCAACGCTGCTCGTGCGGTCGGGGTCGAGGACAAGGTGAGCTTCGTGCACGGCGACGTCCTAGTTGCCGACATATCGCGCGCGACGGTCGTAACGGTGTACCTGCTCCCGGCGCTTATGGCAAAGCTGCAGTCGCGCTTCATCGACGAGCTCGCCCCCGGCACGCGCATCGTGTCGCACGCCTTCACGATGACCGGCTGGGCACCCGACGCCGCCGAGACCGTGAGACTTAAATCGCGCCACCCCGGTCAGGGCGATGAAAGCCGGCTTCACCTGTGGATCGTGCCCGCGGATGCGCGTGGCGTGTGGCGTGGCTCCGGGATCGAAGTGCGTATCGAGCAGAACTACCAGAAGATCGAGGTGCAGGGCGCCGCCCGCGCGAGCCTTTCCGGACGCAATATCGCGTGGGACGGCTTCAAAGGCCGCGTGGAGGGAAACCGCATCGTGGGCGAGCTCGCCGGCCGCCCCATCGAACTCATCCGCCGCTAGAGCACCTTGCCGGGGTTCATCAGCCCGTGGGGATCGAGGGCCGCCTTGAGCCTTCGCATCAGCTCGAGCTCGAGCGGCGACTTGTGCGCGCGAATCGCCTCGCGCTTGAGCTGGCCGAGGCCATGCTCGGCCGAGATCGATCCCCCCAAGCCTTCGACGGCGTCGTACACAATGCGGTTGATGGCATCGCGGCTCGCGAGCAGCTGCGCCGGCCCGACGTTGTAATGCAGGTTGCCGTCGCCGACGTGTCCGAAGCAGTAGATCTCGGTCTGCACAAAGGACGCTCTCAATTTCTCCTCTGCAAGCGCAATGAAGTCCGGAATGCGTGAGATCGGCAGCGAGATGTCGTGCTTGACGTTGGTGAACTGCGCCTCGGGAATCGTCTCACGGATGCGCCACAGGCTGCGCGCCTGCTCGCCGCTCTGCGCAAGGACCGCCTCGCGCTCGGCAAGCGCCTGCTCGAGGCGCTCGTGCAGCTCCACGGTGGCGCCCGTGTCGGCGAACTGGGCGAGCACGTGCCAGGGATGCGGCGTCGGCAGCGGGTCGCGCAGGTCGGGAACGTGAGCGAGCACCGCCTTGAGACAGTCGCGCGACACAAGCTCGAAAGCCGAAATCCGCTCACCGAGACGCTCGCGCAGCTCGGCAAGCAGCTCCACCGCCTGGCGTGGAGTCCGCAGCGCGATCCACGCAGTCGCGGCCGCCCTCGGCCTGGGGTAGAGGCGCAGCACCGCGGCGGTGATCACCCCGAGCGTGCCCTCGGCGCCGAGGAAGATCTGCTTCAGATCATAGCCGGTGTTGTCCTTGCGCAGGCCGCGCAAGCCGTCCCAGATCCGGCCGTCGGACAACACGACCTCCAGGCCGAGCACCAGCTCGCGCGCGTTGCCGTAGCGCAGGACGTTCACGCCGCCGGCATTGGTCGAAAGATTGCCCCCGATCTGGCAGCTGCCCTCGGCGGCGAGCGACAGGGGAAAGAGGCGCCCCGCATCGTCAGCGGCGCGTTGCACCGCGGCCAGCACGCAGCCCGCTTCGACTGTCACCGTATCGTTCAGCACGTCGAGCGCGCGAATGCGGTTCATGCGGCCAAGGGCGAGGACGAGCTCGCGGCGTGCGCCCGTCGGCACCGAGCCGCCGACCAGCCCGGTGTTGCCGCCCTGGGGCACGATGGCTACATTTTCGCGCGCGCACACCCCGACCACCTGCGATACCTCGTGCGTGGTCGCCGGCCGCACCACGCACTCCGCCGTTGCCGAGTACTGCCGGCGCCAGTCGGTGAAGTACGGTTTCGTGTCTTGCGGCGCGGTAAGTACATTGGCCGCCCCTACAATGTCAGCGAGACGCTCTTGCAGGGTCATCCTTGAACACTATGCGGCTTCTTCTCCTTTGGCTAGCGGGCCTCTCGGGCGCCTTCGCGCAGCCGCCTGCCGTGATTGTGGGCGCTGTGATCTCCCGCACCGGCGCGCACGCCGAGCTGGCCGGCGAGTACGCCAAGGGTATCGAGGCGTGGCGCGACGAAGTCAACGCTTCGGGCGGGCTCCTCGGCAGGAAAGTCGAGCTGCGCCTGTTCGACGATGAGTCGCGGGCGGTTCAAGCCGGCCCGCTGTACGCGACGCTCATTCGCGAAGAGAAAGCCGACTTCCTCATCGGTCCGTACGGCTCCGCCGCCACCCTGGTCGCCGTTCCGGAAGCTGAGCGAGCGCGCCGCGTGATGGTGAACGGCGCGGGGCAGGCGCCTTCGATCCATGGCCGCGCGCCGCGGTATGTTTTTCAGAGCACGCCGGCGTACTCCTCGTACGGCGAGGGCATTTTGCGGGTTACGGCCGCAGCCGGATACCGCCGGCTCTTCATCCTGGCGCGCGACGATGCGGGGTCGCTCGAAATGGCCGACGCAACGCATAGCGACGCGCAAAAGCAATTCCAGCCGGGCGGGGTCGAGGTCTACCGTCCGGGCACCGCGGATTTCGCGGCGCAGGTCGCCAAGGCGCGTGCCGCGCAGGCCGAGGCGTGGATCGCGTTCGGCGATTCGCGCGACGCGGCCGAGATGGTGAAGACCTTCAAGCGCCTGAATTACGCGCCGCAGCTCTTCTTCGCGCGCGGCGTGTCGCATCCGCGCTTCATCGAGCTTCTCGGGCAGGACGCCGAGTTTGCGCTCGGCAGCGTGGACTTCGATCCGCGTATCGGCGAGGCCGCGCGCGCTTTTGCCGGGGCGTTCGCCGCCAAGTGGGGCGTCGCGCCTGGCCTGCCGGCCGCCCAGGGTTACGCTGCCGGAGTCGTGCTGGCGGCCGCGGTGCGCGACGCGTCCAGCCTCGAGCAGGAGAAAGTGCGCTCTGCCCTTGCCGCGGCCGAGGTCTCCACGCCTCTGGGAACCTATAGAGTCTCGCCGCAGAATGGTGCTCAGGTGGGGGCCAAGCCGCGCGTCGTGCAAATCCGCAAGGGGCGGCTGGAAGCGGAGGACCCGCTCCTGCCCTATCCCCAGTGGAACGAGAGAGCCCTCATCAAATGAATCGCTCATTCCTTTTCGCGCCGGGCAACGTCGCGCGCCGTGTGGCGAAGGCGCTGACGCTCGAAGCCGACGCGGTCATCGCTGATCTTGAGGATTCAGTCGCGATCACGGAAAAGGTCGCGACGCGGAAATTGGTCGCACGGGCACTCGAGCAGCCACGGCGCGGCCGCGGCTACGTGCGGGTGAACGCGCCATCGACACCTTTCTGCTTCGGCGATCTGCACGAGGTGCTGCATCCCGGAGTCGAAGGGGTCGTCCTGCCCAAGGTGGAGAGCGCGGCGGACCTGCACGCCATAGACTGGCTGATCTGGAATCTCGAGCGCGAACGCGGCATACCGGAGGGGTCGATCGACCTGATGCCGCAGATCGAGACCGCCGCGGGGCTGCATCGCATCGATCGCGTGCTGCAAGCGAGGAGCCTCCGTCCGTACAAAGGCCAATGGCGCGTGAAGCGCGTGGCGTTCGGTGCCGCAGACTACGCGCACGAGCTCGGTCTCACGGTCGGTGCGGAAGAAGCCGAGCTTGCCGAAGCGCGTGCCCGCGTGGTGCTCGCTGCGCGTGCCGCCGGGCTCGAGGGCCCCATCGACAGCCCGTGGTTTCATCTCAAAGACACTGAAGGCTTCGGCCGCGCGCTCGAGCGCAGTCGCCGCGGCGGCTTTCAGGGCAGGCTGTGCGTGCATCCCGACCAGATCGGCCCCGTGAACGCAGCTTACATGCCGAGCGCCGCCGAGCTCGCGCGCGCGGAGCGCGTTGTCGCCGCTTTCCGTGATGCGGAGGCGAAAGGCGAAGCCGCGGTCCAGGTCGACGGCGAGATGGTCGACTATCCCGTCGCCTATCGCGCGCAGGCCCTGCTGGACTCGTTCAGAAAAAGCCGCTGAGCGTCGTCCTTCCTCTTTTCGCCACGCTCGCGATCCAGACGCTGGTGTCCACCGCGGTGTACTGCGCGCCCGTGATGGCGCCCGCAGCTGCGCCGATGCTCGGCGTCGCGCCCGCGAGCGTGGGTTACTTCGTCACTGCGGTGTATCTCGGCTCAATGATCGGCACGGTCGCCGCCGGCGCCTGGGTCGGACGCTTCGGAGCCATCCTTGTTTCGCAGGCGGGACTGATCTTTTGCCTGCTCGGGCTGGCGATGGCCTCCACTGCGGTCCTCCCTGCTGTGCTCGCCGGAGCCCTGCTTCTCGGGCTCGGCTACGGGCCGGCGACACCGGCGAGCTCGGCGATCCTGGCGCGAGCCGCGCCTCCTCACATGCTGGCGCTTACCTTCTCCATCAAACAGACCGGCGTGCCGCTCGGCACCGCAATCGCGGGCGCCGCGGTTCCGGTGCTAGTAGTCGCGCTCGGCTGGCAGGTCGCCGCGCTCTCGGTAGGGGCCGCCTGCGCGCTGTGCGCGGGCGCGCTCGGTCCGATCCGCGGTCGCTACGATGCCGCCCGCAACCCGGCCGCGCCAGCATCGCTGCGCTCCGCGTTCTCGCCCGTCGGCCTCGTGATGCGCGACCCTACGCTGCGCGAGCTTTCGCTCGTCTCTTTCATCTACGGCGGAATGCAGATCACCCTGCTTGCCTATCTGGTGAGTTTCCTGGTCGAGTTTTTTTCGCTTTCACTCGTGCTCGCCGGCATGATCATGGCGGCCTCGCAAGTGACGAGCGTCGTGGCGCGCGTCGGCTGGGGAATGTTCGCCGACCGGCTCTCCACTCGGCGCGTGACGCTCGGGATACTGGGCATCGGCATGGGGGTAACCGCGCTGACCGCGCTTTTCGCCAATCAGGAATGGCCGCTGTGGGTGCTATTCGCGTTCGCCATGGCGTACGGCGCCACGGCGGTAGGGTGGAATGGCGTATTCCTGGCCGAGATCGCGAGGCTGGCGCCGCGCAACCGGGTGAGCGACGCCACCGGCGGCTCGGCATTCTTTACATTCCTCGGCGTGGTGGTGACGCCGCCACTTTTCCACCTGGTCTTGACCACCACCGGCTCGTACGGGCTTACCTATGCCTTGTTCGGCCTTCCCGCCGCCGCGGCCGGCGTGCGGCTGCTCGCGACCGCTAAAATCGGCCGCGATGCCAGCCATTCCTGAAGGGTTCCGCCGGATCGAGCGCCTGAGCCCCTTTAACGCGCTCGTCGGCCCGCTGTACGAGCGCCGCGACGGCGATGCCGTTTCCATTGGGCTCGCGGTAGAGGAGAAGCACACGAATTCACGCGGCATTTGTCACGGTGGCGTCCTCGCTACGCTCGCCGACCTGGCGCTCGGCTATGCGATGCTCGCCAAGTCAGGCGACAGGGGATTTGTTACCGCACACCTCGCGGTGGACTACGCCGGCGCGGCACGCAGCGGCGACTGGATTGAATCACGGGTCGAGATCCAGCGTGTCGGCTCGCGCCTCGCATTCGCAAACTGCTACCTGGTCGCCGGTGAAAAGCGCATCGTGCGGGCGAGCGCCATTTTCGCGCGCGACGGCAAGCGTGGATGATGCCGCGCCATCTGGTCCTGGTTCCCGGGCTTTGGGTGCCCGCCGCCGTGATGGCGCTTCTTTCGCTCAGGCTGCAGAGGCGCGGCCACCGAGTGCACGTTTTTGCCTACCATGGACGCGCTCCGCATGAGGCGAATGTCGAGGCGCTCGCGCGCTTTTCCCGTGGCAAGACCGGCTTCGTCGGCCACAGCCTCGGCGGTCTTCTCGTGCTCGACATGCTGAACCGCTACCCCGAGATCGCCGCCGATGCCGTCGTGCTGCTCGGCGCGCCCGTGCGTGGCTGCCTCGCCGGCCGTCGGCTCGGGCGCGCGCGGCTCGGGCGCTGGATGATGGGCGCATGCCGCTCGCTGTGGGACGAGCGCGCCGCACGCTGGACCCGCAATGCACCGCTGGGCGTTGTCGCCGGCACGCTTCCCATGGGGCTCGGGCGCGCGTTCGGCGCGCTGCCGGGACCGAACGACGGTGTGGTATGCGTCGACGAAACTTCCGTCGACGGTATGGCCGGCCGGGCACTGGTTCGCCAGGGCCACAGCATGCTCGTCGTGTCGCGGGAGGTCGGCCACCTCACAGAGCGCTTCCTCGCGTGCGGACGGTTCGCATGAGATTCTGGGTAGCAACCCTGGTGCTCGCGGTCGTGGCGGGATGCCAGTCGCTCGCCTACTACACCCAAGCGGTCGGCGGCCACTTCAAGGTGCTCGCAAGCGCGCGGCCGGTCTCCGACTGGCTTGCCGATCCGGCGACGCCGCCGGAGCTCAAGGCACGCCTCGAAACGGCGCGCCGCATCCGCGAGTTCGCCTCGAAGAGCCTCGGGCTGCCGGACAACGGCAGCTATCTTTCCTACGCCGACATCGAGCGCCCGTACGTGGTGTGGAACGTATTCGCGGCGCCGGAGCTTTCGGTGGAGCCGAAAGTCGAATGCTTCCCCTTCGCCGGCTGCGTAAGCTACCGCGGCTTCTACTCCGAGGACGAAGCGAGGCGCCATGCCGAGAAGCTTCGCGCGGAGGGCTACGACGTTCACGTCGGGGGCGTGCCGGCGTATTCCACGCTCGGCTGGTCGGACGATCCGCTGCTCTCGACCTTCATCCGCTACCCCGATGCCCAGCTTGCGCGGCTCGTATTCCACGAGCTCGCGCATCAGGTGGTCTACGCCAGGAACGACACCACGTTCAACGAGTCCTTCGCCGTGACGGTCGAGGAGGAAGGCGTGCGGCGCTGGCTCGAGTCGGAACACCGTTCCGGCGAGCTGGCGGCGTTCAGTTCCATCCAGGCGCGCAAGCGCGATCTCGCCGAGCGTGTGAGCCGGGCGCGCGAGAGCCTGAAGGCCGTGTACGCCTCGGATCTCACGCGCGAGCGGAAGCTCGAGCAGAAGAACGCCGAGTGGCAGCGGCTGCGGTCAGCGTATCCGGCGCTGCCTGCTGAACCGAACAACGCGTTCCTTGCCTCGGTCGCGGCCTACACCGAGCTCGTGCCGGCGTTCGAGCGCCTGCTCGCGGAGAGCGGCAGCCTGGAAGCGTTTTACCGTCGGGTGAAGGACCTGGCGCGCGATCCGTCCGCGCGCGAGGCCTACTTCACGACAGCGGGATATCGACGATCTTCTTGAAAGCGGCGCGCGCGCACAGCCGGTCGAACCAGCGACTCAGGTTTGGGTGCGCCGGGCGCTCGATAGGCAGTCGCATCCAGATCTGCACGTGGCAGCCGAGCGCGATGTCGCCGATCGTAAGCCCGCTGCCGGCGAAGTAAGGCCGGTTCGCGAGCGCCTCGTCCGGGATGGCAAGCAGATCGGCACACTTCTTACGCCCTTCCTCGACCGCCTGCAGGTCGCGCTTGTCCGGCGGCGTGCGCACGAGATTCCAGAACACCGCGCGCAGCGACGACTGGAAGGTAAACGCCCAGTCCATCCAGCGGTCGGCGTCGGCGCGCTGCTTGAGATCCGCGGGCCACAGCGTGCCCGCGCCGTGCTTCGCCGCGAGGTAGCGCACGATTGCGTGCGACTCCCACAGCACGAAGCCGCCGTCGTCGATCGTCGGCACGAGCGAATTGGGATTCATCTTCTTGTACTGCGGCGTGTTCACCACGCCGAACTCCCTGCCGGCGTCGATGCGCTCGTACTTGAGGCCGAGCTCCTCCGCGGCCCATAGCACCTTCTTTACGTTAACCGAATTGACGCGCCCCCAGATCTTCAGCATTGGGTCTCCGATTTTCTAGAACCCCACGGCCTGACCATCGCGCCGCGGATCGCTCGCGGTGAAGTAGCCGCCATCGAGCTTCCAGATGAGCTGCGCGCTGCCAAACTGGTTGTAGTCGTCCGGCAGTGAAACGATGCGGTGGCCGCGCCGCGTGAGCTCTTCCAGCACCGAGGGCCGGAAGGCGTTTTCCACGCTCACGTCCATGCCTTGGACTACGCGGAAGCGCGGCCCGTCGCACGCCGCCTGCGGGCTCTGGCCGTAGTCGGCGATGCGCACCATGACTTGGGCATGGCCCTGCGGCTGCATCGTGCCGCCCATGACGCCGAAGCTCATGACGGGCCGGCCTTCGCGGGTCACGAAGCCCGGAATGATGGTCTGATACGGCCGCTTGCGCGGCCCGACGCAGTTCGGGTGGCCCGGTTGCAGCACGAAGGTCGCGCCCCGGTTTTGCAGCGAGATGCCCTCCACCACCACGCCCGAGCCGAAGCCCATGAAGTTCGATTGGATAAACGACACCATCAGACCGGAAGCGTCGGCTGCCGCTAGATACACCGTGCCGCTCTGCGGCGGCGTGCCATGGCCGAAATCCTGCGCGCGCTCGAGGTCGATCAGCTTCGCCCTCGACTTCAGATACTCCTTGTCGAGCAGTGCCTGCGGCCGCACGCGAGTCATGTAATCGATGTCCGCGACGTAGCGCCGTGCGTCGGCGAACGCCAGTTTCTGGGCCTCGATCTGCAAATGCAGGCTGTCGGCGCCGTCCACGGCGTGCGAGCGCATGTCGAAGTGCTCGAGCATGCCGAGCGCCATGAGCGCCACGATGCCCTGGCCGTTCGGCGGGATCTCGTGCAACGTGTAGCCGCGGTAGTCCATCGACAGCGGCTCGACCCAGTCGCACTTGTGCGCGGCGAGGTCGGAAGCGCGCATCGCGGCGCCGTGTTTTCTCGCGTGCGCCTCCAGTTTTTCCGCCAGCTCGCCGCGGTAAAAGGCTTCGCCTTTCGTATCGCGTATCCGCTCCAGCGTATCGGCGTGGTCGGTGAACGTGAATAGCTGCCCCGGTCGGGGAGGGCGGCCCTGCGGCATGAACGCGTCCGCAAAGCCCGGCTGCGGCTTGAGCTCGGGGACCTGCTTCTCCCACTGCCCCGCTATGGTCGGCGAGACCAGGAAGCCTCGACGCCCGTACTCGATCGCCTTTTCGAACAGCTTTTCGAACGGCAGCTTGCCCCACCGGCGGTGCAGTTCCACCCACGCGGAGACGCACCCCGGCACGCTGACCGAGTTCCAGCCGCGCTCGGGCATGCTCGAGCGCCCGGCGAAAAATTCCGGTGTCCACCCGGCGGGTGAGCGGCCCGAGGCGTTCAGCCCGTGAAGCTGCTTTCCATCCCAGACGATCGCATAGGCGTCGGAGCCGATTCCGTTCGATACCGGCTCGACGAGCGTGAGCGTGATCGCGGCGGCCAGGATCGCGTCCACGGCGCTGCCGCCGCCGGCGAGCATCTGCAACCCGGCCTGCGCCGCGAGCGGCTGCGAAGTGGCGACGACGTTGGCGGCCAGCAGCGGCTTCCGCGGCCAGGGATAGGGGTTGTTCCAGGCGAAAGCCGTCATTTGCGCTGGCCGTTCACGCTGCGACGTTTTCGAAGTTGAGCACAATGCGCCCGAGCACCCGGCCGGCCTTCAAGTCGTCCAGCGCGCGCGCCGCGTCGTCCGCGGGGCGCAGCTCCACCGGCGCAGGGCGGATTTTGCGCCGCTTGGCGAGCGCGACCACTTCCTTCAGCTCTTGCAGATTTCCGACGTACGAGCCCACGATACCGATGGCGCGTTGAGCGATCGGCGGCAAAGGATGGACGAGCTCGCCGCCGTACAGGCCGCAGATGACGTAGCGTCCGCCTTTGCGCAACGCGCCGATGCCGAGCGCCGCGGTCGCAGGGCTGCCGACGAAATCGATCGCCGCAGCGATGCCCTGCAACTCGCGCGCGGCATCCGGGCTTCTCGTGTTCAAGGTGGTTTTGGCGCCGAGCTTGGCCGCGGCCGCGAGCTTCGTGTCGTCGATATCGCAAGCGACCACCTGTTTCACACCCTTTGCGCGCAGCACCGATATTCCGATGAGGCCGAGCCCGCCGCAGCCGAGCACCGCGACCCGCTCCTGCGGCCCGAGTGGCGGCAGCTTGGCCGCCGCGCTGTACGCGGTGAGCCCGGAACAAGCGAGCGTCGCGGCGAACGCCTCGTCGATGCCCGCGGGGTCCACGAGGTATTTTGGATCCGGCACGAGAAGATGCGTCGAATACGCGCCTGGGCGGCTGACGCCAAGAAAGCGGATCCCAGAGACGCAGTAGTTGTCCTGGCCGGTTTTGCACACCGCGCATTTTCCGCAGCCGATCCACGGATACACGATCTTCTTTTGTCCCACCCGGACGCCGCGGGCGCGGGGGCCCAATGCCTCGATCACGCCGAAAGGTTCGTGGCCGAGGGTGAAAGGGGGGACGCAGCCGCGTTCCTTCACGTAGAAACGCTTGCCGCCGCCCAGATCGAAGTATCCCTCCCAGATGTGGACATCGGAGTGGCAAACCCCCGCCCGCGCAATGCGAATGAGCACCTCGCTCCCCTGCGGTTTCGGCGTTTCGGACAATACTTTTTGCAGAGGCTTCCCATGCTCGATGATCTGCCAACTCAGCATCTCCCTCCCTTCACGCCTTGGCGGCCTCGGCGAGCGCCTGGTCGATGTCCCAGAGAATGTCATCCAGCGCCTCGATGCCCACCGATACGCGGATCATGTCCGGCGTCACGCCGGCTTTGAGCTGATCAGCCTCGTCCATCTGGCGGTGGGTGGTCGACGCGGGATGAATCACGAGCGTTTTTGCGTCGCCGATGTTGGCCAGGTGGCTCATGAACTGAGCGGCCTCGATGAAGCGCTCGCCCGCCCTCGCTCCTCCCGTCACTCCGAAGTTAAGCAGGCCGGAAGCGCCGTTCGGCAGATATTTCTTCGCCAGCGAGTGATACTTGTTGTCTGCAAGCCCGGGATAGTTGACCCAGGCGACCCGCGGATGGCCCTGGAGAAACTTCGCTACGGCGAGCGCATTCGCACAGTGGCGGTCCATCCGCACGTGCAGCGACTCCAGGCCCTGCAGGAGCAGCCACGCGTTGAGCGGCGACAACGCCGGGCCAAAGGTGCGCATGATCTCCATGCGCGCCTTCATCGTGTAGCCGAAGTCGCCGAAGGTCTCGTGGAAGATCACGCCGTGGTAGCCGGGCGAGGGACTCGTGAACTCCGGAAACTTGCCATTGCCCCAGTTGAACTTGCCCGACTCGCAAATCACGCCGCCCATAGTGGTGCCGTGGCCCCCGATGTATTTGGTCGCCGAGTGCACCACAATGTCCGCGCCCCATTCTACGGGCCGGCACAGGTACGGCGACGGTACGGTGTTGTCGAGCACGAGCGGGATGTCGGCCTCGTGCGCGATTTTCGCCAGCGCCTCGATGTCGACGATGTTGATAAGCGGATTGCCGAGCGTTTCCGCGTAGAGCAGCTTGGTGTTTTTCCGGATGGCTTTGCTGAAGTTTTCCGGGTCGTCCGGGCTGACGAAGCTCGTCTCGATGCCGAGCTTCTTGAGGTTCACATGCAGCAGCGTGTGCGTGCCGCCGTAGAGCGTCGAAGCGGAGACGATGTGGTCGCCGCCGGAGCACAGCGTCAGGATGGCGGTCGCCTCGGCGGCTTGACCGGTGGCGCAGGCGAGCGCCGAGCGGGCGCCCTCAATCGCCGCCATGCGCTCCTCGAACACCGCCACCGTCGGGTTCGAGATGCGCGAATAAACGTTGCCGAAGGTTTGCAGGTTGAAAAGACTCGCCGCATGATCGGCCGAGTCGAATACGAACGAGGTCGTCTGGTAGATCGGCGCGGCGCGCGCGCCGGTGGCCGGATCCGGGATCTGCCCGGCGTGCAGGCAAAGCGTCTCGATGCCGAACTTGCGGTCGGGCATGCCCTACGACCAGGAAACGCCGGGCGCTTCGGCGAAGACGCGCCGCAGGCCGGCCGACCAGAACTGGCTGATCTCGCGAAAATAAGCGTCGCCTTCGGCGAAGCGGCGTCTGAGCGTGACGCGCAACCGGTCTTTTTCGTAGCCGAGGAGGTCGATCGGCAGGCCGACGGAAAGGTTGGAGCGCATGGTGGAATCGAAAGACACCAGCAGGCACTTGGCCACATCGGCGAGCGGGGTGTCGAAGCTCAGCACCCGGTCGATGATCGGCTTGCCGTACTTGGTCTCGCCGATCTGGAGGTAGCAGGTCTCGCGCGATGCTTCGATGAAATTGCCCTGCGGGTAGATCTGGAAGAGGCGCGGCGCCTCGCCGCGCAGCTGGCCGCCGACGATGAAGCTTGCTCCGGCGTCGACTTTCGCCTGTTCCAGCGCGGGACCGTCGCGGGTGATCACCTCGCGCAGCGTTTCGCCGACGAGCGCGGCAATGTCATAGAGGCTGCAGCGCGCGTCGATGCCCTGCCCGGAGCGCTGCCGCAGCAGGCTGACCACGCTTTGCGTGGTGGCAAGATTTCCCGCCGAAAGCAGCACAACCACTCGCTCGCCGGGCGTCTCGAACACGCTCGTCTTGCTGTAGATGGCAACCTGGTCGACGCCCGCATTCGTGCGGGAGTCCGACGCGAACACGATGCCGGCGGAAACCGCGGCGGCGACGCAATACGTCATGCGCCGTCATGCTAGCAGATGCTATTGCTGCTGCTGCTGCGTGACGAGCGCCGCTGCGCTCATCGTCTCCGCGCCGCCGCCGGTGCGCACGCCGCGGATCGGACAGGCATCGAAATAGTCCGCGCCCACGGCGAGGCGGATGTGGTCCTCGCCTGCCGGCCGGTTGTTCGCGATGTCGAAGCTGCGCCAGCGGTCGACCGCCCAGGCTTCCGCCCAGGCATGACTCGCGACGTGCGCTTCCTCGTGTCCCGCCGAGTACACGTAGCCCGAGACGTAGCGCGCCGGGACGCCGAGGTAGCGGCAGCAGGCGATGAACACATGCGCGTGGTCCTGGCACACGCCCGAGCCGATCGCGAACGCCTCCGCGGCGCTCGAAGAGGCAGCGGTGTCGCCGGGCTTGAACGGCATCTTCTTCAGGATCGCCGAAGCGAGCTCGGCCATGCCCGAGGGCGAGCCGGCGCGGCGGCGGTGCGCTTCGGCAAAAGCAGCGAGACGCTCGTCGACTCGGGTGAGAGGTGATGTGCGCGTGAAGACGAGCGGCGAGAGCGGCACCGCGTCGGGTCCCTCGTCGGGCAGCGCGCGCGTCTCGACCACGCCAATTGCCCGGATGCGGATCGCCTGCGTCGGCCGATCGAGCGTAAGGACGTGCAGCACGTTGCCGTAGCCGTCGAGCGTGCGCGTCGGCACGCCGGGCGCCTCGAGCCTCCATTCCAGGACCTTCTGGCGTGCGCTGTCGCGCGGCGTAAGCCTGAGATATTGCGTCGAGAGGCGCACCGGCGCGTCGTAGGTGTACTCGGTGACGTGGTCGACGCGCAGCCTCACAGGGCCCCCAGGTAGGCGCGCTGCAGCCGCTGTCCCAGCTCACCGATGTCGGCCAGGCACTCGGTGAGATACTCGTGCAGCCCGGCCTGGAAGATCTCCTCGATGTCGGCGTTGGTGAGGCGCGCGTGCAGCTCGTAGGCAAGGCGCTTCGCCGCCTGGTCGCCCTGACCCGAGATGCGGGAGAGCGCGTCGCGGATCTGCTCGATGCACGCGGCGAGCGAGCGCGGCATGCGCCGCTCGAGGATCAGGAGCTGTGCCACCTTGATCGGAAAGATCTGGTCCCGGTAGAGCGTGCGATAGGTTTCGAGCGACGACACCGAGCGCAAGAGCGCCGCCCATTGGTAGTAGTCGAGCGCGCCGCCCACCTCGCCCACCGAGGGCAAGATGACGTGATACTTGACGTCGAGGATGCGTGCGGTGTTGTCCGCACGCTCGAGAAACGTGCCCAGGCGCGAGAAATTGAACGCTTCGCCGCGCATGATGGTGCCCGAGGTGACGCCGCGGAAGAGATGCGAGCGCTCCTTCACCCAGTCGAAGAACTGCGTTGCGCCCGCGCCGGTGACACGCTCGGGCTTGAGCGCACGCGCTTCGATCCAGGTGGCATTGAGGGTTTCCCACATCTCGGAGGTGATCTGCCAGCGCACGGAATGTGCGTTTTCCCGCGCCCGGCTCAGGCAGCACATGATTGAGGTCGGGTTGGCGAGGTCGAGGGCCAGAAACTCGATGAGCGCGGCGAGCGTGAGCTCCGTGTGCCGCGCGAAGAACGGCTCGACGCTCCCCGTGATATTCAGCGGCGCAAGCAGGTTCTGACGCTGCAGGTCGCGCGAGCCGGCGAGCAGCAGATTCGACGTCACCCCCAGGATGCGGGCCATGTTTTCGGCGCGCTCCATCTGGCGCGACATCCAGAAGATGCGGTCGGCTACGCGCGAGAGCATTTCTAGTCGACGACCCAGGTGTCCTTGGTGCCGCCGCCCTGCGAGCTGTTCACTACGAGCGAGCCTTCCTCGAGCGCTACGCGCGTCAGGCCGCCCGGCACCATTTTTACCTCGCGCCCCGAAAGGACATAGGGTCGCAGGTCGACGTGGCGCGGCGCGATGCCCTGCGCGACAAAGGTGGGGCAGGTGGAGAGCGAGAGCGTCGGCTGCGCGATGTAGTTGGCGGGATTCGCCTGTACCCGTGCGCGGAAAGCGTCGATCTGAGCCGCGCTCGCCGCCGGGCCGACGAGCATGCCGTAGCCACCGGAGCTCTGTACCTCCTTCACCACGAGCTCATGCATGTTGTCCAGAACATGCTCGAGGTCTTCCGGCCGCTTGCACTGCCAGGTCGGAACGTTCGGCAGGATGGGCTCCTCGCCGAGATAGAAGCGGATCATCTCGGGTACGTAGGGATAGGTCGACTTGTCGTCGGCGACGCCGGTGCCCATCGCATTGGCGAGCGCCACGTTGCCCGCACGGTACACGGACAACAACCCCGGGACGCCAAGCAGCGAGTCGGCGCGGTAGGAGAGGGGGTCGAGGAACGCATCGTCGATGCGGCGGTAGATCACGTCGACGCGCTGCGGTCCGCTGGTGGTGCGCATGTGAGCGAAGCCGTCCTTGACGAAGAGGTCGGCGCCTTCGACGAGCTCGATACCCATCTGCTGGGCCAAGAACGCGTGCTCGAAATACGCGCTGTTGTACTGGCCGGGGGTAAGGAGCACAACGACGGCGTCGCGCGGGCTTTGCGGCGCGGCGGCTCGCAGCGTCTCGAGCAGCAGCGCCGGGTAATGCTCGACCGGATGGACGTTCTGCCGGGCGAAGATCTCGGGGAAAAGCCGCATCATCATTCTGCGGTTCTCGAGCATGTACGACACCCCCGACGGCGTGCGCAGGTTGTCCTCCAGCACGTAGTACTTGCCGTCGTTGTGGCGCACGAGGTCGATGCCGGCGACGTGCGAATAGACGCCGTGGGGCACTTCGAGGCCGAGCATGGAGACCTGATACGCGTCGTTCGTCAGCACCTGCTCGGCGGGAATGACGCCCGCTTTCAGGATTTCCTGCTCATGGTAGATATCGTGCAGAAAGCGGTTGAGCGCCGTCACGCGCTGGCGCAGGCCGCGCGCGAGCTCCTGCCACTCCGCGCTCGGAATGATGCGCGGGATCGTATCGAAGGGAATGAGCCGCTCGGCGCCCGACGCGTCACCGTAGACGGCGAAGGTGATGCCGACACGGTGGAACAGCAGGTCCGCTTCGCGCCGTTTCTCTGCGACCCGCTCGGCGGGCGTCTCGGCGAGCCACTCGGCGAGCGCGCGAAAATGCGCGCGCACCTCGCCGTCGGCGGCCCGCATCTCGTCGTAATGCCCGCGCTCCACCACTATCTCCCGCCTAGAGGGGGCGGCGTTTCACGTTCCCGTGGTGGGATTTTCTTCGGAGCTGTCCCGGGTGGCGGCGCGGCGATACTCGGAGGGCGGTACGCCCACCTGGTTCAGGAAGAAACGCGTGAAGTTGCTCTGCGCCGAGAAGCCGAGCTCGGCCGAGACCTCGGAGATCTTGCCCTGGCCGGAAGTCAGGCGCGAGATCGCCGTCTCGACACACAGCATATCGAGATAGGCCCGCGGCGAAAACCCGGTGCAGAGTTGGAACAGGTCGTAGAAGCGCGAGCGCGAGAGCCCCACCTGGCTCGCGAGCTCGTCCATGTTGAGCTCCTTGTTCGGACGTGCGCGCAGCAGCGCGATCGCGCGCCGGATCCGGCTGTCCTCGAAGCGCGAGCCGCGCCAAGCCGGAGACGCGGTGCGCCGGCGCGCGAGGTAAGTTTCGACGATGGAGAGCAGCAGCTCCTGCAGCATGAAGTCGAGGCGCTCGGCGGACACGAAGCGGTCGTTCAGAATTTCCACCGCCAGCGTGTCGGCGAGACGGCGAATGCGCGGCGTGATCGGCTCACGCGCCTGCTCGAACGGTTGTCCGTCCTCGGTTCCGAAGACTGCGGGGAAGCTCGCGCGCAGCCAATGGGTGGCGGCATGCAGCGCCAGGATCCGCGTGGCGGCGCCCGCAGTATAGGTCTCGCCGGGATTCAGCAAGACGAGCTCGGCGTCGCCGGGCTGCATCACGATCACCGGGTCGGCCTGGGCGGAGCAGGGCTCGCCGGCGGCAACGTCGCTCAGGACCAAGCGCCCGAACTTCCCCTCCAGGATCCTCACCAGCCTCCCCATGCGGGAAGGATATCCTACCGGGGGTCTAATAAGCCAGCCAGCGAGGGCGTTTGGCGGATATGACCTTCGTATTGACCCCGACCCAGTTCAACCCCCCGAAAAGCCGCCCATGCTCGATCTTTACGCAGCGGTCGAGCACCGCTTGGAGACCTGCGGCCCGCGCCCTGGCCGCCGCCTCCTCGTTGCGCACGCCGAGCTGCTGCCAGAGCACCTTGGCGCCGATCGTGATGGCGTCCTCGGCTATCGGCATCACGTCCTGGGTCTTGCGGAAAACATCCACGATATCCACCCGTTCGGGGATATCGCGCAGCGAGCGGTAGCACTTCTCGCCCAGGATCGAATCGTATTTCGGGTTGACCGGGATCACGCGGTAACCGTGCTCCTGCATGTATTTGGCCGCGAAATAGCTCGGCCGGTACCAGTCGGCCGACAGGCCCACGACCGCGATCACATGGCTTTCCTTCAGGATGCGCCGCAGCGTGTTGATGTCGTCCATGCCCCGTTCACTATAATCGAAAGCATGTACGTCGAAGAGCGCATGTACCGACTGAAGATTGGCGCCGTGCCCGAGTACCTCAAGCATTACCAGGAGTCGGGCATGGCGGTTCAACTGAAGCACCTGCCGCACATGGTGGGCTACTACTTCACCGAGGTCGGCGGCCTGAACATGGTGGTGCACATGTGGGCCTACGACAGCCTTGACCAGCGGGATAAGTGCCGCGCGGCGATGCAGGCCGACCCGGCATGGCAGGCGTACCTGGCGAAGACTCGTCCGCTCATGGAAACCCAGGAGACGCGCATCATGAAATGCGCGCCGTTCTTTGTGGACCGGCTCAAAAAGATGCTTGCGGCCGTGAAATAGATGGCAGTTCATCCGCAGGTTGCGCTCCTGCTTGAAGCCGTAAAGCAGTCGCCGCTTCCAACGCTCGACAAGGTTCCCGCCTTTGTCGCGCGACGGCTTTACAAGGAACGTTGCGAGAAGGTCGCCCCGAAGCCGCCCGAAGCGCACACCCGCCTGCTTCTCACGCCCAGCGGCGTGCTCATCAGGGCGTACCGGCCCGCGGGCACCGCGAAGACAGACGTGCTGCCGGCGCTCGTGTACTTCCACGGCGGCGGCTGGACCATCGGCGACCTGGACACGCACGACGTGCTCTGCCGTCAATTCGCGAGCGGCGCGCGCTGCGAAGTTTTCTCGGTCGAGTACCGCCTCGCTCCTGAGTCGCCGTTTCCCGCCGCGGTCGAGGATTGCATTGCGGCAACCGAGTTCGTTGCCAAGGTTTCGAAGTCGGATCGCATCGCGGTCGGCGGCGACAGCGCTGGCGGAAACCTCGCTGCTGTCGTGGCGCTGCACGCAAGAGGTGCGAGCGGGCCGGCCCTTTGCTTCCAACTGCTCATCTATCCGGCGACCGACCAGAACATGCGCACCGAATCGTTGAAGCGCAATGGCGATGGTTACCTGCTTACGCTGCCGCTGATGGAGCGCTTTCGCGCAAATTACCTTCCCCGGCCGGCCGACTACGCCGACTGGCGCGCCTCGCCCGCGCTCGCGAAGAGCTACGCGGGGCTGCCGCCGGCGCTCGTCATTACGGCGGGCTTCGATCCGCTGCTCGACGAAGGCCGGCAGTACGCCGAGCTGCTGGCGCGCGCCGGGGTGGACGTCGTATACCGCGACTACCCCGACATGGTCCACGGTTTCATCGTGATGGGCGGCGTGATCGATACCGCAAACGCCGCGGTCGCGGATTGCTGCGCGGCGCTACGCCGCGCTTTCGAGAAAGTCACCGCATGAAACCCGATCTGAAAACGCGTCATGGCGGCAAGATCCTCGCCGACGCGCTGGCTGCACAAGGAGTGAAGCTCGCTTTCGGTGTCCCAGGCGAGAGCTACCTTCCGGTACTCGACGGGCTGCACGACCTGCAGGACCGGCTGCGTTTCGTCGTCTGCCGCCAGGAGGGCGGGGCGTCCTATATGGCGGAGGCGTACGGCAAGCTCACCGGTGAGCCCGGGGTGCTCTTCGTCACGCGCGGACCGGGTGCGAGCAACGGCGCGATCGGTGTGCACACTGGCTTGCAGGATTCAACGCCGATGGTGATCTTCATCGGCCAGGTGCCGAACGAGTTTGCCGAACGCGAGGCGTTCCAGGAGATCGATTACCGCCGCATGTACGGCCAATTGGCGAAATGGGTGGGTCAGATCGACCGCGTCGAGCGCATCCCGGAGTACGTGAGCCACGCCTTCCACACTGCCGTCGCCGGCCGTCCCGGACCGGTGGTCCTGGCGCTGCCGGAGGACACGCTGTTTTCCGAAGCCGCAGTGGCCGATGTGCCGAAGTACAACGTCGTGCGGCCCGCGCCCTTGAGTTCAGACGTTGAAAAGCTGACAAGTCTTCTGAAAAACGCCGAGCGCCCGTTCGTCCTCATCGGCGGCGGCGGCTGGTCGCGCGATGCCTGCATTCGCCTGCAAGGATGGATCGAGGGGAACGGTTTTCCCGTCGGCACCTCGTTCCGTTGTCAGGATCTCTTCGACAACCGCAGTCCGAACTATGCTGGCGACGTTGGCATCGGGATTAATCCGAAACTCGCCCAGCGCGTAAAGGAAGCCGACGTGCTTCTCGTCATTGGCGCACGTCTCGGCGAGATGACCACGAGCGCTTATTCCCTGGTGGAAGCGCCGATGCCGCAGCAAACGCTCATCCACGTGCATGCCGGCGCCGAGGAGCTGGGCCGGGTCTATCGGCCGGCCCTCGCCCTCAACTCCGGAATGGCGCAGTTCGTGGCTGCTCTTGAAGTCCTTTCTTTCAAGAATCCTTCGTGGAAAGAAAGAACCGAGGCCGCGCGCAAGGAATTTCTCGAATGGACCGAGCCGCGGCCGATGCCCGGCCAGGTACAGTACGGCGAGGTAATCCGGTGGCTCTCGGACCGGCTGCCCGAGGACGCGATCATCGCCGGCGGCGCCGGCAACTTCGCCGGCTGGCTGCACCGGCATTTCCGCTACAAGGGTTTCCGCACGCAACTCGGCTCGACCAACGGCTCGATGGGCTACGGCTATCCCGCCGCAGTCGCGGCCAAGCTCGCGGAACCGAGCCGCACGGTGTTTGCGCTCTGCGGCGACGGCGACTTCCTCATGACCGGCCAGGAAATCGCCACGGCCGTGCAGTACGGCGCCAATTTCGTTGCTGTGGTGGTGAACAACGGGCTCTACGGCACGATCCGGATGCACCAGGAGCGCGAGTATCCGGGCCGCGTGTATGGTACCGAGCTGCGTAACCCGGACTTTGCAGCCTACGCGCGCGCGTTCGGCGGTTACGGCGAGACGGTCGAGCGCACCGCCGACTTCGGGCCCGCATTCGAGCGCGCCGCGGCGTCGGGCAAGCCGGCCATCATCGAGCTCAAGATCGATCCGGACGCGATCACGCCGCAAACGACGCTCAGCGCAATCCGGAAAAAATCGCTTAAGTCAAAGCGATGAACTTCGGGTCGTCTTGGTGGGCGCGCTCGAACTTCAGGAACTCGTAGTACCCGCAGCGCGGGCTGTCCGGATACTCGCGGCAGACCGCCGGCCTTGCCTCGTAGATGCCGCAGCGGCGCGTCTTCTGGTCGAGGAAGGTGCAGACCGTCGCGAAAATGCGGTCCTGGCGGTGACGTAACGACCGCACCTTTTCCTTCGCGTCGTACTTGGTGAAGCGCTCCTCGGCCACGCCGTACGGCACGCCGAGATGCTTCGCCAGGCGCTCGATGTCGCGCGGTGTCACTTCGATCTCGGGATAGCTGCAGCAGTAGGCCGGGCACTTCGAGCACGAGTACTTCGCGCGCACCGGGATCGGGAAAGCCTTGCCGTTCTTCATCACGTGCGTGAGAGCCGCGGATTCTACGTGAGCCGAGCGAAAAGCATCACCTTAACCCGTTCGCTTTGCGGATTCGTTTCATCTCTGTGTCCACGAACGAAAGGGAAGAGATGAAAACGCCAATAGCCGTAGTTGCAGTAGTGACATTCTTAACATGCGCGCCCGCCCTCGCACACGGCCGCCTCGGGGATATCTCAGTGTACGACCGCGCCGAAGGCCGGTGGCTGCAGGTCTATCGCCATGAAGGCCGTGCGTATATCGTCGGCAAGCCGGGCCACGAGTACCAGATCCGGGTAACCAACCGCTCGGGCGACGATCTGCTTGCTGTGATTTCGGTCGATGGCGTGAACGCAATCACTGGCCAGAGCGCCCATCCGTCGCAAAGCGGGTATGTGCTTTCGCCGCGCGATTCGCTCGACATCAGCGGCTGGCGCAAGAGCCTTTCCGAGACCGCGGCGTTCTACTTCACTTCGCTGCCCGACTCGTATGCCGCGCGCACCGGCAGGCCTGACCACGTCGGTGTAATCGGCGTGGCGCTCTTCGGCAGAAAGCAGACGCCGCCTCCTCCTGCGGCTCAAATATCTGAACCCAAGACCGCTGGCGCTGCACGGGCGGCGGAGAGCGACTCGCGCCTGGGCACCGGCCACGGCCGGCGCGAGCATTCGCCCGCGATCCACGTGAGCTTCGAGCGCGCGACCAGCGCCCCGGCCGAAACCCTTACGCTGTATTACGACAGCCAGGCGAACCTGGTCGCCCGCGGCATCATCCGCGAGCCGATCCGCGTCGCGCCGACGCCGCGGCCGTTCCCGGGCTTCGTTCCTGACCCCAGAGGGTAAACTCGCCATGAATGGAGGCGCCGGATGAAGAGCTCATGCTCGCCTATGGCCGAGGCGACACGCGAGCCTTCGAGACGCTGTACAGGCGCCACCGTGGCCCGCTGTTTCGTTTCGTGCTGCGAGCACTCAGCAATTCGACGGGGCACCGGTCCACCGCCGAGGAGCTTTTCCAGGAGGCCTGGATCCGGGTGATCGAGGCGCGTAGCCGCTACAAGCCGCAGGCGCGCTTCACCACCTGGCTCTACACCATCGCTCACAACCTGCTCGTGGACCACTGGCGCAAGAAAGGCTTGTCGCTCGTGCAGCTCGATGGCGAGTCGAGCGTCGCTGCACCGGACAACCCCGCCAGGCAGGCGGAGGCGCGCGAGAGCCTGGCGCGCTTGTTGCACGCGATCGATGCTTTGCCGGCCGCGCAGCGCGAGGCATTTCTGCTTCACGAGGAAGCCGGACTATCCGTTGCGGAAATCGCGGCGGTTACCGGCGCGGGCGAGGAGGCGGCCAAGAGCCGGCTGCGCTACGCGATGGCCAAGCTGAAGGCTGCAGTGGATGACGACTGACGACGACAAGGTCTCGCAACGCTATCGCGAGCTCGCGCGCGAGGAGCCGCCGCGCCATGTCGACGAGGCGATCCTCGCCGCAGCGCGCCGCGCCGCCGACGCGCGGCCCGCTCCGCTCGTCGTGCCGACCGGGCGGCGGCGTTGGTACTTTCCACTCGCGGCCGCGGCGGTCATCGTGCTGGCCGTCGCTGTGACGGTTCACGTGGAGCGGCAGCAGCGTGACGTCGAAATCGCGGAAGCCCCAACTTCTGGGTCGGCGCCAATGCGGCAAGAACAATCAGCGGCGGCGCAGGCTCCTTCAGAATCGCCTCGCGTGTTCGCCCCCGATCCGAAACCGGCTCCGAAGCCCGCGCCGACCCGCGAACTGCACGTGCAGCGCGACGCGGAGGTACTCGCCGATCTGCAAAAAGCGCCGAAAGCTCCCGCTGCGCCCGCTCCGGGTGCCGCACCGGAGCGTTCGGCACGACAGGATTCCGTAGGTGAACAGCGCGCAGCCCCTCAGCCCATGGCGGCAATGCGCTCCAGGGCTGAGGCGTCGGCGGGCGCGGTTTCGGGCCTCGCCGCGGCAACGCCCGAGCAGTGGCTGCAAGGCATCGCCGACCTGAAGCGGCAAGGCAAGCATGAAGAAGCGGAAAGGGAGCTCGCCGAGTTCCGCAAGCGCTACCCGAGGTACCGCATTCCCGAGGCCATCGCCGAGAAGTTTGAGAAGCGCTAAGGCTCGCGGCCCGATCAGTGGTGCAGGATCTTGGAGAGGAACAGCTGCGCGCGCTCCGAGCGCGGCGTGCCGAAGAACTCGTCCTTCTTGGCGTCCTCCACGATGCGGCCTGCGTCCATGAAGATCACGCGGTGGGCGACCTTGCGCGCGAAGCCCATCTCGTGGGTCACCACCATCATGGTCATGCCTTCGCGCGCGAGCTCGACCATGACGTCGAGCACCTCGTTGATCATCTCCGGGTCGAGCGCCGAGGTCGGCTCGTCGAACAGCATCGCGATCGGGTCCATCGACAGCGCGCGCGCGATCGCCACGCGCTGCTGCTGGCCGCCGGAGAGCTGGCCCGGGAACTTGTCCTTGTGCGCGGAGAGGCCGACGCGCTCGAGCAGCTTCAGGCCCTTCTGGCGCGCTTCGTCCTCGTTGCGCCCGAGCACCTTGACCTGGCCGAGCGTCAGGTTCTGGGTCACCGTCATGTGGGGGAACAGCTCGAAGTTCTGGAACACCATGCCGATGCGCGAACGCAACTTGGGGAGGTTGGTCTTGGGGTCGCCGACCGAGATGCCTTCGACCGTGATACTGCCCTTCTGGAACGGCTCGAGCGCGTTGACGCACTTGATGATCGTCGACTTGCCGCTGCCCGACGGCCCGCACACCACCACCACCTCGCCCTTCGCCACCTCGGTCGTGCAGTCGGTGAGCACCTGGAAGCTGTCGTACCACTTGCTGACGTTCTTGATCGAGATCATCGGACGATGGCAATCCTATCCTGGAGTCTTTTCACCAAGGTACTCAAACCGTAGGAGATCACGAAGTACACCACCGCGACGAAGGTGTACATCTCGACCAAGCGGTAGTCGCGGTTGGCGATCTTGGACGCCGCGCCGAGGAAATCGGTGGCCGAGATCACGTACACGAGCGAGGTGTCCTGGAACAGGATGATCGTCTGGGTGAGCAGCACCGGCAGCATGTTGCGGAACGCCTGCGGCAGCACCACCTGCGCCATCGTCTGCCAGTAGTTGAGCCCGAGCGCATAGCCCGCCCACACCTGGCCGCGCGCGACCGACTGAATGCCGGCGCGCATGATCTCGCAGTAGTACGCCGCCTCGAACATGGTGAAGGTGATCACCGCCGACATCCAGGCGCCGACCTTGATCGGCTGCGACGCGCCGGTGAGCCACCCGCCGATGTAGGGCACGAGGAAGAAGAACCAGAAGATCACCAGCACCAGCGGCACCGAGCGCATCAGGTTCACGTAGCCGCCGGCGAGCATCGACAGCGGCTTGAACGCCGAGAGCCGCATCATCGCGAGCAGCGTGCCGAAGATAATGCCGCCGGTCATCGCCAGCAGCGTGAGCGTGACCGTGAACGTCATGCCCTCCTGGAAGAGGTAGCCCCACGAGCGCTGGATGACGTCGAAATCGAAACCCATTCAGTGTCCTGCTTGCACGGCCTGCGATCCGATGAGGCCCGGAACCCGGACCTTGCGTTCGAGCGCCCGCATCGCCAGCACCACCACGAGGTTGGTGAGGAGGTAGATCACCGTCGCCGCGGCGAACGCCTCGAACACGCGGAAGCTGAACTCCTGCATGGCGCGCGCGCGCCCGGTGAGCTCGAGCAGCCCGATGGTCAGCGCCACCGAGGAGTTCTTGATGATGTTCATCGACTCCGAGGTGAGCGGCGGCAGGATGATGCGGAACGCCTGCGGCAGGATGACGTAGCGATACGTCTGGCCGAGCGTGAGCCCGAGCGCGGTGCCCGCCATGCGCTGGCCGCGCGGCAGCGAGTTGATGCCGGCGCGCACCTGCTCGGCGATGCGCACCGAGGTGTAGATCGCCAGGCATAGCACCGCGGGGATGAAGGAGCCCCACGGCGGCGGCATCTGCTTGATCCAGTCGCCCAGCTCCGTCGGCAGCAGCTCCGGCATGACGAAGAACCACAGGAACATCTGCACGATGAGCGGGATGTTGCGGAAGATCTCGACGTACAGGTTTCCCGTGCGCACGAGCCACGTATACGGGGTCGTGCGCACCGTCCCGACCAGCGCGCCGATCGCCAGCGCGATGACCCAGGCGGCGAGGGCTGTGACGAGCGTCCAGCCCAGGCCGACGATCAGGTACTGGAGGTACGTCCCGGTGCCGCCCGGCTCAGCCTCGAGCAGTACCTGCCAGTGCCAGTTGTACCGCACCTACAAAGCTACTCGTAATCCTTCGGATCG
>DASTPE010000115.1:0-19690 GCA_035762345.1 Burkholderiales bacterium
TCACCGGCTTTGCCCCCGGCTTCGGTTATTGGCTGTTCGCGCTCATCGTCGCCGCGGGCCTGTGCGGGGGCTACATCCTGCTCGGCGCCACCTGGCTCGTGCTCCGCACCGACGGCCCGCTGCAGGTCAAGGCGACGGTATGGGCGCGCTGGGGCCTCGTTTGGGTAGCCCTCGGCGTCGCCCTCGTCAGCCTCGCCACCCCGCTCGTGAGCGAGACGGTGCGGGACAAGTGGTTCGATTTCCCGCGCACCGCTGCGCTCATGGTGCTTCCCGGCGGTACGGCTCTCATCTGGCTATGGATCTGGACCAGCCTCGGCAAATCGGAGTGGAAGCCGTTCGCCGGTGCGGTTGCAATCTACGTGCTCGCGTTCATCGGCCTCGCCTACAGCCTGTTCCCGTTCGTGGTGATCGACCGCCTGACGATCTGGGAAGCGGCGGCGCACCCGAGCGCGCTCGTCTTCGTGCTGGTCGGGACGCTCATCGTGCTGCCGTTCATCATCGGTTACACGATCTATGCCTACCGCGTGTTCCGCGGCAAGGCCCGCGCCGACGACTACGGGCACGGTAAATACACGTAGCCGAGCTCGTTCAGCCGCGCGAGCACGCCGGGGCAGTGCGCGACCCCGATCACGACGCACGCCTGACCGCGCTCGAGTTCCCGCGTCATGCGTTCGGCAAGCAGCGGATCGCGCCGCTCGATGATCGGCTCACAATAGGTGGGAAACGCGCGCGTCGCCGCCACGAGCGCGTCGAGCTCGCCCGCCAGGTAGTGCCGCTCATATGCTGCGCAGTACGCCGACCAATCGACGTTCATAAAGTTCAGTATGCGCTCGAGCGGCACGGCCTCGAGCGCGGCGATCTGCTCCTCGATGGTCTCGAGGTAGACGATTTCCTTGCCGAGCGCAGCGCCGATGCGCGCCGCGTCGAGGTCGAGCGAATGAGTCCAGCCCGCGCGCGCGCGGTAACGCGTCCAGACACCGAAGAACGCAGCCCAGGGCTTGAGCGCGCGCATTTCTTCTTTCAGCCACTCGTCCTGCCGCCCGAAGACGAGATCCTTCAGGAGCTGATGCAAGTCGAGCGGCGGGCACACGATCCCCAGCTCCGCATTGATCTTCTCCCTTGCCGCTTCGTACAACACGCCGCCGCCGGATCCGCGGCCGGCGGCGAGCACCTTGCGCTTGGCTGCCTCGTCGAGCGGCCCTTCGAGCAGCACGATGCGCGCTTCGCCGATCAGCCGGCGAAGGCTCCGGCCGAAATGGCGGGGAAAGAAGTGCGCGGCGCCGATCAGCGTGGAGCGAGGCATCGAGCGGCTGCCGCGCCGCTCGACCCTCCACGCCATCTTCAGGTCACTTGATATCGGGTAGCGGGAAGATCACGCCGCCGAACAGCAGATAGGCGAGCAGCAGCGTCCACACGACGTTGACCGCCTGCGCGCCGAGGAACGCCACCGCCGGCCGCCCGCCGTCCATCGTTGCGAGGTCGACGAACTTGGTCTCCAGGCCGATGCAGACGAACGCCAGCGCGAACCACCAGGTGCGCAGCTCGGCGAGCGCCGACTTCGTGCCGTTCACCAGGTCCATCGGCAGCAGGAACGAGAACACCGCCGAGGCGACGAGGAAGCCGAGCACGAACTTCGGGAAGCGCTCCCAGATGATCCCGGCGCTCGGCTGCTGGCCGCCGGCCTGGGCGCCCGCTTTGTACGTCCACCACACCACGAGGATGAACGCGGCGACCCCGATCAGCGCGTTCTGCGAGAACTTGACGATCACGCCGACCTTCATCGCCACGTCGCTGATCAGCGCGCCCGCGGCCACCACCGTGGCGCTGGTGTCGAGCGTGCCGCCGAGCCACGCGCCAGCCACCATGTCCGGGATGCGGAACGCCTTCACCAGCCAGGGCATGATGATCATCATCGGCACGGCCACGATCAGCACGAGCGAGGTGACGTAGGACAGCTTCTTCTTGTCACCCTGGATCGCGCCGCAGGTGGCGATCGCCGCCGACACGCCGCAGATCGCCACCGAGGACGAGAGCATCGCGGCGAAGTCGTCGTCCACGCGCAGCTTGCGCGCCATCCAGAAGCAGACGTACCAGACCACCGTCACCACGGCCACCGCCTGCAGAATGCCCAGGACGCCCGCCTGGATCACTTCCAGGAAGAGCAGACCGGCGCCGAGGATCACGAGCCCGGTCTTGATGAAGTATTCCGTCTGCACTGCGGGCACGAGCCATTTAGGCGTGCCCACGGTGTTGCTGATCAAGAGCCCCATCAGCAGCGCGAAGATCACGTATTCCACGCCGTAGTCCACGAAAAAGCCGTTGCCAGCGATCACGCGCGCGAGCCAGGCCAGAATGAAAACCACGGGGAAAGCGAGCATGAACGCGCCGACCTTGCCGCCGATCAGCGCAAAGCCCACCGTGCCGATCACCAGTCCCGCGATGCCGAGGTAAAGCGCCTTGGCGAGGTTCGAGCCGGCGAACACCTTGCCCGCTGTGGCTGCGGCGTGCGCGCGGATCTCGGAGCCGAGCGTGCCGGCCACGCTGTTGCGCCCGCCGACCTTGGCGAGGGCGCCGGCCGCCTTCTCGATCGCTGCGCGGTCGCCCTGGTCGAGCGCCGCTTTTGCGTTGCTCGCGGCGGCGGCCAGGTCCTTTCTGCCCTTGGCGCTCGCGTCGGCCGCGATGTCGTCGAGTGCGGCGCGCCAGCGAGGTGCCGAAGCCGTGAGTTGCGCGTCGGCGGTCCAGCGGAAAGTTATTCCCGTGACGCCAACGTCGAACCATTTCCAGGCAAACGCCGCGAGAATTACGACGATGATGAAGAACCCCAGGTATACAGCGACCCAGTCTTCGCTACGCCATTTCTTGGCAGGCATATGCTGGTCCTCCCTTCTAGTTGGCTCTAATCGGTCCTCCTTGCACCTCTATCGTACGCCCCAAATGAAAAGGGCGCCCGCAGGCGCCCTTTTACTCGTCGGAAATAAGCTTAGTTCGCGCGCGGGATCGGCACGAAAAACGATTCGCGCACGACATCCTTGCCCGCGATCAGCTCCTCGGCTTCGCGGCGCTCCTCGTCGAACACGACGGCGGCGAGCTTCTGCAGCGTCTCGCGCGCTTCATCGAGCGTGCGGCCGTGCGAATTCACGCCGGGCAACTCCTCGATGAAACCGATGTAGCCGTGATTCGACTTCAGGTACACAGCGGTAAAGGCGAGCCTTCCTTGATCCATTCGTGAACCTCCTGCCTGAGCAACGGACAGGTTACGCGATAAAGCTTTCAAAAGTATGACTTAGCGCAAAGAAATTTCGCGAGAGTGATATTTCAAAATTGCTGTCGTCGTATCAGCGACAAAATTTTTTTGCGTCGCGCAATTTCTCGCCGTGAGATTGCTGCACTGCGTGCGAGTTCATCGCTCGAGCAGATTTTTTTTCGCTTTCACTTTCGCCCAAGAGTCCGCGTCCGGCGGCGCGGGCTTGCGCTCGATGATCGGCTTCCAGATCTTGGAGAGCTCGGCATTGAGCGCGGTGAATTCTTTCTGCGCATCGGGCACATCGTCTTCAGCGAAGATCGCTTCCACCGGGCACTCGGGAACGCACAGCGTGCAGTCGATGCACTCGTCGGGATCGATCACCAGCATGTTCGGCCCCTCGCGGAAGCAGTCGACCGGACAAACGTCCACGCAGTCCGTGTACTTGCACTTGATGCACGCCTCGGTGACCACGTACGTCATTAGAATCAAGAGTTTACCATCCACTTGGGAAGTGTCCGGGCCGACCCCATAATAGAGACCTTCCCTGCGTACTTAATCCCCGAGGAGCCATGGCAAGCACCACCAGTTCCATCCAGCGCGTCACCGACGACTCCTTCGAGCCCGAGGTGCTGAAGTCCGAGACCCCTGTGCTCGTCGATTACTGGGCCGAATGGTGCGGCCCGTGCAAGTCGATCGCGCCCATCCTCGACGAGGTCGCGAAGGAGTACGAGGGGCGCCTCAAGATCGCGAAGATCAACGTCGATGAGAACCAGCTCACGCCGGCAAAATTTGGCATCCGCGGCATCCCGACGCTGATGCTCTTCAAGAACGGCAACGTCGAGGCGACCCGCGTCGGCGCGTTGTCCAAGTCCCAGCTCACCGCGTTTCTTGACAGCAACATCTGAAGCTTTTAGGCTGTGTCGCCGTAGGTAGGCCCCGCGTGTAGCGGGGCCTGATTTCAAACAAGGTTGTCCAGCGCCCAAGACAAAATCCGGGGCGCACTTCCCGAGAATGAGCAGCAGACCCCAGGCAGTTCAGCCGGAAGCAGTCCGTTCATCCCCACGCCCTGAGTCGGTGGCGACAACGATTCCTATCCCTATGCATCTGTCCGAACTCAAGACGAATCACGTTACGCAGCTCGTCGAGATGGCGGTCTCCAACGGCATCGAGAACGCGAGCCGCATGCGCAAGCAGGACCTGATCTTCGCGCTGCTCAAGAACCAGGCGAAGAAAGGCGAGTCGATCTTCGGCGACGGCACGCTCGAGGTGCTGCCCGACGGCTTCGGCTTCCTGCGCTCGCCCGACACTTCCTACCTCGCGAGCACCGACGACATCTACGTCTCGCCCTCGCAGATCCGGCGCTTCAACCTGCACACGGGCGACTCGATCGAGGGCGAGATCCGCACCCCCAAGGACGGCGAGCGCTACTTCGCGCTGGTCAAGGTCGACAAGGTCAACAGCGAGCCGCCCGAGGCGGCCAAGAACAAGATCCTGTTCGAGAACCTCACGCCGCTGCATCCGGACGAGCCGTTCAAGCTCGAGCGCGAGATCAAGGCGGAAGAGAACATCACCGGGCGGGTGCTCGACATCGTGGCGCCGATCGGCAAGGGCCAGCGCGGCCTGATCGTCAGCCCGCCCAAGGCCGGCAAGACCGTCATGCTGCAGCACATCGCCCACGCCCTGGTCGCCAACCACCCCGAGATCGTGCTGATCGTGCTGCTGATCGACGAGCGTCCCGAGGAAGTGACCGAGATGTCGCGCTCGGTGCGCGGCGAGGTGGTGGCTTCGACGTTCGACGAGCCCGCTTCGCGCCACGTGCAGGTCGCCGAGATGGTGATCGAGAAGGCGAAGCGACTGGTCGAGCACAAGAAGGACGTGGTGATCCTGCTCGACTCGATTACGCGCCTGGCGCGTGCCTACAACACCGTCGTCCCGGCTTCGGGCAAGGTCCTGACCGGCGGCGTCGACGCGAATGCGCTGCAGAAGCCGAAGCGCTTCTTCGGCGCCGCGCGCAACGTCGAGGAAGGCGGCTCGCTCACCATCATCGCCACCGCGCTCATCGACACCGGCAGCCGCATGGACGACGTGATCTACGAGGAGTTCAAGGGCACCGGCAACCTGGAAGTGCACCTCGACCGGCGCATGCACGAGAAGCGGATCTACCCGGCGATCAACGTGAACCGCTCCGGCACCCGGCGCGAGGAGCTGCTCATCGACCAGCCGGTGCTGCAGAAGGTCTGGGTCCTGAGGAAGCTCCTCTTCCCTATGGATGAGCTCGAGGCCGCGGAATTCTTCATCGACAAGCTGAGAGCGACGAAGTCGAACGCCGAGTTCTTCGACTCGATGCGCCGGGGGTAAAAGCACAGTTTGCAGGGAGGGGGCTTGCTCGACACCACCCGTCGAGTAGCAACGCCCGAAGGAATCGAGCTGACGCTGCGCCTGGCCGGCCCGGTGCCGCGCGCGCTGGCGTGGTCGGTGGACCTCGCGTTGCGCGCCGCCATCGTGCTGGTCGCGATGACGCTCGCCTCGCCGCTCGGACGCGCCGGCTGGGGCGTGGTGCTGCTCACGGCGTTCTTTGTCGAATGGCTGCTGCCCGCCTGGTTCGAAGCACAAATGCGCGGACAGACCCCGGGCAAGCGCCTTTTCGGCATCGCGGTGCTGAACGACGACGGCACGCCGCTGCGCTGGCCCGCCGCGATGACGCGCAACCTGCTGCGAGCCGTCGACTTCCTGCCGCTCATGTACGGATTCGGCCTCGTCAGCATGCTGCTCAACCGGGATTTCAAGCGGCTCGGGGACCTCGCGGCTGGGACGGTGGTCGTCTACCAGTCCGGCGCCGTCGATCCGTCCCGCAAGATCCCGGAAGCGCCCCCGATGCCACCGCCGGTCGAGCTCGATCTCGACGAGCAACGCGCGGTGCTCGAGCTCGCCGAGCGCTCCGCAGGCCTCACGCGCGAGCGCGTCGAGGAGCTCTCGACGCTCCCGACGCCGCTTGTGAGCGGGCTTGACGGCGCGCGCGCCGCCGCCCGCCTCATCGGCATGGCGAATTACCTGGCTGGAAGGCAATGAAGCAGACGCCCTTCGAGCTCGCTCATGCAAGGGAATGGGACGAGTTCGAGGCTTTTCTGGACAAGAAACCGTCCTTCGACCCTGCCGAAATGCCGACCCGCTTCCGCCGCATCTCGCAGCACGTTGCCCTCGCCGCGGAGCGCCGCTACAGCGCCGACCTCGTCGACCGGCTCAACCGCCTGGCGCTGCGCGGCCACCATGCCCTCTACTCGAATCGGCGCCGCGAGTCGTACCAGGTGCTCGAGTTCATGCTCGCCGGCTTTCCCCGCCTGGTGCGCCAGGAATGGCGCCTGGTAAGCGCCGCTGCGGTGCTCTTCTTCGGCCCGCTCCTCGTTCTTATCGCTGTGCTGCAGCAATTTCCCGATTTCGCGCACTACCTGCTGACGCCGGAGCAGATCGCGAACTTCCACCAGATGTACGACCCGGCGAACCGCCGCATCGGCATGCGCGAGGCCGACACGAATGTGCTGATGTTCGGGTTCTACATCTGGAACAACGTGCGCATCGGTTTCCAGACCTTCGCCGGCGGAATGCTCGCCGGCGTGGGCTCGGCGTGGTTCTTGGGCGCGAACGGGGTCATTATCGGCGCGGTCGCCGGCTACCTCACGCACGCCGGCTTCAGCGCGACGTTCTGGTCCTTCGTCGCCGGTCATTCCGCCCCCGAGCTGGGCGCGATCGTGCTCTCGGGCGCGGCCGGATTGCGCCTGGGTCTGGCCGTGATCGCGCCCGGAAACCTGAGCCGCAGGGCAGCGCTTGTCGCTGCGGCGAAGCCCGCCGTGCGCATCATGTACGGAGCGGCCTTGATGTTTCTCGCGGCCGCGTTCATCGAGGCATTCTGGTCGCCGCTCACCGAGGTCCCGCTCAACGCCAAGATCGCGGCCGGGATCGCGGGGTGGGTGCTCCTCCTCGCGTACCTTGCGTTCGCCGGACGCGCGCGTGCCGCCCGCTGAGCAAAGCCCCCGCCTCTCCGCGCTGACAATCACCCTGCGCCGGCGCTCGCCGTGGGAAGCGATGGATCTCGGCTTCACGATGCTGCGGCGCTGGTGGCGCCCGATCTACGTCGCGTACGCGCTCGCTTTTATCCCGTTTGCCTGCCTCGTGCTCGCGCTCTGCTGGGCCAGCGGGACGCTCTGGCTCGCGATGCTCATCGTCTGGTGGCTCGAGCCGCTCTACGACCGCCTCGTGCTGCACGTGCTCTCGCGCGCCGTCTTCGGCGAAACACCGACCTGGAAGGAGGTGTGGCGGCGGGCGGGCCGGTGGCTCGGCACGGGGCTTCTCTGGGCGCTTACGTTCGACCGCTTCGACCTCGCGCGCTCTTTCAATCTGCCGGTGCGCCAGCTCGAGGGCAGCCGCGGGCAAGAGCGCCGCGCCCGCAAAGCCGTGCTCGGCCGGCGCACGCGCAGCTACGCGGTCTGGCTTACCGTGATATGGATCCATTTCGAGGCGGTGCTCATGTGGTCTGCCGACGGGCTCGCCGCGCTTCTGATGCCCGCGCAGGCCGAGCGCGCGCGCGGCGACGACGAGAGCTTCTTCGCCGGCCTGATGGAGCTCATGCAGCGCGCCTCGCTCGAGGACGCGATCGTCTATGCGCTCGTCATCTTGGCGCTCGAGCCGTTCTACGTCGCCGCCGGCTTTGCGCTCTACCTCAACCGGCGCACCCTGCTCGAGGGCTGGGACATCGAGCTCGCCCTGCGCCGCATCGCCGAGAAGCATGCTCTTACGGTCCTGATATTTGTGCTTGTTCTCGGCTTTGCCATGCCGCATGCGGCGTATGCCCAGGAGAAGAATCCCAAGCACGAGATAGCCGAGGTTCTGAAGGCAACGGAATTCGGCTACCAGCGCGAAGTCGAGCGCTGGCAGCCGAAGAAAAAAGAAGAGCAGACCAAGCGCGAGGGCTGGCGCGGCTGGCTCGCCATAGGCCACGCCCTCGCGAAGGCGGCCGAGGTGCTGCTGTGGGTCGCGGCCGGCGGGCTCATCGCCTACGCCCTGTGGTGGGCGGCGCGTATGCTGCCGCGCCAGGTGGTCCCGCGCGCGGAGCCTTACCGCCCGCCGCCGGCGCTGTTCGGCATGGAGCTCGCGCCGGAGACTCTGCCGCCGGATGTCGGCGCGGCCGCCGCGGCCCTGGCGCGGACCGGCAGGCTACGCGAGGCGCTGAGCCTGCTCTACCGCGGCGCGCTGTCGGAGCTTGTGCACCGGCGCGGCGTGCGGCTGCTGGCGAGCCATACCGAGGACGACGTGCTGTGCCTCTCAGGTGAAATGCCCTACCTCAGCCACCTTATCGATGCGTGGCGCAGCTGCGCGTATGCGCGGCGCACGCCGCCGATCCCGGAGGTCGAGCGCCTCGCCAACGACTACAAGGCCGCTTTCGCGTGAAAGCAAGGCTGGTCGTCGCTCTCGGGATGGCGGCGCTGGCGGGACTTACGCTCGCGTGGTGGCGCGCGAACTTCGAGCTCGTGCCCGTCAAGGAATGGGTCGGCGCGTCCGGCGAGGCGCGCGTGCGGCAGTTCCTCGCCGCCGAGCGCTTCGCCGAGCGCATGGGATGGAAGGCGACCGAGGCGCGCTCGCTGCCGGCGCTCGACGCGCTGCCCGCGCGCAGCGTGCTGATCCTGCCCAGCCGCAGGCAGGCGCTCACCGAGGAGCGGCTGACCGATCTAGTACGCTGGGCCGAGCGCGGCGGCCATCTGATCGCGGAAGCGGAATTGCTCGGCGTGCAGGATCCGCTGCTCGACCTGCTGGGCGTGGGGCGGCAGAACGCGCCAACGGTCAAGCCGCTCGTGGTCGAGCTCCCCGGCACCGACCGCCGCCTGACCGTCGCCATGCTGTCCGGCATGAAGCTCGTCGCCTCCGGCGCCGATGTTCGGCTGCGCGCCGGCGAGCAGCTGGTCTCGTTCGCGCGCGGGGGCGGCATGGTGAGCGTAGCAGCCACGCTCGAATTCGCGCGCAACCGCAGCATCGGCGACCACGACCACGCCGAAATGCTATGGCGCCTGCTCGAGCTCACGCCCGGGCGCGAGCTCGTCGTTTATTGGTCACCGATGCGGCTTTCGCTGTGGGGCTTCCTGACCGAGAACGCGGCGCCCGCGCTCGCCGCGGCGGCACTGTTGCTCGCGCTCTGGCTGTGGAGCATCGGCCCGCGCTTCGGCCCGGTGGCGCCCGACGCGCCGCCGGGCCGCCGGCGCCTCCTCGACCACCTGCGCGCTAGCGGCCGCTACTACTGGAACCAGGGCCTGCGCTCGCGCCTCGTGGCCGCCGCGCGCGACGCCGCGCTGCGCCGCATCGCGCGCGCGCAACCCGACTTTGCTGCGGCGCCCGAGGCCGAGCGCATCACCCGGCTCGCTTCCGTAGCCGGCATCTCGAGAGAGGACGCGATGCGCTTCATCTCCGCCGCCGGCGCGATGCGCGGCGCCGACTTCATCCGGCTCGCGCACCATGCGCAGCGCGTGCACAGTGCGTTGGAAAAGGGAGCGAAATGACCAAGCCAAGCCCCGAGCAATTCGTCCAGGCCGCCAAGGTCGCTGCAGCCATGCGCGCCGAGATCGCCAAGGCGCTCATCGGCCAGCCGGAGGTCATCGATTCGGTGCTGTGCGCGCTGTTCGCCGGCGGCCACGTGCTCGTCGAAGGGGTTCCCGGTCTGGGCAAGACGCTGCTCGTAAAGGCGCTCGCGCGCACGATTTCCGGCAGCTTCGGCCGCATCCAGTTCACGCCCGACCTGATGCCGGCCGATGTCACCGGCCATACGCTGTACGACCCCAAGAACCAGGTGTTCACCACGCGCCGCGGACCGGTGTTCGTGAACCTGCTGCTCGCCGACGAGATCAACCGCGCGCCGGCGAAGACGCAGGCGGCGCTCCTCGAGGTGATGCAGGAGGCGCAGGTCACGATCGAGGGCGAGGCGCACGGGCTCGAGCCGCCGTTCATGGTTCTCGCCACCCAGAACCCGATCGAGCAGGAAGGCACCTACGCGCTGCCCGAGGCGCAGCTCGACCGGTTCCTTCTCAAGGTCAAGATCGACTATCCGTCGCAAGCGGACGAGCTTGCCATGGTGCGGCACGTTACGGAGGGCAAGGTCGGCGACCGGCTCGAGGTCGAACAGGTGGCGAGCCTGGTCAAGCCCTCGACCGTGGTTTCGTTGCAGGCGATCGCCGCTTCGGTCGCCGCGGACGATGCGGTGCTCGACTACGCGATTCGCCTGGTGCGCGCGACGCGCGCCTGGGCAGGCGTGGTGGCGGGCGCCGGGCCGCGCGGCGCGATTTCACTCGTGCGCGCCGCGCGCGGCGCGGCGCTGCTCGCGGGGCGCGATTACGTGACCCCCGACGACATGAAGAAAATGGCTTTGCCTGCGCTGCGCCATCGCATCATGCCCTCGCCCGAACTCGAGCTCGAGGGACGCGACACCGACGCCATCCTGAAGGGCTTGCTCGACAAGATCGAAGCGCCGCGCAAGTGATCCCCTCCTCCCGGCTCCTTTGGGCGGTCGTGCTCCTCGCCGCGGTTTCGGTCGCGGTGTCCATCTACCCGCAGTTCCAGCTGCCCTGGCTGCTGGGCATGGGGGGGCTCGTGGGCCTCGCGGCTCTCGATGCCTTCGCCGGACTGCGCCTGCCCCCGCCCGCGCTGGTCCGCCAGGTGCCCGGATCGCTCGCGCTCGGCGTGCGCTCGGAAGTGCGGCTGCGTGTGGCGAACGCAGCGGCGATGCGCGTGCGGCTCGAGCTCCACGACCATCACCCACCGAGCTTCGAGGCACAGGGCCTGCCGCGGCGCCTGGAGCTCGAGCGTACGCAGTGGACCGAACTCGCCTACCACGTGCGACCGGTGGCGCGCGGCGAGAGCGAGTTCCGCAGCGCGGAAATCCGGCTGCATTCTCCGCTCGGCCTTTGGCGGGTAAGGAAGTATTCCGGAAACTCGAGCAGGGTGCGGGTTTACCCCAACTTCCGTGCCCTCGCGAAGTACACGCTGCTCGCCACCGACAACCGGCTTTCGCAGATCGGCGTGCTGCAGGTGCGCCGACGCGGCGAGGGAACGGAATTCCATCAGCTGCGCGAGTACCGCCAGGGCGACTCGCAGCGCGCGATCGACTGGAAGGCCACCTCGCGCACCGCGCGCCTCATCGCGCGCGAGTACGAGGAAGCGAAGGACCAGCGCGTGCTGCTCGTGGTCGACTGCGGCCGCCGCATGGCGTCGAAGGACGACGATCTTTCGCATTTCGACCACGCACTGAACGCCGCGCTGCTTCTTGCGCACGTGGCGTTGCGCCAGGGGGACGCGGTCGGCCTCATGACCATGGCCGGGGTGGACCGCTACCTCGAGCCGCGCAAATCAGTTGCGGCGGTGAATGCGATCCTGAACCGCGTCTACGACATCGAGCCGACGCTGTCGGTGCCCGATTACCACCTCGCAGCTCGCGACGTCATGCGCCGTATGCGGCGGCGCGCGCTCGTCATCGTGCTCACCAACCTTCGGGATGAAGACGACGAGACTCTGTTGCCCGCGCTGAAGCTCCTGCGCACGCGACACCTGGTGGTTCTCGCCTCGCTCAGGGAAGCGATCATTTCGCGCGCGCTTTCGGCTCGCGTCGACAGCTTCGACCGCGCCGTGACGCATGCCGCGGCCGCGGACTACCTCGCCGCACGCGAGCGCAGCTTCCGTCGCATCGGCGCCGCGGGCGCTGTCTGCCTCGATGTCGAGCCCGAGCGGCTCGCCATCTCGCTCATCAACCGCTATCTCGAGCTGAAACGCGGCGGCCGCCTGTAGTAAATCTCTCTTTTTTCGCTATAATTCGCGCCCTATGAAACCTGGCATCCACCCCGAGTACAAGCCGGTCATCTTCCTCGATACCAGCTCGAACCATTCCTTCCTCACGCGCTCGACGATCGACACCAAGGGCCGCGAAACGATGAAGTGGTCCGACGGCAAGGAATATCCGGTGGTGAAGGTCGAGGTGTCGTCGGAATCGCATTCCTTCTACACCGGCAAGCACAAAATCGTCGACACAGCCGGCCGGGTCGAGAAGTTCAAGCGGCGCTACACGAAGAAAACCCCGGAGAAGAAGGCCTAGCGGTCTCTCTGGGGGATGATCCCCCCCCTCACCCTTCCGCCGAACCCTGCGACGCTGGCGCTGATCGCGCTGGCGTTCACGCTTCCCGGTCTTCCCGGGCACGACTTGTGGAAGACGCAGGACGCGATTGCGCTCGGGGTTGTGCACGACATGGCGGTCGACGGCGCGCCGCTCGTTCCGCGCGTCGCCGGCGCGCCATGGCTGTTCGATCCGCCGCTATACCACTGGCTCGCTGCGGGGTTCGGGATCCTGCTCCGGCGCTTGATCGAGTTTCATTCCGCTGCGCGGCTGGCGAGCGGAGCGCTGATGCTCGCCGCCTTCTGGCTTATTTACGTCGCCGCGCGCAACTGGGCGAACGCTGACGAGGATCGCCGCGTGCACGGCTCGGCCGCCATGCTCGTGTTGCTCGGCTCCGTGGGACTTATCGTCCATGCGCACGAGGCGCTTCCCGAGCTCGCTGCGCTCTGCGCGCTCGCGGGCGCGCTTGCCGTGCTGCCGCACGCGGCGCGCCAGCCGCTCCCCGCGGGCGCACTGTTCGGCGCCGGAATCGGCTTCGCCGCGCTCTCGGCCACGTGGACCGCGCCCGCCTGCCTGCTTATCGCCGTGGTCGCGGCGCATCTGGTGTGCGAGGAATGGCGAACGAGAAACGTCCTCATTTTCCTGCCGGTCTCGCTTCTCGTCTCCTTGGTCCTTGCCGCGAGCTGGCCGCTCGCCCTCTACTGGGGCGCGCCCGAAGCGTTCGAGCTCTGGCGCATTGCCACCTGGCAGCCGTTCGGCAGCACGCTCGCGAACCTGCGCTACTTCGTGGTCACGGGAAGCTGGTTCGCCTTTCCGGCATGGCCGCTCGCGCTGTGGGCGGCGTGGTCGTTGCGTCGTCGCTTGCGCGAGCCAGAGCTTTTCGTCGCCGCGACAGCGACACTCGCCATGCTGCTCGCCACTGCGTACTGGGGACCGCCGCAGGACGTGAACCTTATCCCGCTGCTCGCGCCGCTCGCGCTGCTCGCCGCCCGGGGCACGCTCGTCCTCAGGCGCGGCGCGGCCGGCGCGCTCGACTGGTTCGGCGTGCTCGGCTTCGGCTTCTTCGGCGTGCTGCTCTGGTTCTGCTGGTTCGCCATGATTACCGGCGTGCCGCCGCGGTTCGCGAACAACTTCTTCCGCGCCGCGCCCGGATTCACGCCCGAGCTCAGCGTGCTGCGCGTCGTGTTCGCGCTGCTGCTCGCCGCGGCATGGATCTATCTCACCTTCTTCATCACGCGCTCGCCGATGCGCAGCCTGCTGCGCTGGGCGGCGGGCATCGTTCTAATTTGGGGTACGGGCGCGATGCTATTGATGCCGTGGGCCGACCACCAGAAGAGCTATCGGACGGTAGCCCTGCAGCTGCGCTCCAAGATTCCAGTCGGGTCAGGCTGCCTCGCGCAGAAGTCCCTCGGGGTGTCGCAGGCGGCGGCGCTCGATTACCATGCGGGCATTCGCGCACGGCCGTTCGACATCGTCAAGCCGAACGCCTGCTCGCTCCTTCTCGTGCAGGGAAGCCCCCAGCACGAGTTCGACGGCCCGGGCGCCGGCTGGGTAAAGCTCGCCGATGTCGGCCGGCCCGGCGACCGCGCCGAGCGCTACCGCCTCTACAGCCGCGCAAAATAAGCCCTCGAGTAAGTCCGCGATGAACACCCGCTCTCCCCTCGAGTGCCCGGCCTGGGCAAGGCTCGCGCAGCACGCGGAGAGCTGGCGCGGCGCGCACCTGCGCGAGCTCTTCGCCGCGGACGCCGGCCGCGGCCGCCAGTTCGCCGCCAAGGCGCCCGGCGTGCGCTACGACTACTCGCGCCAGCGCCTTGGCGCGATCACGCTGCGGCTCCTCGCGCACCTCGCCGCCGAGCGCGGCTTTGCGGAATGGCGCGAGGCGCTCCTCGCCGGAGGCGAGGTGAACTCGACCGAAAGGCGCGCGGCCTGGCACACCGCCTTGCGCTGCGGCGACTCGGCACCTGGTGAAGTGAAAGAAACGCTCGCGCGCATGAATCGACTTTGCGCAAGGCTGAGAGAGCAAAAGCCCTTCCGGCGAATCGTGAATCTCGGCACCGGCGGCTCCGACCTCGGCCCTCGCCTGCTCGCCGATGCGCTCGGCGACGGCGCGCTCGATGTGCGCTTCGCTGCCAACGTGGACCCACGCGACCTCGAGCACGCGCTGGAAGGCGCCGATCCGGCGAGCACGCTGGTGGTGGTGGTATCGAAGACCTTCACCACGCAGGAAACGATGGCGAACGCAGCGGCTGCGAGGCAGTGGGGAGCGCGACACTTCTTCGCAGTCACGGCAAATACGGATGCCGCCCGGGCGTTCGGCGCGGAAGAAATCCTGCCGATGTGGGACTGGGTCGGCGGGCGCTTCTCGGTGTGGTCGGCGGCCGGCTTCTCCGCGGCCTGCGCGATCGGCTGGAATGCCTTTGAAGATTTGCTGTCAGGCGGACATGACGTGGACGAGCACTTCGCGCAAACCGCGATCGAGAAGAACGTACCGGTGCTGATGGCGCTCGCCGGGGTGTGGAACACGAACTTTCTCGGCGCGCCGACGCAGGTCGTGGTGCCGTATTCCAACGCGCTGCGCCAGCTGCCCGCTTACCTCCAGCAGCTCGAGATGGAGTCGAACGGCAAGCGCGTCGATCGCGAAGGGCACATCGTCGGTTATGCCACTGCGCCGATCGTCTGGGGCGGCGAAGGCGCGGTAAGCCAGCATTCGTTCCACCAGCTCCTGCACCAGGGCATGCACATCGTGCCGGCGGATTTCATCGATTTCGGTCTCGACCCGACGCTCTCGGCGAATCTCGTCGCCCAGGCCGACGCGCTCGCGTTCGGCACCGACGATCCCGCGTTGCCACCTCACCGGCAATATCCCGGCAACCGGCCCTCGAGCATACTGTCATTTGCGGAGCTGACTCCCCGGAACCTGGGACGCTTGATTGCGCTGTACGAGCACAAGGTCTTCACCCAGGGGGTGATATGGAACATCAACAGCTTCGACCAGTTCGGCGTCGAGCTCGGCAAGCAAATTGCCAGCAAGATTCTGTCGAAAGGAAAATGAGGAGAGCGCTAATGGACCAGGAGACTTTCAATCTCAGCATCCGCAAGTTCCTCAAGATGGTGGGGGTCAACTCGCAGCGCGAGATCGAGCAGGCGGTGCAGCGCTCGCTGCAGGCCGGCAAGCTGAAAGGCCGCGAAACCATCGCGGTCAAGTGCACGCTGGAGCTTCCGAGCCTCGGCGTGAACGTGCCCTTCGACGGCGAGATCAAACTAGAATAGGCGCATGAACAAGGCACGCGAATTCGACCAGTCGGTTGTGGCCGAGCTGAGGACGCTGCTCGGCGCGGAGCGGGTCTCGACCTCACCGGCGGTGCGCGAGCACCACGGCAAGGACGAGTCCTATTTTCCCTACGCCCCGCCCGACGCGGTGGTTTTCCCCGAAAGCACCGAGGAAGTGCGCGACATCGTCAACATCTGCCGCCGGCACCGCGTGCCGATGATCCCCTACGGCGTCGGCACCTCGCTCGAGGGCCACATCCTCGCGGTACAGGGGGGCGTGTCGATCGACCTTTCGCGGATGAACCAGGTGCTCGCGGTGCACGAGCAGGACCTCGACGCGGTGGTGCAGGCGGGCGTGACGCGCAAGCAGCTGAACGAGCACATCAAGCACACGGGCCTGTTCTTCGCGATCGATCCCGGTGCCGACGCCACGCTCGGCGGCATGACGGCGACGCGCGCTTCGGGGACGAACGCGGTGCGCTACGGCACGATGCGCGAGAACGTGCTGTCGCTCAAGGTCGTGCTGGCTGACGGGCGCATCATCCAGACCTCGCGCCGCGCCAAGAAGTCGGCGGCCGGCTACGATCTCACGCGGCTTTTCGTCGGCTCCGAGGGCACGCTCGGCATCATCACCGAAGTGACGGTGAAGCTCCATCCGGTGCAGGAAGCGATGTCGGCCGCCGTGTGCGCCTTCCCGGGCATCGAGGGCGCGGCCAACACGGTGATCGAGACCCTTCAGGCTGGCATCCCGATCGCGCGCAGCGAGCTCCTGTGCGCGACGACCATGGCGGCGCTCAACCGCCACAACAAGACCGTGTACCCCGAAGCGCCTACGCTCTTTCTCGAGTTCCACGGCAGCGCAGCCGCGGTGGTGGAGCAGGCGAAAGCGGTGCAGGATATCGCGCGCGAGCACGGCGGGCTCGACTTCCAGTGGGCGACCCGGCCGGAGGAGCGCTCCAGGCTCTGGGAAGCGCGCCACAACGCCTACTTCGCCTGCCTGCAGCTCAAGCCCGGGTCGCGCGCGCTCTCGACCGACGTGTGCGTGCCGATTTCGCGCCTCGCCGAATGCGTGACGGAAACTGCCAAGGACATCGAGCGCGCCTCGTTGCCGATTCCGCTCTTCGGCCACGTCGGCGACGGCAACTTTCACCTCGTGATCCTGATCGACCCCAAGAACCAAAAAGAGGTCGAGGAAGCGAAGGCGATCAATATGCGCGTCGTCGAGCGCGCGCTCGCGATGGAAGGCACCTGCACCGGCGAGCACGGTGTCGGCATCGGCAAGCAGCCCTACCTGCGCAAGGAGCTCGGCGAGGACGTCATCTCGATCATGCGCGACATCAAGCAGCTTCTCGATCCCGACAACCTGATGAACCCGGGGAAGGTGATCAGCATTCAATGAGCGCGGAAAAAAAGCTCAAGGAGCTCAACATCGACCTCGGCGCCGTGTCGGCCCCGGTCGCGAACTATGTCAACGCGGTGCGTACCGGAAATCTCCTCTACCTCGCCGGCAAGGGCCCGCGTCCCGGCAAGGACGGCCGGCGTCCCAAAGGCAAGGTCGGCCGCGACTGCACGGTCGAGGAAGCGTACCAGCACGCGCGCACGGTAGGCCTCGACCTGCTCGCAGTCATGCGGCACGAGCTCGGCAGCCTCGACAAGGTGAAGCGCGTGGTGAAAGTGCTCGGCATGGTCAACGCGTCGCCTGAGTTCGAGGACCATCCGAAGGTCATCAACGGCTGCTCCGACCTCTTCGTCCAAGTGCTCGGCGACAAGGGAAAGCACGCGCGCTCCGCGGTCGGCATGGGCTCGCTGCCGATGGGCATCCCGGTCGAAATCGAGGTGATCGTCGAAGTCGAATAATCGGACGCTGAGCCCGTCAGATGGACATTACGGTCTTTCGATAAAACTTCAGTTCCTCGATCGATTCGAGGATATCGGCGAGCGCCTCGTGCTTGCCTTCCTTCGAGAACGCCTTCAGCTCCGGCTTCCAGCGCCGCACCAGCTCCTTCAACGTCGAGACGTCGAGATTGCGGTAGTGGAAGTGCGCTTCCAGCCGCGGCATCCAGCGCGCGAGGAAGCGGCGGTCCTGGCAGATCGAGTTGCCGCACATCGGCGAGGCGTTCGGCGGCACGTGCGCGGTAAGGAACTCGAGCGCCTGGCGCTCGACGTCGGCCTCGCCGAGGGTCGAAGCGCGCACGCGGTCGATCAGGCCAGTCTTCGCGTGCGTGCTCTTGTTCCACGTGTCCATGGCATCGAGCACCTCGTCAGGCTGGTGCAGCACCAGCACTGGACCGGTCGCGACGACGTTGAGCTGGGGGTCGGTGACGAGCATCGCGATTTCAATCACACGGTCCGCGTCGGGCTGCAGTCCGGTCATTTCCATGTCGATCCATATCAGGTTGTTCGGATCCGCAGCCATGGCTTATTCTCTCATGGTGTTTACGTGGATCTTCCTCGCGGCGGTCGGCGCGGCGACGGCCACGCGGCTATGGCTCGCGCGGCGGCAGATACGGTACGTGCGCGCGCATCGCGACTCGGTGCCCGGCATGTTCGCCGGCTCGATTCCGCTCGGCGCGCACCAGAAAGCCGCCGACTACACCGTGGCCAAGGCGCGGCTCGGCATCGTCGATACGCTGCTCGACGCGCTCATCCTTCTCGCGTTCACGCTGGGCGGCGGCCTGCAGTGGCTTTCAGATCAATGGCAGCACGTTTTCGCGATCGAATCGATCTGGCACGGATCGGCGTTGATCGTGTCGGTGCTGCTCATCAAAGGGGCGCTTGGCCTGCCGCTCAGCCTGTACCGCATCTTCGTCATCGAGGAGCGTTTCGGCTTCAACCGCATGACGTGGAAGCTCTTCGTCACCGACCTGGTCAAGGGACTCGCGGTCGGCACGGTGCTCGGCGTGCCCCTGCTTCTCGCCGTGCTCTGGCTCATGCTGGCGGCGGGGGCGTTCTGGTGGCTCTATGTCTGGCTCGTGCTCGTGGTCTATTCGCTCTTCCTGCAGATGATCTACCCGGCGGTGGTCATGCCGCTCTTCAACAAGTTCTCGCGGCTCGACGACCCGGCGCTCGCCGGGAGGATCGAGCAGCTCCTCAGCCGCACCGGCTTCCGCTCGCGCGGCCTGTTCGTCATGGACGGCTCGAAGCGCTCTTCGCACGGTAACGCGTTCTTCGCCGGGTTCGGCGCCGCGAAGCGCATCGTGCTGTTCGATACGCTGGTGTCGCGCCTGCAGCCCGCCGAGGTCGAGGCGGTGCTTGCGCACGAGCTCGGCCACTACAAGCTGCGCCATATCGTCAAGGGCATGGCGCTCAGCTGGGGGTTCAGCTTCGTCTTGCTGCTCGTCCTTGGGCTGCTCGCGGGACAGCCGTGGTTCTACGAGGGCCTCGGCATGGAAACCGCGACGCTCCCCATAGCGCTTGCCCTGTTCCTGCTGGTGGTGCCGGAATTCACGTTCTTCGTGCAGCCGCTGCTCTCGCGCTTCTCGCGCAAGAACGAGTACGAGGCCGACCGCTACGCCGCCGCCAATGCCGACGCGGCGCAGCTCGTGCGCGCGCTCGTCAAGCTCTACCACGACAACTCGGCGACGCTGACGCCCGACCCGCTGCACTCCGCCTACTACGATTCGCACCCGCCCGCCGCGATGCGCATCGCCCGTCTGAGAACCACATGAACGAGCTCGCGAAGAAACGCTGCAAACCCTGCGAAGGGGGCGTAAAACCGTTTACGCCCCAGGAAGCGAACCAGCTCCTGAAGATGCTCGCGGGCTGGGCGATCGACAACGGCCGGCTTGCCAAGACCTTCGCGTTCCAGAACTACTACGAGACGATGGCCTTCGTGAACGCGCTCGCATGGATCTCGCACCGGGAAGATCACCATCCCGACCTCGGCGTGCACTACAACAAGTGCCGCGTCGAGTACTGGACGCACGCGATCGGCGGGCTGTCGGAGAACGACTTCATCTGCGCGGCCAAGGCCGACGCGCTGCTCGAGCTTTGAAAAGAGTCTTCAGCTCGTACAACCAGACCGCGGTCTATCACGC
>DASTPE010000116.1:0-4492 GCA_035762345.1 Burkholderiales bacterium
GTCAACAACGCCGGCATCCTTTCCAACAACAAGGTCGAAGCCACCACGCCCGAGGAATGGCGCAAGGTGCTCGCCGCCAACCTCGACGGCGCGTTCTATCTCGCACGCGAGGTGATCCCCGGGATGAAGGCGCGCCGCTGGGGACGTATCGTGAATACCTGCTCGCTCGCCGCGAAGACCGGCGGCCTGACCGCAGGTACGGCGTACTCGGTATCGAAAGGCGCGCTCACCTCGCTCACCTTCTCGCTTGCGCGCGAGCTCGCGCCTTTCGGCGTGACGGTGAACGGCATCTCGCCCGCCTACGTGAAGACCCCGATGGTCACCGAGCAGCTCACCGAAGCGCAGCGCCAGGCGCTCATCGCCCAGATCCCGGTCGGGCGTTTCTGCGAGCCCGAGGAATTCGCGCACGTGGTGCGCTTCCTCGTCTCGCCGCTCGCCGGCTTCATCACCGGCGAGATCGTCGATCTCAACGGCGGCCTGATAATGGATTGAGACCCGCAAAGGCAGGATTGAGACCGCAAAGGCAGGATTGAACCTAAAAGGCAAAGTCGCGTTCGTGCCCGGAGGCTACGGCGGACTCGGCGCCGCGATCTGCCGCTCGCTTGCCGCCGAAGGCGCGAAGGTCATCGTCGCCGGGCGAAGCCTTACCCGAGCAAATGCCCTGGCGAGAAGAATCAGCGGCGTGGCGATCGCGATGGAAGTGCGCGATCCCGCTTACATCGACGAAGCCCTCGAAGCGGTAAAGCGGATCGATATTTTCGTGAATTGTGCCGGGGTGCAGCGCGAGGAGGCGCTCGACAAGGTCACCGAGGACGCTTGGGACGAGGTGCTCGGCACCAATCTCAAGGCGGCGATGTTTCTCGCGCAGGCGGTGGCGAAGCGCCAGCGGCGCGGGGGCAAGCAGGTGCATTTGCTGTCGGTGCGAGCTCAGCTCGGGCTGCGCGCACGCGGCTATTCCGCCTATTGCGCGGCCAAGGGCGGTCTCGCGATGCTCGTGCGCCAGCACGCGTGCGAGCTCGCGCCGCGCGGCATCTGCGTGAACGGCGTGGCGCCGACGGTCGTGCGCACGCGCATGGGCGCCCACTGGCTGAAGAATCCGAAGACGCGCGCCTGGCTGCAGGAGCGCATTCCGCTCGGGCGCGTGGCCGAGCCGAGAGACGTGGTCGGGGCGGTGCTCTTTTTCTGCTCGAGCGCCGCCGACTACATCACGGGCCAGATCCTGTACGTTGACGGAGGCCTGACGGCTTCGCAATAGCGGCGTTGACGCGCGGCATGACTTCCTCCGCCATGAGCTGCATCGAGCGCTTGGCGAGCTTGGGATCGACCCAGTCCATGCCGGCGTAGACGAGCTCGCCGAAATCCCCGACCAGCTCGCGGAGCTGCAGGATCTGGTCGACCACCTTGTTCACCGTGCCGTAGATGCACAGCCGGTCGAGCACGAACTCGTAGGTGATCTCGTGGTCGGGCTGGTCGAGGCGTTCCTTGAACACGGCATGGCGCCCGGCCTTGGTGAGCTTGGTCTGGAGCTGCTTGTAGTAGAAGCGGTACGGACTGTTCGCGTCGTGGCGGCCGTACGAAGCCGCCACCTTGTCGTCGTCGGCGACAAACACGGTGCGCGCGACGCGCCACTCGGCCGGATCGGGCGTCACGCTCACCTTGGTCTTGCCCTCGGCGTAGTTCGCCCAGTGCGTCCTCAGCCAGTGCGGCAGCAGGAAGTTGGCCGACAGCGGATGGAAGTCGCGCTCGCCCATCAGCACCACACCCTTGGAGAAGGGCGCGACCACCGTGCCGACGATCTCGGGCCGGGGCTTCTGGTAGGGCTTGGGCATGATGCCGACGCCGGTCTCGAGGTGCATCGTCTTGCGGGTCGTGACCTTGAAGCGGTTGCCCGGCAGGTCGATCTCGTACGGCGGCTCGCGCGACCAGATCTCGAGGATGACGTCGATCGCCTCGGCGAACATCTTGTTGCGGTCCTCATCGAGGATGCCGAGCGCCTCGGCGTCGGACACCAGCGCTCCCGGGCTCACGCCCAGGATGAAGCGCCCTTCGGCGAGGTGGTCGAACATCGCGGCATTGGCCGCCACCACAGTCGGGTGGATCTGCGACAGGTTGCAGGTGCCGCTCGCGAGCTTGATGCGCTGGGTGGAGTGGATGAGCGTCGCGAGGAAGAGCAGAGAGTTCGTGATGTTCTCGACCTTGTCGGTGAGGTGCTCGCCGATGAACGCGTCGTGAAAGCCGAGCCGATCGGCGAGGATGACGGCCTCGCGGTCCTCCTTCAGCGTTTCAGCTTGGTTCCGGTGCAGGGGATGCACCGGCATCATGAAAATCCCGAGCCTCATCGACGGCCTCCGGCGGCGGAAGCCGTCGATGATACTTCAGCGTGTCAGGTGCTCTACTAGTGCCTCGTTCGGGCAGAAGGTTCGATAAGCCGTGCGCGACCCGGATTCCAGCCACTCGCGGCAGGCACCGGTTGCGGTGCACGCGAGGCAGCTGCGCTCGGCAAGCGCGATCTGGCGTCTGGTTTCGGGCTCGGCCAGGCGCTCGGGATCGCCGCCCGCCCGCGACAGCGTTCGCAAGAGCAGCGAAGGCGCTTGCTGCCATGCGCGACGCCGTGTCTCGAGGACATAATATCCGACGACCAGCAAGACGATGACGCCGGGCGCAATCGCGGCGATCGACTCGAGCAACGGGCTCACCGCCGCTCGATCTTCCTGAAGTAGGACGCGTTCGGGCAGAAGCGCTCCAGCCCTTCGCGCGAACCCGCGGCAAGCCATTCGTGGCAGGCATCGACGCTCGGACACAGCGTGCAGCGCCGCAGCGCGACCGCCAGGCTGCGCGGTTGCTCGGACGCGGCTTCGGCCGGAGTCAGGCCGAGTCGATTCATCGCGCGCCAGATTTCCAGTTCCCCGGGCCGGGCGGTCATCCTCTTGCTGAGCAGATAGAGCCCGGGTGCCACCGCCGCGAGCAGGAGGGCAAACAATGAGAGAAAGATGAAGGTTTCCATGGACGGACGCTATACCTGCCGCGCGGCGCCGCCTTGACGTGTATCAAACCCTATACTGTATTGCGATGCAGCAGCCGCGCGCTCTCTCGCCCGCGAGCCTGGCGTTCCGCGACGGCACGCCCTATTCCGCGGCCTACGGCGACGTCTATCACAGCGCGGCCGGCGGGCCGGCGCAGGCGCGCCACGTGTTCCTCGGCGGCAACGCGCTCCCTGGCCGCTGGGCCGGGCGCGGCCGCTTCGTCATCCTCGAGACCGGTTTCGGCTTCGGCCTCAACTTCCTCGCCACCTGGCAGGCGTGGCGCCGCGACCCGCAGCGCTGCGCGCGCCTGCACTACGTTTCGATCGAGAAGCACCCGTTCACGCTGCCGGACCTGCAGGCCGCGCATGCCAGGTATGAATTTGAAACCGAAGCGGCAGAGTTGCATGCGCGCTGGCCGGTGCTCGTGCCCGGCGCGCATCGGCTCGAGCTCGACGGCGGCCGCATCGTGCTCACGCTTTTCTTCGCCGACGTGGCAATCGCGCGCGACCTGCGACTTGCCGCCGACGCCTTCTACCTCGACGGCTTTGCGCCGGCGAAGAACCCCGACATGTGGTCGCCGCAGCTCATGCGCGCGCTCTCGCGCCTCGCCGCGCCGGGCGCCACCGCGGCCACCTGGAGCGTCGCATCCACGGTGCGCCATGCCCTCGAAGCGACGGGCTTTGCCGTCGAGAAGCGCTTGGGCTTCGGCGAGAAGAAAGAAATGCTGACCGCGACCTACACCCGAGATGCGCCCGTGAGTCCTTCCTTGGAAAAGCGGGCCGCGGTCATCGGCGCGGGAGTCGCCGGCGCCGCGGCTTGCGAGCGCTTGTGCGCGCGCGGCTGGGAGATCGAGCTCTACGAGCGCCACGCCGCGCCGGCGCAGGAAGCCTCGGGCAATCACGCCGGCGCGTTCCACCCGATCGTCACGCCGGACGACAGCATCTTTGCGCGGCTTACGAGGGCGGGTTTTCTCTTCTCGCTTTCCTGCTGGAAAAATCTTTCTCAAATGCGATGGGATCCGTGCGGCGTGCTGCAGCTCGCGCGCGACGCGAAGGAAGAAGCTTCGCAACGCGCCTCGATCGCCGCGCTTGCGTTGCCGCCCCAGTACGCGCAGTACGTGACGCGCGAGGAGGCTTCCGCGCATGCCGGCATGCCGCTCGCCGCGCCTGGGCTGTGGTTCCCGCAGGCGGGATGGATCCGCCCGCCTTCGCTCGTCAATGCGCTGCTCGATGCGTGCGGGCCGAAATTGAAACGACGCTTCTCGACCGAGATAGCGAAGCTGCCCGAAGCGCCGGTGGTGATTCTCGCGAACTCCTCCGAAGCGCCGAAGCTGCACGCGGTACCGCATCTACGCCTGCGCAAGGTGCGCGGCCAGGTCACGCACGTGCCCGCCGGCGAGATCGACGCGCCGCGCGTCGTCGTCCTGCGCGGCGGCATGGTGCTGCCGCCGGTCGAAGGCGTTTGCGTGG
>DASTPE010000117.1:0-20862 GCA_035762345.1 Burkholderiales bacterium
TGAAGCGCGCCGGGCCTTCGAGCGCGACTATCTGGTGCGCATCCTCAAGATCACCGCGGGCAACGTGACCAAAGCCGCACGGCTTGCCGGGCGCAACCGCACCGAGTTCTACCGCCTGCTCGAGCGCCACTCGCTCGAGCCTGCGATGTTCAAGGGTAATATCAAGGGCGACAAAGACCAGAAGGAGCGCGCTGCTGCATGAGGATAGCGACGAGCAAGGTGTTCCCAATAATCGCCCTCTGGGCGATTTTCGTTTTACCGGTTGCCGCGCAGGAGCTCGGGCCCGAGGAACTCGTCAAGAAAGTGACGCAGGAGATCTTCGACGCCATCAAGAGCGACAAGCAGCTCGCCGCCGGCGACAAACGGAAGGCGATCAAGCTTGCGGAGGAGAAAGTGCTTCCGCACGTCGACTTCGAGGAGGCGACGCGCCTCGCGGTCGGCCGCGGCTGGGCACAGGCGACCCCGGAGCAGAGGAAAAAGCTGGTCACGGAATTCCGCAACATGCTGGTGCGCACGTATTCGAACGCGATCACCGCGTACGAAGACCAGACCATGAAGGTGCTGCCGGTGCGCATGAAGCCCGGCGACACCGAGGTCACGGTGCAAAACCAGTTCATCCGGGCCGGCGGCAAGCCAGTGCTTCTCGACTACTCGATGCACAAGACCAAGGACGGCTGGAAGATCTACGACATCGTGGTCGAGGGCGTGAGCCTGGTGCTCACCTACCGCAGCGAGTTCGACGCCGTGGTGAAGCAGGAAGGCATCGACGGCCTGATCAAGCGCCTCGCGCAGAAGAACACGCCGGCCGCCGCGGGCGGCTCAAAGTAGCGGCGAGCAGCGCGTCCTTCGCGATCGAGTCGGCAGCGCACCCTTGTCGTTCTCCTGCTGGTAGAGCGGAGCCCGAGCCGACAAGGCGACCGCGAGCAGATCGAGCGTCTTCGCATCCTCCACGCGCTCCGGAAACAGGCGCCCGTAGGCGAGCGCGGCCGCCCTTGCCAGGGGAATCAGCTCGGCGGCATCCATCGCGTCATCATAGGAATGGAGCGCGGCCCCGGTCACGCCGGCGGCATGGTCCGGCCGGACCATGATCAGCGTCGCTCGCGGCTAAGCGAGTAATACGTGCCGGCGAAGATGATCGCCGCCCCGGCAAGCACCAGCGGGTCAAAGGGCTCCGCGTACGCGACCGCGCCCACTATTGCGATCAGCGGCAGCCGGATGAAGTCGATCGGCACCGCGACCATCGCGTCGATCCGCTTCATCGCCTGCGTCATGCAGTAGTGAGCGCAGAAGCTGCCGATTCCGATCGCCAGGATCCAGGGCAGGTCGGCCGCCACCGGCGTCACCCACTGCGGCGCCGCGGCGACCATCGAGATCGGGGTCTGCACCACCGCCATCCAGAACAGCACCGCGAGAGCGCTGTCGCTCGACGATAGCCGCTTGGTGAAGATGAAGGACGAGGCATAGCACAGCGACCCGAGGATCATCGCCAACGCCGCCGGGTGGAACGCGACACCGCCGGGGCGCACGATAATCAGCACGCCGGCGAGGCCGAGCGCGAGCATCACCAGCCTCGGGAAGGTGAACTTCTCCTTGAGGAAGATCCAGGCGAGCAGCGCGGTCCATACCGGCATCGTGAATTCGATCGCAAACACCGTGGCGAGCGTGAGCGCGCCGATGGAGTAGACCCACAGCACCTGCCCGCAGAAGTGGATGGTGTTTCGCCAGAAGTGCAGCGAAAACCTGCCAGTCCGCAGGGCAGCGGTACCCGCGCGGGGAATCATGAACAGCACAAGGGCGAGCATCACCACGCTGCGCAGGAAAACGATCTCGAACGACCCCATATGGCGCTGCAGCTCGCGCACCGCCACCGCCATGGCCGTAAAGGAAAGCACCGCGCCTGCCATCCACAGCACGCCGCGCAGCGTGTGGGCGGACGGCGTCGTCAAGGCGGGACGTGAAACAGCCGGAGCGTCGGAGGCGGCATTTTCGTAATGTTATGGTTTTCCCGTACGCCACCGGGCCGTTTCATGAAACGAACCCAGAACAACCTCAAGCTCGACATCTTTCCCCATATCTTTCCGCTCGCCTACTTCGAGCGCATGAAGAAGATCGCCGAGGGCAAGCCCGCGCTTGCCGCGCAGCTCAAGCGCTGGATACACATTCCGGTGCTCTGGGACCTCGAGCGGCGCATGCAGATGATGAAGCGCTGGCCGGGATACAAGCAGGTCCTCACGCTCTCCATGCCGGCCGTTGAATTTCTGGGTGGTGAAAACGAAACTCCAGAATTGGCCCGGCTTGCGAACGACGGGATGGCCGAGATCGTCGAGAAGCATCCCGAGCGCTTTCCCGCGTTCGTCGCCTCGCTGCCGATGAACAACGTCCCCGCGGCGCTCGAGGAAATGGACCGCGCGATCCTCAAGCTGGGCGCGAAGGGTGTGCAGATCTTCACCAACGTCAACGGTCGTCCGCTCGACGAGCCGGAGTTCTTCCGCATCTTCGAGCGCATGAGCAAGACTTACGATCTGCCGATGTGGGTGCACCCGACCCGCACGGCAAAGTTTGCTGATTATTCGAGTGAACAAAAGTCGAAATACGAAATCTGGTGGCTGTTCGGCTGGCCGTACGAGACCAGCGCGTTCATGGCGCGCATGGTGTTCTCCGGCATGTTCGAAAAGCTGCCCAAGCTCAAGATCATCACCCATCACCTGGGCGCGATGGCGCCGTACTTCGTGAACCGCATCGGCTACGGCATGGATCAGCTCGGCAGCCGCACGGCGGACGAAGACTACGAGAGTTTGCTGAAAAGGATGAAGAAGAGGCCCGTGGACTACTTCCGGATGTTCTACGGCGACACCTCGGTGAACGGCGCGGCCTCGGCGATCCGGTGCGGGCTTGACTTCTACGGAGTGGGGCGGGTGCTGTTCGGAACCGATTGTCCCTTCGATCCGCAAGGCGGGCCGCTCTTCATCCGCGAGACCATCAAGACGCTCGACCGCATGAAGCTCAAGCCCGAGGACCGGCGGCGGATCTACTTCGGCAACGCGATGAACATGCTGAAGCTGAGCGTTTCCTGATGACCGTCGTCCCGACGGATTTCAGCGGCTCGATTCCGGAGTACTACGACCGCATCATGGGCCCGGCCCAGTTTGATGCGTTCGGCGCCGAGCTCGCCCGGCGCCTGCCTGCTGCGTCGGCGGGCGACGTGCTCGAAGTCGCGTGCGGCACCGGCCTCGTCACCCGCCATCTGCGCGAGAGAGTCGGCCCGGAGGTCAAGCTCGTCGCGACCGACATCAGCAAGGCGATGCTCGATTACGCACGACGCAGGCTCGCTGCGGCGGGCGGCATTGAATGGCGCGAAGCCGATGCCTGCAAGCTGCCGTTCGCGGATGCGGTGTTTGGTGCCGTGGTGTGCGCGTTCGGCGTGATGTTCGTGCCGGACAAGGCGGCGTGCTTCCGTGAAGCTCGGCGCGTGCTGCGCCAAAGCGGAACTTTCTTGTTCGACGTGTGGGACGGACTGGAGAATAACCCGCACGGCCAGGTTGCGTCCGAAGTGATCGACGCCCTCCTGCCGGACGACCCGGCGGCGAAATTCGGCTCGATTCCCTACCAGTTCAACGACCGCGCCACGATTGGCCGGCTGCTCACAAGTTCTGGATTCGTTCCGGAGCGCATGGAAACGGTGCGCATTGCGTGCACGTCGCCAAGCGCGCGCGAATTTGCCACCGGGCAGCTGCGCGGCACGCCCCGCTCCCTCATTTTGCAGGAGCGCGGCATTCCGATTGATGGCGTGATCGAAAAAGTCGCCGCGGCGCTGGCGCGTCTTGGCGGCGCGGAGCCGTTCCGATACACGGCGCAGGCCCTGGTCGTGGAGGCGCGGGCGATCTAGGCAGCCGGAAAGCGCACGACCACGCGGGTGCCGTGCGCGCCGTCGCCGTCACCGAGCTCTACGGTCGCGCCATGTTGGTCCGCGATCTCGCGTACGATGGCGAGGCCGAGCCCGCTGCCCTCGGCGGCGGTACCCGGGATGCGGTAGTAGCTCTCGAACACGCGCTCGCGCAGTCCGCGCGGTATGCCCGGCCCCTGATCGGATACCGATAGACGGGTCGCGCCGCCGGAATTGGCGATTTCGACGCGCACCGTCGAGCCTGCCGGCGAGTAGCGCGCCGCGTTGTCGAGCAGGTTGCGCGCGAGCGTGGCGAGCTTATCGCGCTCGCCGTGCACGAGCGGCTCGCTTTCCGGGGCGGTGTCGAACACGGTCACCTTGATGCCGCGCTCCTTTAGCGAGGGAAGCAGGTCCTCGAGCGCGTCCTCCACGGCCTGGCGCAGCGGCAGGGCTTCGGCCGCCGGCGCGCGCGCGGAGGCGCGGCTGAGCGCGAGCATCTGCTCGGCCAGGCGGATCGCGCGCTGCAGGCTGGCCATCATGCGCTCGAGCGAGGCGCGGCGCTCGGCTTCCGAGGTCGCCCGCACTGCGTTCTGGGCGTGGATTTTCAGCGCGGCGAGCGGCGTGCGCAGCTCGTGCGCGGCGTCCGCGGTGAAGCGGCGCTCGCGCGCGATCGCCGATTGCACTCGCTCGAGCAGCGCGTTCAGCTCGTCGAGCACCGGCTGGATCTCGGCGGTGCTGCGCTCGAGGCGGAGGGGCACGAGCGAGCCCGGCTCGCGCCCCCGGATGCGCTGCGCAAGCTCCGTCAGCGGAGCGAGGCCGTAGCCGACCAGCAGCCCGATCAGCACCAGGAGCAGCGGGATGCCGGCGATCAGCGGCGCCACCGCGGCGAGCGCCAGCTTGCCGGCAAGTTCGCCGCGCACGTCGTCGCGCTCTGCCGCCTGGACCCATACCTCGCCCGAGCGCAGCGTGAACACGCGCCAGTCCTTCTGCGTGCTGAACCCGGGTTCAAGCGGCGCGTACGCGGCGTCCGGAGCCGACGCCGAGTGCATGAGGAGCCGGCCGTCCGCGTCGATGACCTGGAAGGCGATCTTGGTCTCGTAGGTATGGCCGAACGGCCCGGCGTGGTCGTGTGGCCTGCCCTCGAGCGGCGCCGGGAAGGACACGACAATGGGCGCGGCGCCGGGCGCCGGAGGCGTTTGCGTGGCGAATAGCGCCGCGAGCACTCGCGCCGAGGTGGCAAGGCGCGCGTCGAAGAGCTCGTCGGCCTCGTCCTCGCTGCCGGTATAGCCGATGCAGGCGGCGGCGCCGAGCACCGCCAGCAGCACGACGATGCTGCCGCCGAGCAGCAGGGTCCGGGTGGAGCGCGGCCTGAAGTGCGTCTGCCTCAACGTGGCGGGTCGGCGACGTATCCGACGCCGCGGACCGTCCGGATCACACCGGGGTAGAGCTTCTTGCGCAGATTGTGCACGTGTACGTCGAGGGCGTTCGACTCGACGCTGCCGTCCCAGCCGTAAAGCGATTCCTCGAGCTGGGCGCGCGTCATCACCTGGCCCGGCGCGGCAAGGAGCTTCTGCAACAGCATGAACTCCCGCCGCTGGAGCTGCACCGGGCGGCCGTCGTGCGTCAGGCTGAGCGCGGCCAGGTCCAGGCGCAGCGGCCCGTGCTCAAGCACGTTTTGCGCCGCGCCGTGCAGGCGCCGCTGCAGCGCGCGCACGCGGGCGATGAGCTCCTCGACGTCGAACGGCTTGGTGAGGTAGTCGTCGGCGCCGGCGTTGAGACCGGCGATGCGCTGCGCGACCGCGTCGCGAGCGCTCAGAATCAGAACCGGGATGCGGTTGCCGGCAGCGCGCGCCCGGCGCAGCACGTCCAGCCCATCCATGGCGGGCAGACCGAGGTCCAGCACCAGGGCGTCGAAGCTGCCTTGCTCGAGCGCCGCGGCGGCGAGCGGCCCGGTGCGCACCCACTCCACTGCGAAGCGCGCGCGTGTGAGCGCGTCCTCGATGCCCGCGCCGAGAAGCTCGTCGTCTTCCGCGAGAAGGATGCGCATTGCGGGACGATACCCGCTTTTCACCGCATGGCGGCGAGCAGCGCTTCAATCTCCTTGCGGCGGCCTTCGTCGGCGATTGCACGCCCGGAGCGCGGCGGCGCCTTGAGCGCCTTGTTGAGCGCCTCCTTCGCTGCGGCATAGTCGCCCTTGCGGTACAGGAAGTCGCCCATGAAGTAGTTCGGGTCAATGCCGTCGGGGTTGAGGGCGAGCGCTTTGCCGAGCATCTCGCGCGCCTTGTCGTCATTGCCGAAGCCGATCGGCCAACCCGGCACCTGGTAGTAGAGCGAACCAAGGCTGGTGTAGGCGGAGCCGTCGAGCGCCTTCGGGTCGATCTCGAGCGCCTGCTCGAGCGCCTTCTTGGCGTCCTTCGCCAGCGAAAGCGCGCCGAGCCCGCCGCGCGCGCCCGCGTAGCTGGCGGCGATGATGCCGTACCAGATCTGCGGCTCGGCGCGGCCCGCGTATTTCCCGCGCACCGCGTCGGCGCTCTTGGTCAGCTCGGCGAAGGCCTTTTCCTGCTCGGCGGCCGGCCGCTCGTACTTGATGCGCGCCCACTCGGTCTGCAGCGCGCTCACGTCCTCGTCGAGGCCGGCCAGCGCGGCGAGCGGTACGGCGAGCGACAAGAGGATCATCAATTTCTTCATGGACTCTCTCCTTCGTTGGATGCGTGACGTCGAATGGTGGAAAGCTGGCGCAGGAGCGCGCGGTCGACGAGGCCCGGCAGGACCTGGTTCAGGCGCGCGAAAATCCTCTCCGGCATGCCGAGCAGCCGCTCGCGCGCGGGCCGCTCAAGGAGCGCGAGGAGCTCCTTCGCCACCGCGGCGGGCTCGTCCATCGCCACGCCGAGCTCGGCGTTGAGCGCGCGGATGCCGGCGCCGTTCATCGCGGTGCGCGTCGCGCGCGGCGCCAGGTACAGCACGCGCACGGGGCTATCGGCGAGCTCGCGGCGCAGCGCCTCGCTGAAGCCGCGCAACGCGAACTTGCTCGCGCAATAGGCCGCGTGGCCGGGATAGCCGAGGTAGCCCATGATCGAGCCGACGTTCACGATCCAGGCCGCGGGCTGGCGCCTGAGCTCGGGCAGCACGCGCCGCGTGAGCTGCATGGGCGCAAGCACATTGGTCTCGACGATACGCGCGAGCGCCGCGTCGCTCTGGCCTTCGAGCCAGGCGAACTCGCCCGCGCCGGCGTTGTTAATGAGGAGATTGATGCCGGGGAGCTTGACGGCGTCGAGGCCAGATGGCGTCGCGAGGTCCGCGGCGAGCGTACGCGCGACCGGGCCTGCCGCGGCTGCGCTTTCGGCCAGCCTGCCGGCATCGCGGCCCACGAGCAGGAGATCGTCGCAATGCGGCGCGAGCGCCCTGGCGATCTCGCGTCCGATCCCGCCGCTCGCTCCGGTGAGAAGGGCACGATAACGGGTGGAATGAGGTTTCATGACGGCAGCCCCCTGAAGATGTCGCCGTAAAGCCGATACACGCGGCGCGCCACGTGAACGACGTGCTCCCGATCTTCGGGCTCGAGATCGTTTGCGGTCCGCTCGAAGAAGCGTACGTGCTCCTGGTCGAGCGCGCCGTGCGACGTAAGGTAGGTGAATGCCGCTGGCGGCAGCCCGAGCGCGCGGGCGATGACATCCGCCGCGCGCGTGGCGATCGCGTTGCTCGTCCCTTCGAGCACATGCACCATGCCGAGGAAGCCGGCGGGATTCACGCGCGCGATGTAGTCGTAGACGTAGGCGACCATCAGCTCGGTTGCGGGCGCCGGCCGCGCGCGGCGCGCGGCCTCCGGGTCTTCGCCGCAAGCACGCAGGTCTTCGAGAATCCAGGCGTCGTGCCCGTTCTCCTCGGCGATGTACTCGGTGATCGCGGCGCGCAGCGCCGCGCGCTCCTCGCCGAGCCGAGCGCCGCAGGCCATGAGAAGCGGCACGGTATGCTTCACGTGGTGGTAGGCCTCGCGCAGGAACGCGACGTAGCGCGTGAGAGTCACGCGGCCGGCGAGGCATTCGACGATCGCCGGCACCGAGAGCAGCTCTGTGCGCTCGGCGGCGGTGCGGTTTTTCAGCTCTTCAAAAAAGGCCATCGAGGCGCTCTGCGTACCTTTGCCATAGCACCTCGCGGCGCGCGCGGCCGTTGGCGGTGGCCAATCCGTTCTGAGCGGTGAAGGGAGCGTCGGCGCGTACCCACGCGCCGATCTGCGCGTAGTCGGGCAGCCGAGCGTTCGCGGCTCGCACTTGCGCCTCGACCGCCGACGCCGAGGCGCCGGCGGCGGGCACGACGAGCGCGCACAGGCGTGGCTGCGCTTCGCCGAACACGGCGGCCTGCACGATCGCCGGCCCGGCAACCAGCTCCGCCTCCGGCCACTCGGGCGACACATTGCGGCCGTACGATGTGATGAGCACGTGCTTGCGCCGGCCATGGACATACAGGAAGCCCTCGTCGTCGATGCGTCCCAGGTCGCCCGTGGCTCGCCAGCCGTGCGGGGTCTTGACTTCGATTTCCTCGTCTCGAATTTCCACGTGCAGATGAGGCAGCACTTTCCCAACGCTGCCAACCTTGTCGGCGCCCGGAACGTTGAGCGCGACCACCGAAGCGCATTCGGAGAGGCCATAGCCTTCGTAAACCGCCAGCCCCAGAGCACGCGCGCGCAGGATGAGGACGGACGAAACCTTTGCCCCGCCCACCGCCGCGAACCAGAGCGACTTGGGCGCCGGCGCGCCGCCTTCGATCGCGGCGGCGAGCGCCGCAAGCATCTGCGGCAGCAGGATCACGCTGTCGGCCTGCCACTTTTCGATTGCCGCCAGGCAGGCGAGCGGGTCGAAGTCCGAGGAGCCGCGCAGCCCGGTTTGTGCGAGCGGCGGCACGCAGATTTCCATTCCGGCGGCGAGCGGCGCGTAGACGCCCGCTACATTCTCGAGCAGTACCGCGAGCGGCAGGAGGCAAAGGTGGCGCTTCAATCCCACATGCCGCGTGACGTGTACGAGCGAATTCGCTACCGCCCGTTGCTGGTCCGTACTGAGCGGCAGGCCCTTTGGCACCGCGGTGGTGCCGGAGGTGAAAGTCACTTTCGAAGTGCCGCGCGGAAACGCCGCCGGCAGCGCGGTGCGGCGCCACCAGGGAAGCCCTTCGATCTCACCGGCGGCCGCAAAGCCGGGAAGGGGCGCGCCGATGACGCTATCCATGCCGGTTTCGCGCACCGCGTGATCAATCTGCGCAGGGGTAAAGAAGGCGGGCAGGGGGACGAGCACCACGCCCGCCTGCTGCGCCGCGAGGTCCGCGATCACCCAGCCCGGACCGTTGTCCGCGATGAGGCCGACGACGCGAACCCGGGGCCGCGCTGCGATGAGCGCGCTGGAGAGCCGCTCGACACGTGTGTCGAGCTCTCCGGGGCGGATGCTGCTCACGCCAGGCGCCCTGCCATTACGGTGGGGTCGTTGGCGTAGTAGGTGCCCCACGCCGCGCCGCCGTCGGGCAGGCGCGTTCGCGTCGCTGGCGCCAGTGCGTATGACTTGAAGCAGAGGCGGTGCAGGAGGTTGCGCACCTGCCGCGTGGCCGTGAACACGACCCAGGCGAACTCTCGCTCGATAAGGTAGCGGCCGAGCGCCGGAAGGAAGCTGCGCGCGAAACCCGGCGGAACGGCCGCGAGGTTTCCGACCTCGACGATCCGCGCGCGCGGCACGCGCTGGTTGGCCGCCTGCGACAGCGCCTCCTCGACCGGCGCGTCGAGATACTGCTCGAGGAACAACGTGCCGGATGCGGCGGGGGTGTAGCCGGCCGCCGCGCGCCAGATGCCGCGTGCATCGCGCAGCCCCAGGAGGTAGGTGCCGAAGTGGCTGACGTTCGCGCTGTGAACCTTGCGGAAGCGCTCGGCGATGAAGCGCTCCAGGTCGGGACGTGGATTACCGAGAAGTAGTGTCATTGCGCAGCGCATCGTAGAAAGGCGGAATTAACCCGCCATTAAGAATCGGCCCGCGCAGCCGAATGGATCAGAGACAGTGTGTGAGAAGATGACTTATCTCTCATGTTCTTGCGCAATTCCTGGTACGTTGCGGCCTGGGACCGTGAAGTTTCCACAAACCTTCTTGCGCGCGTACTTCTCGGCGAGCCCGTGGTCCTTTATCGCAAGCAGAACGGCGAGGCGGTTGCGCTGGAAGACCGTTGCTGCCACCGGCACCTGCCGCTCTCGATGGGGAAGCTCGAAGGCGACCGCCTGCGCTGTGGCTACCATGGCCTGCTGTTCGATGCCGCCGGAACCTGCGTAGAGATCCCGGGACAGGAGTCCATTCCAGCCCAGGCCCGCGTACGCGCTTATCCCGTTATGGAGCGGTACCGCTGGGTCTGGGTCTGGATGGGCGATCCGGATAAAGCGGATCCCGCGTTGGTTCCCAACTGGTGGTGGACCGAGCACAAGGATTGGGCGTTTACGCGGCCTGATCGCGTGTACCTCAAGTGCAACTACCAGCTCATCGCGGACAACGTTCTCGACGTCACGCACCTCGCGTACGTGCATTCGTCGAGCATCGGTTCGCCCTCCATCGTCGACTTTCCGGCCACGGTCGAGCGCGAGGATCGGCTGGTGCGGCTCACGCGCTGGATTCGGGAACGCCCGCCGCCGCCGCTTTACCAGAGGGCCGGCGGCTTCGCGGGCAACGTGGAGCGCTGGCAGATCGTCGAGCACAGGCCGCCGTGCTTTACGGTGAACTTTGCCGGCTGCCAGGACGTGGCGAAGAAGATCGATTTGATGGCGCTAAGCGCCCCCACGCCCGAGACGGAAAGCACGACGCATTATTTCTTCGGCTTCGTACGCAACTTCGGCCTGGGCGACGCAGAGATGGAGAAGATCTTCGCCATCGACATGGTCAACGTGTTCAACGAAGACTTTCCGGTGCTCGAGGCGCAGCAGCGCATGCTCGAACTCAGGCCCGGCGCGCCGAAGGTGGATATCAAGGTCGACGCGGCCCCGCTCGCCGCTCGGCGGATCTTGGAAAGTCTCCTGGCGAAGGAGCGCTAGATTTAGAAAGGATCCAAAAAGGTGTCGGGAGGTCCTGGCTTCTTTTCGGCAGGGTCCTGACCCCTTTACCCGCCGAGGCCGAGGACGCGCTCGGCCATATCCGGGTCGCGCGCGAGCTCGGCGGAGCGCGCACGGTGGACGATGCGGCCGCGCTCGATGACCACGGCGTGCTCGGTCAGCGAGAGCGCAATCTCGGTGTGCTGCTCCACCAGCACCATCGCCATGCCCTGGAGGTTCTTCAAAGAGGCGTCGAGCTCTTCGACGATGATGGGCGCGAGACCCTCGAGCGGCTCGTCGAGCAGCAGGAGCTCGGGGTTGATCATCAGGGCCCGCGCGATAGCGAGCATTTGCTGCTCTCCGCCGGAGAGCTGATTGCCCATATTGGCCTTTCGCTCTTCGAGCCGGGGAAAGAGCCGGTAGACCGAGGCGAGGTCCCAGCGCCCGGGGCGCGCGGCGACGCTGAGGTTCTCCTCCAGCGTGAGGGAAGGGAAGATCTCCCGCTCTTGCGCCACCCAGCCCAGGCCGAGCTGCGCGCGCCGGTGCGGCGCCAGGGAAGTGATGTCTTCTCCCTTGAAATGCACGCTGCCCTGATGCAGCCGCGTATACCCCATGATGGTGAGGAGCAGCGTCGACTTGCCGACGCCGTTGCGCCCGAGCACCGCAAGGCTGCCGCCGGAGGCGAGCTCGAGCGACATGTCCTCCAGCACTACCGCCTCGCCGTAGCCTGCGCGCACGCCGCGAAGCGCGAGCAGCGGCTCAGGCATGGGCTGTGCCGAGGTAGACCTCGCGCACGCGCTCGTCGCGCGCGATGTCCTGCGGCGGGCCTTCGACCAGGATCCGGCCGCCGACCATCACGATGATGTTGGAAGCGAAGCGGAACACGACGTCCATGTCGTGCTCGATGAAGAGGATAGTAAGGCTGCGCGACAGGTTCGCGATCGCGTCGAAGAGGACCGCGCTCTCATCCTTCGGCACGCCGGCGGCCGGCTCGTCGAGCAGGAGCACGCGCGGCCGCGTGGCGAGCGCGAGCGCGATCTCCAGCAGTCGCTGCTGGCCGTACGGAAGCTCCCTGGTAATGCGAAACGACGCGCTTGCGAGTCCGAGCGAGCTCAGGATCGCGTGAGCTTCATCGATGACGGCGCTGAATCGAGGAAGGCCGCGCCACCAGTTGTGCGCGGCGCCCTCGCGCTCGAGCACCGCGAGGGCGACCGATTCGATCGCGGAGAGCTGGGGGAAGAGCGTGTTGATCTGAAAGGTGCGCGCGAGGCCTTTCTTTACCCGCGCATCGGGCCTGAGCGAAGTGATCTCGTCGCCGCCGAGGAAAACGTGGCCCGAGTCCGGGCGCAACATCCCCGTGAGGAGGTTCATGAGCGTGGTCTTGCCCGCGCCGTTCGGCCCGATAAGGGCGTAGCGCACGCCCTGCGGCAGCTCGAGCGCGATGTCCTGCGCGACGACCAGCGAGCCGAACGACTTATTTAGATTTCTTGTAGAGAGCGCCCGCTCCACCCAGGATCCCATTCGGAAGAAACATCACCACCAGCACGAGCAGCAGCCCGATCCAGAAGTACCAGTACTGAGGATTGATGCCCGAGAACTGGTCGCGCGCCACCATGTAGATGATGGCGCCGACGATGCCGCCGTAGAGCCGGCCGGCGCCGCCGAGAATGAGGATCACCAGCACGTCGGCCGAGCGCCCGAATGACAAGGTGTCGAGCGACACGGTCGAGGTGGTGTGCGTGAGGAGAGCGCCTGCGATTCCGGCCATGACCGCCGAAATGGTGTACGCCTTGCGCAGATGCGCGCGGCTTGGCGCGCCGACCGCGGGCATGCGGGTGGCGTTTTCCCGGATGCCGCGCAGCGCCAGCCCGAACGGGGAATGGATGATTCGTCGCGAAATGAGGAAGCAAATGAAAAGAACCGAGAGCGAGTAGGCGTAAGCGGTCCGGCCGAACATGTCGAATTTCAAACCGAACAGCGTGCCGACCTTCACGCCCTGCAGGCCGTCGGCGCCGCCGGTGAGCCAGTGCGCGCTGTTCGCCGCCTCGTGCAGCAGCAGCCCCAGGCCGAGCGTTAGCATGATGAGCGCCAGATGCCGGAAGCGCACCACGATGTGGCTCATCGCGTAGCCGGTAATTCCGGAAAGGATTGCTGCGGAGAGCAGACCCGTGAGCGGCTCGCCGATGTAGTGCTTGGAGAGCAGCCCCGCGGTATAGGCGCCGACGCCGAAGAAAGCGGCGTGGCCGAGCGAGACGATGCCTGCGTAGCCGAGGATCAGGTCAAGCGATAGCGCGAAGAGCGCGGTGATCGCGATCTGGCTCGCAAGCGACAGGTAGCTCGGCGTGACGACGAACGGAAGCAGCGTGCACAGCCAGAACACGATCTCGAGCGGACGCCAGCGCGTCCTCTCACGAAAGTGGAGGCTAGCGTCTTCCAAAGAGGCCCGCCGGACGCCACATGAGGAGGGCGACCATCACCAGGTAGATAAGGAATGCTCCCAGCCAGGGAAAGTAGTACTTGCCGGCCATGTCGCTAATGCCGAGCACCGCGGCCGCGGCGAACGAGCCCCCGATCGAGCCGAGGCCACCGACCGCGACCACGATCAGCACGTAGACGAGGTAGGTGAGCGCGAACGCCGGGTCGAGGCCGATCACCTCGATCGCGAGCGCGCCGCCGAGGCCGGCAAGCCCGCCGCCGAGCGCGAAGGTCACCATGAAGGCGCGGTCGACGTCGATGCCCAGGCCGCGCGCCATGCGCTGGTTGTCGACGGCGGCGCGCACCTGGGCGCCGAACCGGGTTCTTTCGAGGAGAAAGACCAGTAACCCGGTTATCGCGAGTCCGACCACGATCAAGAACAGGCGGTAGACCGCGAAATTGATGCCCGCGAACTGCACCGTGCCGCGCAAATAATCCGGCACACGCGCTGACTGCTGCTCGGTGGTGTAGAACCAGGCGAATGCCGCGACCGAGATGAACACGATGCCGATGGTGAACAGGCACTGATCGAGGTCGGAGGAGCGGTACAGGTGCCGGTAGAGGGTTCTTTCGAGAACGACCGACACGAAAGCCGCCATGAGGAATGCAATGGGTAATGAAGCGAGAAACGGCCAGCCGAAGCGCTGCACCAGCGTCACCGTGCAGTAGCCGCCGACCGCGGCGAAGGCGCAGTGCGCGAGATTGACGAAATTCATCATCCCGAGCGTCACCGACAGCCCGACCGAGAGCAGAAACAGGAGCATTCCGTAGGCAAAGCCGTCGAACAGAACGGCCGCCAGCGAGCTCAACATGGCGTGCGCAGCCCTCCCTTATGGGTGCGCATTGTATTTTTCGTCTTGAGGGTTGTTACTTCCTGCGGCGCTCGCCCTCGGGGTCCTTGACGTTCGGGATGCGGTCGAACGGCACGTTCGCGAGCTCGTTGCCGACCTTCTCCACGCGCCGGATGTAGACGGTCTGGACCACGTCGCGCGTCTCGGGATCGATCGACATCGGGCCGCGCGGGCTTTCCCACTTCAAGCCCTTGGCTGCCGCGATCAGCGCCTCGCCGTCGGTGTTGCCATTCGTCTTCTTGAGCGTTTCGTAGATGGCATGCATGCCGTCGTAGCCGCCGATCGAGAAGAAGTCGGGGTTACGGCCATGCATGGCGTTGAACTCCTTCACGAAGCGCTGGTTGAGCGGGTTATCGAGCTTGTAGTCGTAGTGCCAGGCGGTGATGATGTCGAGCGCGTTGTCGCCCATGGCTTTGAGCGCCGCCTCGGCCGTCGCCTCGCCGGAGCCGAATACCTTGGTCTTCTTCTTGTCGATGCCGCGTTCGGCGAAAGCCTTCCCAAGCGCCGCAGGCTGCGCTCCGCCCGGGATGAAGATGTAGATCGCCTCCGGCCCGATGTCCTTCGCGCGCTGCACGAACGCCGCGAAATCGGGGTTCGCCACCGGGAAGCGCACCGCGCCGACCACCGTGCCGCCGGCCGCCTTGAAACCTGTCTGGAAAGCGCGCTCCGAGTCGTGGCCCGGACCGTAGTCGGTGACCATCGTGTACACCTGCTTGACTCCCCCTTTGGTTGCGGCCCAGGTGCCGAACGTTTCCATCACCTGCGGCAGCACCACCGAGGTGCGGATCATGTAGGGCGACTTGGTGATGATGATCGACGTGGCGGCGTTCATCACGACCATGAACTTCTTCGCCTCGGCCGAGACGTCGGCCGCAGCCATGGCGTTGGGGGTCAGCACATAGCCGGCGAGCATGTCGACCTTGTCGCGCACCACCAGCTCCTGCGACAGGCGCTTCGCCACGTCGGGCGCGATTCCGCCAGTGTCGCGGCGGATGAGCTCGATTTTCTTCCCGGCGACCGTGTCGCCATGCATCTTCATATAGGTCTTGATGCCGTTGTCGAGCTGCGCGCCGGCGTCGGCGAACTGCCCGGACGAGCTCAGCACCAGGCCGATCTTGATGCTCTGCTGCGCGTGCGCCGCGCCAAAGGCGGCGGCGAGCGCCGCCGCGATGAACAGCTTTCTCATTCGTCCCTCCTCCAAAGAGAGCATGGATTCTAACCCCAGATTTCGCGCGCGGTTTCCACCACGAGCTCGAGCTTGCGCCTCTGGTCCTCCACGGTCAGCTTGTTCCCGACCTCGCTTGATGCAAAGCCGCATTGCGGCGAAAGGCAAAGATTTTCCAGCGGGACGTACCGAGATGCTTCCTCAACCCGGCGCTTGAGCGCCGCCTTGTCTTCAAGTTGAGGTTTCTTCGTGGAAACCAACCCCAGCACGACCTTCTTACCCTTGGGCACAAAGCGCAGAGGCTCGAAGCCGCCGGCGCGCGCGCTGTCGTACTCGAGAAAGAAGCCGTCGACGTCGGTCTGGAACACCGCTTCGGCCACCGGGTGGTAACCCCCCTCGGCCATCCACATGCTCGCGTGGTTGCCCCGGCACGTGTGCATCGTCACCGCGAGATTCACGGGTCGATTTTTCAATAGATTGTTTATTACCTCGACATACTTGGCGGGGAGGGTAGCCGGGTCCTCGCCATCGCGCCGCACCTGCGCACGGATCGACTCGTCGCACAGGCAGGCGAACGAGACGTCGTCGATCTGCAAGTATTCCAGCCCGGCCTTGGCGAGGTCGGCGATTTCCTGGCGGTAGGCAAACGCGATATCTCTCCAGAATTCCTCAACGTCGGGATAGACCTTCTCGTTGACCACCCTGCGCCCGCCGCGCATGTGGAGGTACGTGGGGGCCGGGATGCAAAGCTTTGCAGTCTTCTTCGTATTGCTCTTGAGAAATCGGAAAGATTCCAAAGCAATGGGCCGAGCGCGGCGCACCTTGCCCTCGACCACCATCATGGAGCGAGTTTCCGACTCGGCGCCGCCCTCGCCGCGAAACTTGAGCGCGTACTGCCCCTGGGTGGCGACGATCCCATCGAAGCCGGTGAGGAAGTCGACGTGCCAGAACGCGCGCCGGAACTCGCCGTCGGTGACCGACTGCAGGCCGGCGGCTTCCTGCAGCGCGATCGCTTTCCTTATCGAGTCGTTTTCGATCGCGGTGAGCTGCTCCCGGGCGAGACGGCCGGCCTTGAAGGCCTCGCGCGCCTCCTTAAGCTCGGGGGGCCGCAGCAGGCTGCCGACGTGGTCGGCGCGGAACGGTGCGGTTGCCATGCCGCGCAGCGTACAGTGGGAAGCGGCCCAAAGGTGACAGATCGGGCTTGCTGATGGATTGCCTGCTTACTAGTTATGCGACGCGGAAGCCGGTACCGCCGGGCGTGTCGACTCGCTTCATCCCAATGCGCGCGCGGCAATGGGGGCAACGAAGGTAATAGCCGCGCGTGTCGCTCGCAACCTTGGGGACCGTCGGCGCATCCGCCGGGATCACGTCCTCGAGCGAGATCGCGGTGTAGACGCGCTGCCCGCACTTCGGGCAGTCGACGTCGTGGACCGGCAGCACTTTTTCTGCGGCGCTTGTCGTCAAGCGCCGCCGTACGCGAGCTCGCGGCGATCGGGGACACTCAGCCGGCGTTCGCGCGCGACCGGGATCATGCGCTGGCGACGTTCGCCGCTCATCCTGCGCTCCATGTGCACCTCCTCGTTTCGCCATCCGAAGTACGCAGCAATCACGGCGGTGCCGGCATGCAGCCATACGTCGTGGCTGTGCAGCGGGATGAGGCCGAATACGGTGTTCAACCCGGGGATAAGGCCCATCACGGCTAGCACGCTGTAGACGATCGCCAGTGAACGCGCGTAGACCCGCGCGGCCCCGGAGCTGCGCCAGGCAGCAATGCCCCACACGCCGATGGCGAGGTGCACCGCCGTGTGCAGGATATTCACCGGGAAGAGGCCGATGAGGTAGCCGTAAAGCATGGTCAAGTCCGTTGGCGGTGCGTCCGCGGGCGGCGGCAGAAGCGCCGCCGGGATGAGGCCCAGCACGCCGGCGGCGAGGTAGGCGATGCCGAAGATCAGGGCAAAGGTTGAGGTCCTCATGTCTTCTCCTGCGAATAGTCATGCGAGAGCAGCGTGCCGCGAGTGCGGTCGACGAGCGACACGCGGCAGCGCCGCCGCGCGCGGGCAACGCGCAGCGCGTGCCGTAGCGCCCCCCATCTACTGGGGAAGTAGGCGATCGCGACGCGCGTCGGTTCCCGCTCGTTAACGCTCCAGACGCCGTCGCGCGTCTGCGTCACCGAAAGCAACGGCGTTCCGGAGTCGTCCACGGTCAGGAGGTCTTTTCCTTGGCCGGCTCGACGCGCAGCTGGTTTTTCACCGACTTCACGCCGTCCACCTTCTTCGCGATCTCTTCGGCCTTGGCTTTCTTGTCGGCGGAGTCGACGTGGCCTTTGAGCGTGACCACCCCGTTGTCGCTGTCGACGTCGATGCTGGTGACGGTGCCCAGGCCGACGTCGGCGGCGAGCGCGCTCTTCACCTTGCCGGTGAGCATGGCGTTGGACGTGCTGCTGCTCGCGGTCTGCCCGCTGCTGCCGCTTTTCTCCTGTTGAGATGCGCAGGCCGATAGGGCGAGCGCTGCGACGACGGCGATGGCAATGATGGCTTTCATGATGCTTCTCCTTTGGTCAAGAAAAAGTCAGCTCGCGCCCGAAGGGCCCGCGGCGTGAATCACCTCGGGCTTTTCGACCGGCGGGCGGCGGATTTCCTGCTCGAGGCTCGGGCGCGCGCGCTTGGCGAACGGCTCGAGCGCGACCGGCTGGCCGTTTTCCGCCGAACGGTAAAGCGCGCGAATGACACGCACGTCGGCGAGGCCCTCGTCGCCGCCGGGCTCGGGCGTGCCGTTCTGCAGAATACAGTCCGAGAAATAGAGCAGCTCGGGCGCGAACTGGTCGCGCTTGGCAAAGCGCCGCTCACGCGTCTCGCCCTCGAGCGTCAGCCGATGCTTGAGCGGCCTCGCGTACTCATACGCCGGCTCGACCGCGAGGTCGCCCTTGGTGCCGGCGAGGCGGTACTCGGACACCTTCTGGGCGCCGAACGACGCGTTGAAGGCGGCGAGGCGGTCATTCGGGAAGCGCAGCACCGCGGCCGCCGACTCCTCGACCTCGTCGAGCCTGCCCGCGGTCAGCGCGCGCACTTCGATCGGCTCGTCGCGGAAGAGCGAGCGCGCCGCGTTGATGCAATAAATTCCGATGTCGTAGAGGACCCCGCCTCCGGTTTCGTGGCGCGCGCGGATGTTGCCCGGTACGACGGGGGTGCAGAACGTGGAGTTGAACAGGCGCGGCTCGCCGATTCGACCCGAGCACGCGATCTCGCCCGCCTCCAGGTTGGCACGCTCGAAGTGCAGCCGGTAGGCCACCATCAGCTTGACTCCGCTTTCGTGCGCCGCGCGGATCATGCGCTCGCACTCCTCCTCGGTCACCGCCATGGGCTTTTCGACCAGCACGTGCACGCCGGCGCGCGCCGCACGCACCGCGTAGTCGCAGTGCAGATGGTTCGGCAGCGCGATGTACACGGCATCCACATTCTTCAGGCAGGCCTCGTACTCCTCATAGGTGTACGTACGCTCGACGCCGTACTTTTGAGATAGCGGCTTCAGCTTCACCGCGTCGGCCGATACCAGCGCGGCGAGCCGGGAGTTGCGCCGCGCGTTGGCGAACGCGGGCAGCACCGCCACCTGGGCGATGTGTCCGAGCCCGACCACCGCGTATCGGATCTGACGCCTAGGCATGCGCGCAGTGCTCGCCCTTGGAGTAGCTGTTGGCGCAGACTTCGCAGGTCGCCATGTCGCTTCCTTTCATGCGGCGCGCCGCTTTCTCGCGGCGCGCTTCGCGGGCTTCTTCTCAATGCTCTTCTTCAAGAGCTCCATCAGGTCGATTACCTCGGCCCCTTTCTCGGGCTTGCGCGCCTTCTCGGGCTCGGTGATCTCCTCGGTTCAGCTCGTCGCGGTATCGAAGCGTGTTCAGCACCAGGATGTCGTCCTGCGCGACGAGCGCCGCAAGGTACTGCTTGGTGCGGATCACCATTCGCCGCCTCCGGATTGGCGCGGCGGAAGTCCTCGTCGGAGAGCACGACGTACTTGTCGTCCTCGTACTCGTAGCCCTTCACCACGTCGGCCCACGGCACTTCCTTGCCGGTCGACTTGTTGACGCGCCTGTAGCCGACCGGGGCGAGATCACGCTTGTCGAGCATGGTCATGTCGAGCTCGGTCGAGCGCCTCTTTGCCGAATGCAGCTCGACCGGCACGTTGACCAGCCCGAAGCTGATCGCTCCTTTCCACAACCCTCGCGCCATCGGCTACTGCCGGCGTGTTCCTCCGTAGCGTTTCCTCCCCTCCTGCGAGGAGGAACGCTCCGGATCGCTATCGCTACTTCTGCTTCTCGGGCGCAGTATTGCCGCTCGCGGCGCGCTGCTTGTCCGTGCGGCTCTCTTGCTTCGCTTCGGCAGTCTTCTCAGCCTTGCCCTTGGCGCGGTCGCGTTCCACGCGCGCTTGCTTGACGCACGCGTCCTTGGCTTCGCCCTTCTGGTCGTCGCACTTCTCCTTCGCGACCTCGTAGGCGGCGTCGGCTTTCGCTTCCTGCACCTTGCGCTGCGCCTTCGTTTGATCCTTCGCGTCTTTCGCCTCGAGCTCGGCCTTGGCGACCTTCTGCTTGCCCTTAGCTTCGGCCATGCAGATGTCCTTGGCGTTGCCTTGCATGGTGTTGCACTTCTCGCGCGCGGCCTTGTATTCCTGCTCGATGCGCTCTTCGGCGGCGTCCTTCGCTTTGCGCTCGGACTGCTCGGCGCGCGGCGGCGCGGTGTCGCGCTTGGCGGGCGCCGGGGTGGTTTGCGCCTGCGCGGCGCTCGCCAGGCCGAAAGCAAGGCCCAGCGCGACAGCGGTCAGTTTCAGCTTCATGGGGCGTATCTCTCCTTTGGCTTTTGTCTCTAAGGCCTTCTCAGCAGTCCCGCCACCAGCGAGACGAGGAAAAGGACCACGAACACGACGAACAAGATCTTGGCGATCTCGGCTGCTCCGGCAGCGATGCCGGTGAAGCCGAAAACCGCCGCGATGATTGCGATGATGAAAAACGCCAGCGCCCAGCTCAGCATAACGGCTCCTCGTTAAGTAGTTGCAGCAGGAGGGAGGAGCAAAGTCCATGCCGGGCACGGCCGCGTGCGCTCGCGCTCCGCATGTAACGTTCGGATAGGGTCTGTAAGAACTACGTGTCGCTCGCCCGGGGCCTGCGTCGTGAAAGCGCTACGGGCACGACTCCTGCTGAGTCGCTTCATCATCACCCCGAACGGCATGCAGCCCGACGACACCCTTCCGCTCATGACATGGCGCGCGCGCCCGGATATGTCGTGCGAGTACGTCAACCGCGAGTGGCGAAAGTACACGGGTTACACGATGGAACAGGCGCTGGGACAGGGCTGGTCGCGCTGCCTTCACCCGGAGGATCTGGCGCGCTGGCTCGACACCTGCGTGGCGGCGTTCGATCGGCGCGAGGCGTTCGAGATCGAGTACCGCCTGCGCCGGC
>DASTPE010000118.1:0-13710 GCA_035762345.1 Burkholderiales bacterium
AGGGCAAGAGCCGCTAGCGTGAACGACTGGGCGCGCTTGCAAAGCGCACCACCTGCCTGACGAGCACCAGAACGACGAATAACGTTGCCAGCGCGAGCGAGGCGCCGGCGACCCATTTCCAGAGCGTCTCGGGATGGTCCTGCGCATAGCGCACGGCGGCGTAAGCGAGCGCATCGAGCGGAAACGTGAACGCCCACCAGGGCGCGCCGAACGGCCAGCGCAATAAAGAGCGGGCGTAGACGAGCAGCGCAACCGCCAGCACCAGCCCGAAAGCAAAAAGCAGTTCGAGCCATTCGCTTCCAGGGAAAAGCGCGATCCCGTTCGCATAGATGAGCGAAGGCGGAACGAGCAGGATGAACCAGCTCGGGCGCAGCACTTCGGGAAGCGGCGGCGCCGCGAACGCGCGATAGAAGAGTAGCGGCACCAGCACCGCGGCGGCCATGGTGGAGACGCCGAATATGAAGCGCGACGCCTCGACGTGCCCGAGCGCAAGGCCCGGCCCCGGCAGCACGATTCCTCCCACCAGGATGATCAGCCAGCCGCCATTTAACTGCGCAAGCTCCATCCCTCCCGCCAGCAAGCGCACAAGCGCCCAGACCTGGAACGCAAGCATCAGCACGAAGGACGCCCACCACAGGACGTTTCCCAGTGGAGGCCAATACGGTGCCACCGCGCCGGCGACAAGCGACATGCCGACCGGCAGCGCGCCGCAGAAGCCGAGCTGGACGGGGTTCGTGAAGTCCTCCCTTACCGCCGCGGGATACTTCAGGAGCTTCAGAAGATACGCAGGTAGTAGAACGAGCAGCGCGAGAGCGCCCAGCAGGGCCCAGGGCTCGGTGAAATAGGCCGGCGCGCGGATCACGCCGGGAAAAACGGGCGCGGCGGCGCGCGCCGAAAGGCCCAGGCCGGCGAGGCCCATGACCGCCCCGTAGAACCCGATCGGCAGATCGCGGACGTTCACTCCAACTTGATACCGGCGTCTTTCACCAGCGCCGCCCAGCGCTTCACTTCCTCCGCGATCTGCGCGCGCAGCTCCTCCGGCGTGCTCGGCGTCGCGGTTGCGCCTTGCTTCGCGAAGCTTTCCACGATATCCGGAGCTTTCAACGCTACCCGAATGGAGTTCGATAATTTTTCGATTGCCGCCCGCGGCGTGCCCATTGGAGCGACAACAAAAACGTTCGGCGCGGCGCTGAATCCGGGCAGCGTCTCGGCCATCGCCGGCCAGTCGGGCGCGCTCGCGAGGCGCTGCGGGCTCGTGACCGCGAGCGTGCGGATCCTGCCCGCGCGCGTCGGCCCGGCCGCCGCGATGGCGCTGATGACGCCGATCGGCACCTGGCCGCTGATGATGTCGGGCATCATCGCTGCCGCGCCTTTGTAGGGAACGTGCAGGGCGTCAACCCCCGCCTGGCGCTTGAAGAGCTCGAACGCCAAATGCTGCAGGGTCCCCACACCGGGCGACGCGTAGCTGTACTTGCCGGGGTCAGCTTTGAGGACCGCGATCAGCTCGCTCGTACTTGCAGCCGGGAACCCTGCGGTGACCACGAATGCCATCGGCAGCATGCACACCGCACCCACCGGGGCGAACTGCCGCACCGGGTCGAGTGTCACCTTCGGGTTCACGCTCGGCAGCGCGAGCGTGCCGCTCTCGGCGAGCATGAGTACATGGCCGTCGGGCTGCGCGCCCGCGAGCGCTTCGGCGGCGACTGCGCCCGAGGCGCCGGGGCGGTTTTCGACTACGAATTGCTGGCCGAGCGACTCACCCAGCTTCGGTGCGAGAACGCGCGCGATGGTATCCATGCCGCCCCCTGGCGGGTAGCCAATCAGCACGCGCACCGGGCGCACGGGGTAGTCCTGCGAATGCAAAGCCAACGGAAAAAGAAGGGCAAGAAGCGGCAGCACCTTCCTCATGCGCTAGCCCCCAGGTAGTAATTCTTCACCAGCTCGTTTTGCTCGAGCGCGCGCACGCCGCCCTCGAACACGATCTCGCCGTGCACGATGATGTAGCCGCGGTCGGCGATGCGGATCGCCTGGTGGAAGTTCTGCTCGGCCATCAGCACGGTGAGCCCGCTCCGCTCCTTGAGCTCCTTGATCTTGGTGATGGTGTGCGACACGAGGATCGGCGCGAGGCCGACTGACGGCTCGTCGACGAGCAACAGACGCGGCGCCGACATGAGCGCGCGCCCGATGGCGAGCATCTGCTGCTGGCCGCCCGAGAGCGAACCGCCGAGCTGGCGGTGTCTTTCCGCGAGCACCGGAAATGCTTCGTAGGCGAAGTCGAGGTTCTTCTTGATCCCCTCGCGCGCCTGCCGGCGGAAGCCGCCAAGCAGCAGGTTCTCCTCCACCGTAAGTTTGGGAAAGAGCCGCCTCCCCTCGGGCACCATCGCGACGCCGAGGCTCACGATGTCCTCGGTCGAGAGCTTCGTCAGATCATGCTTTTCATTGTCAAGGTTCAGGAAAACCGAACCCCGCGTCGGCCGCACCATGCCCATGACGCACTTCATGAGCGTGCTCTTGCCGTTGCCGTTGGTGCCGAGCATGGCCACGGTTTCACCTTGCAGAACTTTGAGTGAAACACCATGGAGGGCCCGCACCGCGCCGTAGCCGGCCTCGACGTCCGAGATTTCGAGCTCAAGCGCCAAGGTAGGCCCTCTGCACGCCGGGGTTCTGGACGATCGCGGCGGGCGTGCCTTCGCAGATGATGGCGCCGGCGTCGAGGCACACCACGCGCTGCGAGAAGCGCATCACCGCCTGCATGATGTGCTCGATCATGATGATGGTAATGCCCTGCGCATTGAGGTCGAACAGGATCTTCAGGACCTCGTCCACCTCGGCGCCGGCGAGGCCGGCCATCGCCTCGTCGGAGATGAGGAGCCGCGGCCGCGCCGCCATGGCGCGCGCGAGCTCGAGCTTGCGCAGCTCCACCTGCGAGAGCTGGCTTGCGGCCGCGCCGGCCTTGTCGGCGAGGCCCATCATCGCGAGGATCTTCAGGGCTTCGGTTTCGCCTTCGCTATCGCGCAGATGCACCACATAGGCGGAAGGCACGAGCAGGTTCTCGAGCACGCTCATGGTGTGGAACGGCCGCGGGACCTGGAAGCTGCGCGCGATGCCCAGGCGCGTGCGCCGATACGCGGGGAGTTTCGAGATTTCGGAGCCCTCGAAGCGGATCGAGCCCGAATCGTTCCACAACGCGCCCGAAATGCAGTTGATGAGCGTGGTCTTGCCCGAGCCGTTCGGGCCGATCAGGCCGAAGCGCTCGCCCTGCGCAATTTCCAGGCTCACGCCGTTCAGGGCCGTGAATCCGCCGAAGTGCTTCGACAGCTTTTGCACGCTGAGCAGGCTCATCTTCTTCCCAGCATTTTCTTGAAGAGCCCTACGACGCCGTCCGGCGCGAGCACGACAAAGAGCACGAGCAACACCCCAACCACGAGCACGTTGATCTCGTTGGAGATGGTGACGGTAACGATCTGCTGGATCGAGCCCAGGAGCAGTGCGCCGATCACCGGGCCGATCCAGTGCGCGGTGCCGCCGATCATCGGCATGGCGAGCGCCGATACGCCCCAATTCAGGCTGAAGCTCGAAGCCGGCTCGATGAACGAAAGGTACATCGGCATCGGCGCGCCAGCCGCGCCCATCAGTGCGCCCGACGCGGTGCAGGCGAACAGCTTAAGCTTGAGCGTCGGCACGCCCGAGCACTCGGCCGCCTCCTCGGAATCGCGGATCGCGCGCAGGCCCCTGCCGATCCACGAGACCTGGACATAGCGCGCGACCGACACGGCGAGCACCGCGAGGAGCGCCATCACGACGAACAGCATCCGGGTATAGCTCGCGAACGGAGCCATAACATCCGGCCGCAGGAGCTGTAGCCCCGTGGCGCCGCCCACATAGCGCCAGTTCACCATCAGCGTTTCCGTAATGAAGAGGATCGCCACGGTCGCAATGGCGAAGAAGATGCCCCGCAGCCGCAGCGTCAGCATGCCCACGCCGAAGCCGAGGGCCGCGCCGACCGCCGCGGCGGCCAGGATCTGCACTGCGAGCGGCGCGCCGAGCGCCTTGAAGAGCACCACCGCGCTGTAGGATCCGAGGCCGAAGAAAGCGCCGGTGCCGAAGTTCACGTACCCGGCGTAGCCGCCGAGGATGTTCCAAGCCGTCGCGAGCACGACGAAGGTGAGGACCACGTAGCCGGCGTAGAAGAAGTACTCGTTGACCGGAGCAAGCGCCGCGGCCAGCGCGCCAAGAAACAGCAAGCCCGTGCCGATCCAGTAATTCATCTTCCGAATAGCCCTTGCGGCCGCACACCGAGGACGACCAGCAGCAGTCCGAAGGCAACGGCAGGCGCCCACGATGCGCCGAACATCATCAGGACGATCGATTCGGCGATGCCGAGGATCAGCCCCGCGGCCAGGGTGCCGGTCATGCTGCCGAGCCCGGCCAGCACTACGACGCAGAATGTGCGCCCTATGTAGAGCCGGTCCAATGCCGGCTCCACCGGCCCGACGATGATCAGCATAGCGCCCGCGAGCGCCGACACGCCGGTCGCGATACCGAAGGCCCATTGCTTGATGCGCACCGGGTTGGCGCCCATCAGGCGCAGCGCCGGCTCGTCCTGCGCGACCGCCTTGATGGCCCGGCCGGTGAAGGTTCTCGACAAATAGAGAGTCAGAGCCGCGGTGAGGACCAGGGCAACCCCGAAAGCCACTAGCATGCGATAAGGGATGCGGTACTCGCCGAGCGAGAGGCTCGAGCCGATGTAAGGCGCCTGCACGGTGCGCTGGTCGACGCCGAACAGCAGGATCAGTCCTACCTCGATGATGAAAGCAAGCCCGAAGAAGAACGCGAGCCCGCGCACCCCGGCCTCGCTGCCGCGGCGCTCGAAGGTCTCGTAGTAGAAGCGGTAGATCAGGATGCCGAGCACGAAGAACGCCGGCATCAGGATCACGCCGGCGAGAACCGGGTCGAGCCCCCAGCCCGCCACGATGTAGGTGCAGTACGAGCCGGCCACCATGAGCGCCGGATGCGCGACATGCGGCACGTCGAGAAGCCCGAACGACACCGACAGCCCGATGCTGACCGCGGCGTAGAAGCAGCCGAGGAGAATCCCGAACAGCACCGCCTCGAACAGCAGGTCGAACGAAAATATCACCTAAAAAAACGGCGCGGGTTTTGCCGCGCCGTCTCTCTCCCTTCTGAAAGACCTCTATTTGGCCGCGCGCGCCTTTTCGAAAGGCGTGATTGCGTCTCCGGTCTTGTACTCCTCCGGGTAGATCACGACCTGCTTGCCCGCCTTCCTGAACTGCTCCACGTCTTTGTCGACCACCCCGCGGAACTGCGCCTGCACCACGCGCGGGTTCGCCCACTCGCCCATCTTGTCGTAGCGGATCGGGCCGACCACGGTCTTCATCTCGTTCGAGCGCAGGTAGTTCGCGAGCTGCTTGTGATCGAGGCTCTTGGTGGCGTTGATCGCCTGCTCGTACATCTGGCCGATCGCGTAGTTGAACGGCGGCAGGTAGAAGCCGAGCGGGTCCACCTTCGCCTCGGCGGCGCGCTTGGCGTAGCGCGCGAGGAAGTCCTCGATCCCCGGATACTTCATGCCGGGCACGTAGGAATTGTAGTTAAGCACGCCGTTCAGGAGGCTGCCGAGCGAGCTCATGATCGGGGTGAACTGCAGCCCGACCATGCCGCCGCCGAATATCTGGACCTGCGAGCCGACACCGATCTCGTTCACGGCGCGGATGATGGCCACCGAGTCGTTCGGGTAGGACATGACGAACACCACCTCCGGCTTCGCCGCGCGGATGCCGCGGATCAGCGAGGAGAAGTCGGTGGTGGTCGGCGGGTAGTTCTGGTCGTAGACCGACTTGAGGTTCGCTTTCTTCGATAGCTCGCGCGCGCCGTTCGCGAGGTTCTGTGCGAACTCCTGGTCCGCGGCGAGCACCGCGATCGTCTTCGCGCCCGCCTTCTGGCCTGCCCTGATGAAGCCGTCGGACCAGCTCGAGGCGTCGTTCCAGGGCGAGTTGTTGAACCACATGTCGTGCTGCACCTTCGCGTTCACCTGGAACGAGAAGTTGCCCATGAGAAGCAGCCCGCGCTGCTTCACCATCGGCATGATCGGCGCGGTCGGCACGGTGCCGTAGGGCGCGATCAGCAAATCCACTTTGTCCACGTCGAGCAGCTTGGTGTAGATGCCCGGGACGTTGGCGGGGTTGGTCTGGTCGTCGTAAGCAAGCAGCTCCACCTTGCGGCCGAGTAGCCCGCCCTTCTGGTTCACATCGTCGACCCATAGCCGCAGTGCGACGAGCGCGGCCTGGCCGCCCGCACCGAGCGTGCCGGTCTGCGGCATGCTCATACCGATCTTGATGGGTGCTGCCTGTGCAAATACCTTGCGCGGCAGCGCGCTTGCAGCGGCAAGCGCGGCGCCGGCCCTCAATACGTTACGTCTGGAACGCCTCATAAATCTCCTCCTCCTCGTGCATTTATTGTAGCGTGAGACCCCGGGATCACGCTCAAGGAGGAGGCTTCCCAATGCTGAAGGTGCTCGCCGCCCTGTTCGCCGGGGCGCTCGCCATCGCGTCTCACTCCACGCTCGCCCAGCCCTATCCGGCGAAGCCCGTGCGCATCATCGTGCCGTTCGCCCCGGGCGGCGGCTCGGACTTCACCGCTCGCCTGATGGCGCAGAAGCTCACCGAGCGCTTCGCGACATCGTTCGTCGTCGAGAACCGCCCGGGCGCGGGCGGCAACCTCGGCGCGGAAGCAGCGGTGCGTTCTCCCGCGGACGGCTACACGCTGCTCCTGATCTCCGCGAGCTACACCGTCAATCCGAGCGTCTATAAGCTCTCGTTCGACCCGATCAACGACATCACGCCCATCATCCGGCTCTCGGGCGGCCCGTACGTGGTGGCAGTGCACCCGTCCGTGCCCGCGAATACGCTAGCCGAGCTGGTCGATCTCGCACGCAAGCAGCCCGGCAAGCTGGCCTTCGGCTCCTCGGGCAACGGCAGCGTGATGCACGTCTCCACCGAGTTCTTCCTGGTTACCGCGGGGATCAAGGTGCTGCACGTCCCCTACAAAGGGACCGGGCCCGCGCTGCAGGACACGATCGGCGGTCAGGTGCAGCTCATTTTCGGCGCGGTGCCGACCACGCTGCCGCACGTGCGGGGCGGGCGCCTGCGGGCGCTCGCGGTGACCACGGCGAAGCGAATCAACGCCGCGCCCGAAATCCCGACCGTGGCCGAGTCGGGCTACCCGGACTACGAAGTGATCAACTGGCACGGCCTGGTGGCACCGAAGGGGCTCGCGCAGGACATCGTCCAGAAGCTGAACGGCGAGATCAATCAGCTTCTCAACAGCGAGGAGTTCAAGAAGGTACTGGCCACCGACGGCCTCGAGCCCGCCGGGGGCTCGTCCGCCGAGTTCGCGCAGGTCCTGAAGGTGGAAGCCGCCCGCTGGGCGAAGGTCGTCCAGCAAGCGGGCATCAAGATCGACTAGCGCCTGATCTTCAGCAGCCGGGCGGCGTTGGCGCCCATGATTTTCGCCTTGTCGGCGGCGGATAGCTTCCCTTTCTGCACGAAGCCGACGGGATCTTCCACACCCATGTCGAACGGATAGTCGGTGCCGAGCACGACGCGGTCCGCTCCGTAGCGGCGCACCAGGTTATCGAGCATCTGCGGGTCGAAAACGATGGTGTCGAAATAGAACTTCTCGAGGTAGCTCGTCGGTTTTTTCTTGATCACGGTTCTGCAATCCGGGCGCGCCTTCCAGGCGTGGTTCATGCGCTCCCAGTAATGCGCGAGGAAGCCGCCGCCGTGCGGCAGGACGACCTTGAGCTTCGGGTAGCGCTCCATCACCCCATCGAAGATGAGATGGCTCGCCGCGACCGTGGTCTCAAGCGGATTGCCGATCACGTTGTTGAAGTAGTGGTCGAGCAGGCGTTCGCCCTGGGTGTAACCCGTCGGATGCATGAAGATGATGACGTCCAGCTCCTGCACTTTCGCGAAGAACCTGTCGAGCCCCAGGCGCCCGTCGGTGAGATCCATGCCGTTCACGCTGCCGTTGATCTCGACGCCTCGCAGATTCAGCGTCTTGACGAGATATTCAAGTTCGGCGACCGCGAGGTCGGGATCCTGCAGAGGCACGGTTCCGAGGCCCACGAACCGGTCGGGCCACTTCGCCACGATCTCGGCGAGGCGCTGGTTTATTTGTCGCGCGAGAGTGGCGCCCATGCCGGGCTCGGTCCAGTAGTACGTCTGCTGCGGCGCAGGCGACAGCGCCTGGATATCGATTCCCATGCGGTCCATATCCTTCAGGCGGACCTCGATGCCGGAAAGCTTGGGCGCGCGTTCCTGCTGCTGCTTCTTGTTCGTTTCGCGCGTGAGCGTGTTTGCGAACTTCACCTGCATCTCGTGCTGCGCCGGGTTGAGCGGCGCCACCTTCGCCGCCGCGTCCGGGTTGAGATAGTGGCAGTGGATGTCGATCCGAAGACTTTTTCCTTTCTTCTTCACGACTGCAGATGACCCGCTTCGCGCCGGCGCGCAGTCGTACATCATCGCTTTTGGTCCTCCCTCGTGAGACGGCTATCATGGCATCGGGAGGAAGTTGATGTTGCGCGTTTCGCAGCTCGCTGCGCTGGCGATGGTCGCCGCCGTGCCGCGCCTCGCGGCGGCGCAGGAGCTCTTCGGCGCCATCGCCTACTCGGACAAGGCGTACAAATACGGCTGGGCGAATAACTATGCGACTCGCGACGGCGCGACGAAAGCCGCGCTCGAGTTTTGCGCGAAGAACGGGCCCGATTGCCGCGTGGTGCTTTGGTTTCGCAACGCCTGCGGCGCGCTGGTGACCGGGCCTGACGGACACGGCGCCGCTTGGGCCGAGAATCGCAGGGTGGCGATCAACAGGGCGACGAAGCTCTGCGCCGAGCGCTCGGAGGCGTGCAAGCTGACGCGCAGCTTCTGCACCGGCAAATAGTCGCTAGAGACCCGCGCGGTTCCGCCCTTTCACGTCACGGTTCACCACGTTGAGCGGCCACTCGCCCGAGAGCACGCGGCGTACCTCGCCGGGCGCGCCCGCCTGCAGCCCCGCCATCGCCTGCTCGCTGTACCAGGCGGCGTGCGGAACCACGATCACGTTGTCGCGCGCGCGCAGGGGGTGTGGATTGGGCAGCGGCTCGGGGTCGACCGTGTCGAGCGCGCAGCCGGCGATGGTTTTCGCGTCGAGCGCGCGCACCAGCGCATCGGTATCCACCACCGGTCCCCGCGAGCAGTTGATGAGGTAAGCCGCAGGCTTCATTTTCGCGAAGGCCTCGTCGTTCATCATCTTGCGCGTCTGCGGCGTGAGCGGCGGGTGGAGCGACACGAAGTCTGATTCTCCGAGAAGCTCGGCGAGCTCGGCCTTTTTCACCCCGCCGGCGCTTTCCTTCACGTAGGGATCGAAGAACAGCACCCGCATGCCGAACGCGGCCGCGCGCGAGGCGACCTGGCGCGCGATGTTGCCGAAGCCGACCAGGCCGAGCGTGCGCCCCGCGAGGCGGAACATGGGCTTGCCGGGCGGCACTTCCCAGCGCCCGGCGCGCACCAAGCGGTCGTAAAAGGCGATCTTGCGCGCGCAGGCGAGCAGCAGCGCCATCGTGTGCTCGGCCACCTCCTCGATGCAGTAGGTCGGGTTGTTGGTGACGATGATGCCGGCGGCGGTGGCGGCCTCCAGGTCGATGGTGTCCACGCCGATGCCGTAGCGGGCGATGATGCGGCACTTCGGCATTCTCGCCATGGTGTCGGCGGTGATCGGGCCGGCGTAGGTGTTGAGCAGCGCGTCGCAGTCCGCGGCCTCGGCGAGGAACTCGCCGGGCTTCTTGGTCTTCAGCGCGACGAGCTCGGCGAGCGCATCGAGCATGCGGTGCTCGACGTCGAGCGAGTCCCAGACATAGTCGGTGATCACCACCTTCGCCTTCGTCATGCGCCTCCTGTCGTATACCCGTGGGTTATGCCTGCATCCAGCGCACCACGCCCGCGACGCCGTCCACCGCGACCATGGCGCCGTCGGGAATGCGCCGCGTTGCCTGCGGCGCGCCAAGCACCATGGGCACCCCGCGCTCGCGCGCGAGCGAGGCGAGGTGCGAAGTGCTGCCGCCCAGCTCGGCGACGATCCCCGCGACGCGCGGGAAGACATCCGCGAGCGCCGGGCCCGCCACCGTCGTCACCAGCACCTCGCCCGGGGCGACGCGCTCGAGCTCGCATTCGCAATTGACGATGCGCGCGCGCCCCGTGCCCCAGCCGACGCCGCCGGGGTGGCCGTGCAGGCGCGGATGCTGCCGCCACGCTTCGTCGAAAGCCGTGCTTTCACAGACCCGCAGCGGCCGCGCCTGCAACAGCTTGATCCCGCTGTCGTCGAGCGCCCACTCGATCTCCACCGGGCCTTGCAGCAGCGCCTCGGCTTTTTTCATGAGAAGGCCGAGCTCGGCGAGCTGCGCGGCATCGACGCTCGGCGCGGCGAGCAGGCGCGAGAATGCGCGCCGACCGTGCCGGCAGGTCAGGCTGTGGTAGCCCTTGCCGGCGCTCGACTCCTTGAGCGCGCCCGAACGCTCGAGCACGTAGCGGTCGGGCACAACCTCGCCCTGCGCCACCGCCGAGCCGGGGCCAGTGGCGGCGTTCACCACCATGTCGCCTTCGGTAGTGCGCGAAAGTCCCCCGCCCGCGGCCCGCGGGCGCACGAGCGGCTGCACGATGAGCGCCATCGCGGTGTCCGCCGGGTCGACGTCGTGGGCCGCCATGTAGCGCAGCGCGCGCGTCGACCACAGCGCCGCCCAGCACGCGCGAACCGCGGTGAGGAAATCCTGCTCGCTCTCCAGGCCCAGGTAACTCTGGAACTGGCCGGCGAAGCTCGCGCCTTCGCGGTCCTCCACCAGCGCCGAGGAGCGCACCACCGAGTCGAAAACACCCGCGAGCTGTTCACGCACCGCGGGCGCAATTTCGCTCCTCATCAAACCGAGTTTCATGTCGAGGGCATGGCGGCGGGCCGCCGGCCGGTCCTCGGACGCGAACACCGCGCGCGCCGTCTGCTGCAGCCCAAGGTGCGCGAGCTGCGCGCGGTAGGCGGCGGCGTCGACGCAGAAGCCGCCCGGCGTCGGCAGCCCGGCGTGGCCGAGCGCCGCGAGCCTCGCCGCCTTGGGTCCGAAGCGCCTAGCATCGGACGCTTCTGCATCTGCCATGGCGACGACGAACTTTCGCGCCGCAATTTTTCTCTTCATTTCGCCGAGTCGATGACGATGCGCAGGATGCGGCCTGGGTTGCGTTCGTATTCCTCGAACGCCGCGCCGGCGTCGGCGAGGAGATAGCGCGCGCTGATGAAGCCCTCGACGTCGACCGCGCCCGAGGCGACGAGCGCGATCGCCGGCGCCATGTCCTGCGGCGTGAGCGCGCGCGAGCCGACCAGGCTCACCTCGCCGAAGTACAGCGGAAAGGTCGTGAATCCCTCGACCGGCTCGTGGCTGATCGAGTACACGGAAAAGCGCCCGCCCGGCCGCAGCATGGCGAGGCCGGCGCGGAATGCCTCCGCGCCGCCCGCGGCGTCGATCACCACGTCGGCGCCGTTTCCGCCGGTGAGGCGTTTCACTTCCTCGACCGCGTCTGCCGCCGCGGCCGCCACCACGTGGTGCGCGCCCATGCGCTCGGCCATCTCAAGCTTCCAGCGCGTGCGCGACACGGCGATTACCGGGCTCGCGCCGCTGAGCATCGCAAGGCGCGTGTGCAAGAGCCCGCCGGTACCCTGTCCCAGCACCACCACCGACACGCCCGGTGCCACGCCGGCGCGGATCTGGGCGTGACGCACTGTGGCGAGGGTTTCGATCAGGGTGGCCATTTCCAGGGAAAGCGCCGCCGGAAGCGCGTACAGATACTGCGAGGGCAGCTTGACGTACTGGCTGAGCGAGCCGTCCAGCTCGCGGCCGAACAGGCCGGCGTTGCGGCAGGCGTTGCCAACGCCGCGGCGGCAGGCGTCGCAGTGGCCGCAGGCAATGATCGGGTTGATGATGACCGGGGTCCCCGCTTGTAGCCCGGCCACGCCCTCCCCCACGGCGTCGACCACGCCGGTCGACTCGTGTCCCAGCACCACCGGGTAGCGCACGTTCGGATGCTCGCCGGTGTAGATCGAGAGGTCGGTGTGGCACACCGCGGTCGCCGCGGTGCGCACCACGACCTCGCCCGGCCCGGGGCGCGGCTTCTCGCGCTCGACGAGCTCGAACCTCCGCGGCGAGCGCAGGAGCGCGGCGCGGGTCACGTGATCTGTCCGCTAGCGCCCCGCGAGGGTCGAGTAGCCGGGCATCGGGTCGACCACGGTGATCTGCTCGACCGGGAAGTTGGAGATGATTTCGATGCGGTCCTTGTGCACGATCAGCATCTCCTCGATCCTCACGCCCCACTCGAATTTCTTGCCGTGCTGGGTCTCGAGCGCGAACACCATGCCTTCCTTGATCTCGATCGGGTGGTCGAGCGACCAGATGCGCGAGATCACCGGCTGGTCGTACTGCGCCAGCCCCAGGCCGTGGCCCCACAGGTTGGCGGCGGCCTGGTCCTCTTCCTCGTAGCCCCAGGCCTCCTTCGCCGAGGGCCACTTGGAGGCGATCTCGCGCGTCGTAGTGCCGACCTTCACCGCCTTGATCGAGTCGTACAGCCACCTGAGCGCGGTGGCGTAGATGTCCTTCTGCTCGCGGGTCGGCTCCTTGCCCGCGCAATAGGTGCGGTAGTAGCACGACTTGTAGCCGTTCCAGGTGAGCGCGGCGAGGTCCATGAACACGATGTCGCCGGGCTTGACGATGCGGTCAGAGAAGTTGCGCCAGTTGGGCCAGGTGTTCGGGCCCGAGGACACGATCACGTCCTCGACGTCCTCCATGCCGGGGATCGAGTACAGGAACTCCATGATGTGCGCGGTGAGGTGGTTCTCGGTGCGGCCGGGCTTGAGGAACTTCATGAACTCCCAGTGCGCGGCGTCGCCGATCGCGCCCACCATGCGCAGCGCCTCCTGCTCGTCCTCGTTCTTGACCGCGCGCGCCTCCATCATCGGCGTCATGCCGTCGGTCCAGTCGATCTTCTCGTCGGCGAATACCTTGAGCATGTTGATGTCGATGAAGTCCACGCCGAGCTTCGCGCCCGCGACGTTCGCCTTTTTCATCTCCTGCTTGATCGCGTTGGTGAACTTCTTCACCTGCGCGGTCGAGGCCGGGCCCGCCGCGCCCTTGATCCAGGCGTAGGACCAGCGCACGTGGTCCTTCGGGATCCACGGCGAGTGGCGCTGGATCTGGAAGCCGATGTCGCCCTGCTCGAACAGCACCGGGGCGTCGTCGCCGCACAGCATCGCGTAGCGCAGGCCGGGCTTGAGGCGGTTCCACCCGGGCGTGAGCGTGCTCGTCACGTAGCGCACGTTCTCGTCGTACATCAGCAGCATCGCCCCGAGGCCGTGCGCCTTCATCCGCTCCCGCGCGCGCTCGAGCCGGTACTTGCGCACCCGGTCCCAGTTGATGCGCTGCTGCCAGTCCAGGGCCACCATTCCCGCGTTTGCCATGTCTCTTCCTCCTTGGTCAGCCAGTCGAGCTTCGCGCCCGCGCCGGGCTCGCAAGCCCCCGGCATGCGGCCGGATGATACCTTCGATAGTCGGCGACGCGGAGGCCGGTTCGAGCAAGATCAAACGCGAACCGGGTTGACACGCGCTGGGCGGCAGGCTCAAATCGGC
>DASTPE010000119.1:0-7248 GCA_035762345.1 Burkholderiales bacterium
CACGCATCGCCGATGGCGCAGGTGCTTTCCTCCCGCCTTGGCGTGCCGTTCGAGAGCATTCGCCTGCTGCAGAGCGATTCCGACCAGCTCGTGTTCGGCGCCGGCACCGGCGGCTCGCGCTCGGCAATGATGAGCGGCTCGGCGGCGATCGAGGCGGCGGCGCTCGTCGTGAAGAAGGGAAAGGCGCTCGCGGCGGAGGAGCTCGAGGCGGCCGAGGCGGATATCGAGTTCCGCGAGGGGAAGTTCGTGGTTGCGGGAACAGACCGATCGGTTTCCCTGCTTGATCTGTCTTTGAAACACCCGGGGCGGCTCGATGTGACGCACGTGACCGAGGTAATTCCCTCGGCATTTCCGAACGGCTGCCACGTGTGCGAGGTCGAGGTCGACCCGGAGACGGGCGAGGTCGAGGTCGTGCGCTACAGCTCGGTGAACGACTTCGGTACGATCGTGAACCCGCTCATGGTCGAGGGCCAGATCCACGGCGGCGTGGTGCAGGGCATGGGCCAGTGCTTCATGGAGAGCGCGCGCTACGACGACACGGGCCAGCTCCTCACGGGCTCCTTCATGGACTACGCGCTGCCGCGCGCCGAGGACTTCCCGGCGCCGTTCCCGTGGCAGAGCCACCCGGTGCCGGCGACTACCAATCCGCTCGGCGCCAAGGGCTGCGGCGAGGCCGGCTGCGCGGGCTCGATGACTTCCGTGATGAACGCGGTGGTGGACGCGCTCTCCGAGCTCGGCATCACGCACTTCGACATGCCGGCGAGCCCGCCGCGGGTTTGGGCGGCGATCAGGAAGGCAAATTCGGGGTCAGACCCCTTAACAACTCGGGGTCAGGGCCCTAAACCTGCTGACGCATAGCTGGACCAGATTCCAGCCCTGACCCCATGGGGTCAGACCCTGGTTTTTTTCGCGCGGCGCAGGACATAGCGCCGGGCGGCCTGGCGCGGCCACGGCCGGCTGCCGGCGCGCGGCGTAGCGGTACCGTGCGAGCGGATGCCGGTGAGGTGAAGGATTTCGCGCTTCGCGGGGGCTTCGGGCTCCTGGATTTGGTACAGCTCCGAGGGCTTGTCCATCATTGCTTCTTCATGGCCGCCGCGGCGGCCGCCACCAGGGCGACGCTCGCTTGCATCCACATCCACTGTTCTTTGGTCATGGGGTCCTTTCTGTTCTGAATCGGCGGATCGACGGGAGCGCGGGCTTGCGCGCGCGCTCCCGCGCTTCTCCCCGCTTCAGCTGTTCGCTGCGGGCGCCTGCTTCTCCACCTGCTTCGACTGCCAGTCGGAGATCTGGCGCTCGGCGTCTTCCTTGCTCAGGGCGTAGGCTTCCTGCACGCGGCTCGAGAGCTGCTCGCGCTTGCCCATCGTGCCGGCGATCTGATCGTCGGAGAGCTTGCTCCACTGCTGCTTGGCGCTGGCTTTGAAGTCGTTCCAGCCGTTTTCGATGCTGCTCCAGTTCATGGTGCTTCCTTCGCAGTGCGTTGACGTTCTGGTCCCGCCCAAAGGGCGGGCAGTGCTTGATTCTGCGGGAGAGGCGCTAAAGGGTCGCCGCTCGAGCGGCGGTGAGGACGGGTTACTTCCGGAGCACGACCCACCATACGCCCCTTATCACGCGAGTCAACACATTTCGGCGACTCGGATTCTTTTCTTACTGCGCGGTCCAGTGCGCGACGAGGAAGGCGGCGCGCACGTCGAGCTGGAGAAGCTCAGCCTAGTCGGGGTCAGACCCCGATTTTTCGGGCTTGGCGCTTACTTCGGTGCGCCCCGCAGCGGAATCCGGAGTTCGCCGCCTTTGCCGAGCCGGGTCAGCATGCCCATCAGGTGCTCGACTGAAAAGCTGTGAAGCCGGTAGCGCGCGAGATCGGAGACGTGCAGCTGGCGGATGCCAAGCAGGCGGGCAGCGCGTGGCTGCGCGAGCGCACGCTCGGCGAGGATGCGATTGACCTTGGTGGCGAGCTCGACCTTAAGGGCGCGCTCCCTTGCGTCCGCGTGGGCGGCCTCGATGAGGGGGTCGCGGGTGCCGCGTTGGAGGTCGGTTCGTTGCATGGTTCCTCCCTAAAAGGTGCGCAACTATATCCCTGTTAAGGATTGTGGGAAATCGTCCCCCCGGGGCAGGGCACCAAATTCGGGGTCAGGGTCGGAATTCGTTTTCGCTGACGCAAAAACAGAATTCCAGCCCTGACCCCACCCGCTCACCAGCTGCCGCAGCCCGTTAGGGGGCCAGCGGCTCTGGGACTTTGTTGCGGATCTCCGGAATTGACCGCAGATAGGCGAAGATAGCCTCTAGATCAGCGCCATTTGCCGAGGCCGGTTTCCTTGTCGGGGGTCAGGTTCGCAGTGTAGCTCACGCGCCCCACGGCCCGGACCAGGCGGTGTTGGTCGCAGCGACCGAAACGACCCAAGGTCCCTTCGCCGCCCGGCGCGGGAGGCAGCGAGAAGTCCTGCGGGTGGCCGGAGAGCATGCGGCTGTAGTCGGGCTCGGGGCCGTTGGCCTCCACGAGCGCGGCGCCGTCGGCGTGACCTGCGCGTCGCCCTCGTATCTCGGCGCGCACAGCGTGCCGCTACCTCACCGCCAACGTGCGCGCGTTCAGCGACTTCGTCGCGGGCAGCTATCCGCGCGCCGGCGTCTGGGCCGAGATCCTGGAAACAGGCCGACAACAAAACAGCGTGAAGCCGAAATAAGCGGGATACCGGCGCCGCCTAGCATGGCTTCCACCTGAACCACGGAGGAATCCATGAAAGCGAGCAGCAGGAATCGGCAGCGCAAGGCAGTCGCGGCGGCGTTCCGCAAGATGGCGCACGGCGTCGAGAACAAGGCGGCGTACGCGAATACGGTCGACTTCTACCGCGCGAGCGGACAGGAGTGGGCGAAGAGCCTAGGGTAAGACTCCGAATTCGGGGTCAGGGTCGAGACTCGTTTTCACGTACGCAAAAACGAGTCTCGACCCTGACCCCGAATTAGGTCGGCGAGAGGATGTGGATCACGCGGCTCGCGAGCAGGTCCTTCGTCTTCGCACCGTAGGCCTTCATGTGAGGAGCCACGGCGTGCGCGCTGAGGGCCTCCATGCTCTCCCACTTCTCGACCACGACGAAGGCGTCGGGGCCGTACTTCGTCTGTATGGGTAGCGCGGCGTCGGCGTCGACCGCGGCGCCGTATTCGATGCATCCTTTTTCGGCGCGGACGGCGGGAACGTTGGCGCGGAAGTGCTTCAGAACCTCTTCGCGCTTGCCAGGCTTGGCGGTAACGACCGCGATGACGTGGATCACTTGCTTCTCCTCCTCAAGAAAAGATCAACCCTGCCAGACGGCGTAGCCCTGCTCGCGCAGGGAGATGGCGAGCTCGACTTCCATGTCGCGCGCCGCATCGTAGGGCATCGGATTCGCCCAGGCATAGAGCTTGGGCAGCAGGCGAAGGCCGAAGCGCTGGACGTAGCGGCTCGCGCGGATGCCGGCCTTGTGCTTGGCAAAGCGCTGCTCGGGCGTAAGCCCGGTGCAGCCGACGTAGACGCAGGGCTTGGTAATGTCGTGGTCGGGGTTCGAGCGCCGGAAGCGGGCGATGTTGTAGATCGCCGGGTCGAGCTCGATCACGTAGACGCTGTGCCGGTATCTTTTCTTCTTCGTCACCGGAGATTCGGGGTCAGGGCCGGAATTCGTTTCAGCTTACGCCGAAACAGAATTCCAGCCCTGACCCCAGAAATGAAAGGCCCCGCACTGAGGCGGGGCCTTGGGGTGCCCGAACTCTCGGGCGGCGCCTAGCTGGGCGCCTCATACCTTTCGCGGCCGTAAGGCCGTGGGGAGTCCGCCTGGGCCAGGTATCCCGACAGGTCGCCGGGAATCCCATCGCTGCGAGCCGTTATTGCCATGCGGCCCTCTGCGGGCTCACCAACAATCTATGCGCGTCGCGTTACGCCGTCAATCGTCATTCGAACTACGCTTGATCCATGTCAGACGAACCACGCTCGATTTCGCGCGACGAGATCAACGCGCTTCCGATCCGGCGCTGGGAGGGCGAAGTGCGCGTGGTGGTCTCCGCCGAGGAGGCGGCCAGGGCGCTCGCGGAAATCCGCGACGAGACGGTGACGGGCTTCGATATCGAGACCCGGCCCGCCTTCAAGCCGGGCGAGAGCTATCTGCCGAGCCTTGCGCAAATCGCCACGGCGCGCGCGGTCTACCTATTCCGGCTGGGAAGCCGAGAAGTGGCGGCGGCGGTGGCCGAGGTGCTCGGCGCCGAGCCGATCGTCAAGGCGGGCGTCGGCCTCGCCGACGACTTGAAAGCGTTAAAAAAGGTTATCGAGTTCAACGAGAAATCGACCGTCGACCTCGGCGAAGCGGCCAGGCGCCGAGGCTTCAAGCAGACCGGAGTTCGCAGCCTCGCGGCGATTTTCCTGGGGTTTCGCGTTCCGAAAGGCAGCAAAACCTCGAACTGGGCGCGAGCCCGCCTCACGCCGCAGCAGCTCGCGTACGCCGCGACCGACGCCTGGACGTGTCGCGAGCTCTACGTGCGATTTCGCACTCTGGGATTGGTCTAGTTCGCCTTATCTTATTGTTTTTGGGGAGATGAATGGATTCGGGGAGGCCGACCGCTGTCATCTTCGCCGAGCTGATCGGCGCGGCCGAGCTCTATGCGCACGCGAACGACGCGGCCGCGCACGAGGCGATCTCGGCTTACGCCGACAAGCTCGGGCAGGCGGCGGTCGCGACCCGGGCGCGCGTGGTGAAGCGCATCGGCGGCAGGCTCCTCCTCCTCGCCGATAACCCGGAGTCCGCCGCGCGCACGGCGGTGGCGCTGCAGGTCGCGGCGGGCCAGTTCGCGCCGGAAGTGAAGGGCACCCGGCTCGGGCTCGGCGTGGGCTTCCACTACGGCCCGGTGATCCAGAACGAAGCGGATGTCTTCGGCGACACGGTGAACATGGCGGCGCGCCTCGTCGAGCAGGCCGCGCGCGGCCAGATCCTGCTCGACGCCGACACCGCGAAGGGCGTCGACTCGCTCTATCGCGGCTCGATCCGGCAGCTCTATTCGGTGCAGCTCAAGGGGGTGCCGGAGGAGATCTCGCTCTGCGAGATCGTGTGGCGCGCGGACGAGCCCGCCACGTTCTATCCGTTCGACCCCGTGTCGGAGCCTTCGCGCGCGAAGCTCAAGCTCGTGTACCGCGGCCGTACGCTCGTCCTGCGGCGCATCGTCGAGGCGGTCACCATCGGGCGCGACCCGGCCTGCAAGCTCGTGATCGAAGACGAGCACGCCTCGCGCCAGCACTGCACCATCCAGCGGCGCCACAACCACTTCGTGCTCGCCGACAAGAGCACCAACGGGACCTTTATCCAGGTGGAGGGCGAGGAAGAGGTCATGCTCCAGCGCGACGAGTTCACGCTGCGCAAGCGGGGCTGGATCTCCCTCGGGCAGCCGCGCCGCGCGGGCGGCAAGTCGCTCCAGTTCGTCTGCGACTAGGCTGGCGGGGACCGATCCTGGTCCGGCTTGCGTCGGCGGGTGCGGGCGTCTGGCACCGATTTCCCGCAGCCACCCCGATTTCCCGCAACTTGTTGGCACTTGAGCGCTGCCGCGCGCGGGCGGCGTGATGGAGTGCCACGACACGCACCGTCAATCGCTGCAAAACTGAGCTACTGCAATAGGGGGTTCGTAGGGGGAGTAGATGGAGCTATCGAGAACCATCGCGTGGACGGCCATCGTCCTCGGGGTGATCCTCGCCGCGGGGTACGCAAACGGGGAGGCAGGCCCGCCCGCCGCGACGACGAAGACTGAGCAGGAGCAGCTGGAGGCGCAGGAAGCGCAGCGCGGCGCGGCGGTCGAGGATGCAGCAGGGCAGGAAGAACGCTTACGAGCGGGTGTGCAGCAGGCCGATCAAGTCGTAAAAGCGGCTGCGAATTAGCAAGCTTCGGGATTCGGGGTTCTCACCCCAATCGTCCCCCTGGCGGCGCGTGGCAGGTTCTCGCGCCGTCCTTTTTTCGCCATCACAGTTCGGGGTCAGGGTAGAGACTCGTTGACGCAATTCGGGGTCAGGGTCGTAACTCAGTTTTCACGTACGTAAAAACGAGTTCCGACCCCGACCCCGAATTACGTATTGGACGCGTGCGCGGCCAATACGTCGGCGACGCAGGCGGTGAGGCGCTTGGCGTAGTCGAGGTGCAGGAACTCGTTCGGGCCGTGGGCGTTGGAGTGGGGGCCGAGAACGCCGGTGATGAGGAACTGGGCCCGCGGATACTTCGCGCCGAGCATCGCCATGAACGGGATGGTGCCGCCCTCGCCCATCCACATCGCGGGCTTGCCGTAGTGGGTCTTTGAGGCAGCTTCGACGGCCTTTTCGAGCCACATGGCGGTTCTGGGCGCATGCCAGCCGGTCGCGCAATGGCCGACGCTGAAGCCGACGCGCGCGCCGTACGGCGGATCGGCCTCCAGGATCGCTTTCAGCTGCCGCGCGGCGCTGTCCGCGTTCACCGTGGGCGGCAGGCGAAGCGACAGCACGAGCGCAGTCTTGGGCCTGAGCACGTTGCCGGCGCTCGCCGGATTCGGCAGGCCGTCGGCGCCGGTGACGCCGAGGAACGGCCGCCACGTGCGGTTGAGGACGAGATCGGCGAGATCCGCCTGCATCGGCTGCATGCCGGGCACGAAGGGAAACTTGCGCCAGATCTCCTCGCCCAGCACTTCGGCGGCGCGCTTCGCCTGCGCCGCGCGCTCGGGCGGGATCTGGGCGTGGAAGGCGGCGTGCTTGACGATGCCAGTGTCGGCGGCATCGATGCGCTCGAGCAACACGCGCGAGACGCGGAAGCTCGATGCCACCACGCCGCTCGCGTCGCCCGAATGCACGCCCTCGGTCAGCACCTCCACCGTAAGCACGCCGTTGACGAGACCGCGCAGCGAGGTCGTACCCCAGAGCTGCTCGTAGTTGCCGCAGCCCGAATCCAGGCCGACGACAAGGTCGGGTGCCTGGATTCTTCTGGAAAGATGTTCCAGATAGGGCGGCAGGTCATAGCTGCCGCTCTCCTCGCAGCATTCGATGAGGATCACGGTGCGCGCATGCGGCCGCTTCGCTTCGCGCAGCGCGCGCAGCGCGGCGAGCGAGCAGAACACCGCGTAGCCGTCGTCCGCCCCGCCGCGCCCATAGAGCTTGCCGTCCTCGAGCCGCGGGATCCACGGCCCGCAGCCCTCGCGCCAGCCGACCATCTCGGGCTGCTTGTCGAGGTGCCCGTACATGAGCACGGTTTTGGTGGAGCTCGTCTGGAACGCCGGCACCTCGAT
>DASTPE010000120.1:0-14652 GCA_035762345.1 Burkholderiales bacterium
CTCGTCAGCGCCCAGCCGGCGCTCGTCCCAGGCGATGCTGGCGGCCTCGACCTCGTGCGCCAGCGCCTCAAGCGGGCCGCCGCGGAACTGCTCGGCGACGCCCCGCACCCTGGGCTGTGCGCGCGAGCAGCGTGGTCGAATTGATCCATGCTTCGCCGCCTGGCCAGCCTTTTACGTTCGGCGGTGAGAGCAGGTCCTGGCCGAGCGCGCGCATCAGGAATACGAACGGCAGAGGGTCGTTCACGCTAATGGCGAACTGGCGCAACGTGCCGACGACGAGGTCGGTCGGCGACTTAATGAGCGTGCCGCGGTTTTCCGCCGCCCAGAAAGCCGGCGTAAGGAGCAGCGCACGCATCGTCGCGCGAATGTCGTAGCCGCTCGCGCGAAATGCAGCGGCCACGCGGGTGAGCTCATCGGGCTGCGGCTGCGGCGAGACGAACTCGCGCCAAAGCCTCGCGGCGACGTACTCCGCAATCGCCGGCTGCGCGAGCAGCACATCCAGCACTTCGTCGCCGGTCCTGACGGTGCGCCCGAGAACCGTCTTTACGCCGTCGTCGTGCTGCCGCGGCCGGAAGCGGAACTCGCCGGTATCGAGGTCCAAGCTCCAGCCGGTGAAAGCGCGTGCCGCCTCCTTGATGTCCTGCTCCGCGTATTTCCCCTCGCCGAGCGTGAAGAGCTCCATCAGCTCGCGCGCGAAGTTTTCGTTCGGCTGGCCGCGCCGGTTGGTGGCCGAGTCGAGGTAAATGAGCATCGCCGGATCCCTGGACACCGCGTGGAGCAGCTCGCCGAAATTCCCGAGCGCGTGCTTGCGCAGTAGGACATTCTGCCGGTAGATCAAGGCTGGCGAGCGCACCTTCTGCAGGCTGGACGTGAAATGGTTGTGCCAGAAAAGCGTCAGGCGCTCGGTAAGCGGCGACGGCGTGGCGAGCATCTCGGCGAGCCACCAGCTCTTTAGTTCCAGCGCATGCTCGATCTGCAGGCGCACGAACGCTCTGCGCTCATCCTCGTTCATGGCGCGCACGGTCCGCGGATCTGTCCACTCCTTCACCCACGCCGGCGGCGGGGTGCGCGCCTCGGTGTGTACTCCGGCCAGCAGCCGCTCGACCCCTTCGCGCCGGGTCAGCTTTGCGACCTCATCTACCTCGCGGAGCTGGGCGTCGAACCCGGTGCGGTTGAGAAGATGGCGCGCCTCTTCCGCGCCCATGCCCTGCGCGCGAGCCGCGCCGGCAAACAAACTTGTCGCGATGGCGACGATGAAAAGCGCCTTCAGCATGATCGAATAACGCATCACCTGGCGGTGCGGTTGGCAACGAGCATCTTGCCGTCGGCCTCGGCGACGAGATCGCCATGCTGGTTCTCGCAGCGGGCCTTGAGCACCACGATGCCGCCGTCGTGCTTGGGCTTTTCCAGCCGCTCGACAATGGTCCAGGTCGTGCGCAACGTGTCGCCCGGGCGAACCGGCGCCTTGAAGCGGCAGTTGTGCTCTAGGTACGCGATCGCGGTCGTGTGAAAGTACATTCCGGCGGGCGCGGATACCAAAGCACTTGTGAACGGACCATGCAGCACCCGTCCGCCGAGGCGCGACTTGGTGGCGTGCGCGTCATCGACGTGGAGAGGATTGAAGTCGCCGAACAAACCTGCGGCGATCACCAGGTGCGCTTCGGTGACGGTGAGCGAAGTGCTGAACGTTTCGCCGACCTTCGTCTGGTTGAATCCCTTTCCCGGGAACATCAGATCACACGCTCGCGGCCTTTCCAATATGGCTCGCGAAGCTCGCGCTTGAGCACCTTGCCCGCTGCGCTACGCGGGAAGTCCTTCATGATGACCACCGCGCTCAGGCGCTGGTAACGTGCGGCCACGCGCGCGTTGATCCAGTCGCGCAATTCGTCGGCTCCGGTCGACGCGTGGTGCTGAAGCACCACGGCGGCGAGCGGCGTCTCGCCCCACTTCTCATGCGGCACGCCGAACACGGCCACCTCGCGCACCGCGGGATGCTGCGCGGCGATCTCTTCGAGGTCCTTCGGGTACACCTTCACGCCTCCGGAGTCGATCATGTCCTTCTTGCGGTCGACGAGGTAAAGGAAGCCCTCCTCGTCGACGTATCCCAGATCTCCGGAATGCAGCCAGCCGCCGCGCATCGCCTGCTCGGTGAGGTCCGGCCGCTTGTAATAGCCGGTCATCAGCAGCGGCCCGCGCCCGCAGATCTCGCCGATTTCGCCGGGCGCGCAATCGCTGCCGTCCTCGGCCACGATGCGCATGCTCTGGAACATGGTCGGGACGCCCACCGAGCCCGCTTTGCGCACCGCGTCCTCTCGGTCGAGGATGGTAACGAAGCCTTCGGTGAGCCCGTAGAGCTCGTAGAAGCGCCTCGGCAGCAGGCGATTGAGTTTCTCCTTGTACTCGTTGAGCAGCGGTGCGCCGAGCGACAGGATCATCTCGAGCGACTGCAGACGGGCCGGGTCGAATTTCGGCGCGGCGAGGAGCGCGATGATCTGCGAAGGCACCACCATGACATGCGTGATGCGCTCGCGCTCGATCACCTCGAGCATCGCCTCCGGCTCGAACTGGCGCAGCAGCACGTACGTGCCGCCGAGATAGAACACCGGCATCAGAGTGACGAACGCGCCGTTAAAGACGATCGCCCCGGTGTGCAGCACGCGCGACTCCGGTGTCATGCGCCACGACGACGCAAATAGCAATGCGTACATCGAGCGCACGAAATGCGTGTGCATGATGCCCTTCGGTAATCCGGTGGTACCGCTCGTGTACATGATGTTGAAGAGGTCGTCGGCCCCGACTTCGCCCGGCTCGAACGATTCGGCTGCCGCGTCGGTGCGCGCTGCGTACTCGTCTTCGATGTAAAGAACCCGCACCCCCGGGACACCGCTTGCAGCCGCCGCGAGCGAGCGTTGTGAGATCAGGACCTTCGCCTCGGAATCGCGCAGCAGGCTCTCGAGCCCCGAGGTAGTGAGCAGCGGCGAAAGGGGGACCAGCACCGCGCCGATCGAAGGTACCGCCCAGTAGACCTCGAGCAGCTCCCGGCAGTTGCCGAGCACGGTGGCCACCTTGTCGCCCTTCCGGACGCTCAAGCTGCGGAGCACGTTTGCGCAGCGAGCGACGCGGCCCGCGAACTCGCGCCACGTCAGGTGCTCGCTCTCGAATACCACGGAGGTGTGGTCGGGCCGATAGCGGGCGTGGTGCCGCACGAGGCCGGCGAGTTGCAGAATCGGTGGCATCAATTCTTGGTGATGGTCATGCCGTATCTCGATAACGTACATCAAATGCGGAACGAGGCGGGCTTTTGCGCCGTCTCGCTGCTCGAGGACCTTCGCCTTTGACGCACGTCAACCTCGAGCGGACGGGTGACGAGTAGCGTCGGGGTTTCGATGATGCCCGCTTCCGGATCTTCCCATCCCGGGGCCGCGCACCAGAGATACCTGCTGGTGCTCGGCGTGCTGTTCGCCATCCTTTGGACCGCGCTCGCGATCGAGCCCTGGGATCGCGAAGCCTGGGCCCTCGAGAACGTCCTCGTAGTCGCGTTCGTGCTCTTCGTCGCGCTTAGCTACAAGCGACTCACGCTGTCCCGTATCTCGTACACGACGATCTTTCTCTTCCTCTGCTTGCACGAGATCGGTGCCCACCACACCTATGCCGACGTGCCGTACGACGAGTGGTTCAAGGCGCTCACCGGAGCGACGCTCAACGGCCTGTTCGGCTGGGAGCGCAACAATTTCGACCGGATAGTGCATTTCGCGTATGGTCTGCTCCTCGCGTATCCGGTGCGCGAGGTCTTCCTCCGTGTGGCGGCCGTGCACGGGTTCTGGGGCTACTTCCTGCCGCTCGACCTTACCATGTCCACTTCCATGATTTTCGAGCTGTTCGAGTGGGCGGCCGCCGAGGTATTCGGCGGCGGCCTGGGGCAAACCTATCTCGGCACGCAAGGCGATGTGTGGGATGCGCACAAGGACATGGTGCTTGCGAGCCTTGGCGCCCTCATCTCAATGCTCGCCACGTATGCCATCAATCGCGCGCTGCAACGCGACTTCGCCGCGGAGTGGGCGGAGAGCCTGCGCGTGAAGATGCCGCAGCCTCTAGGCGAGGACGCCATCGCGCGCATGCTCGAGAACCGCGATCCCGGGCGCTAATCAGGGGTCGCGAAACTTGACCTGCCAATGCGAGCCGTCGCAGAACGGCTTGTTGGCCGATGCCCCGCAGCGGCACAGCGTGTAGTGCTCGTGCGAAGCGCCCTCGCCGAAAGCCACGCCGGTAAGCTCGATGGCCCCCGTCACCGCGTACGGCCCGTTATCGCTAACAACCACCATGGGCGCGCGCTCCTTTTCTTTCCGCTCCACGTTATTCAGCGCGTAGCTGAGCGCGCCGGAGGGGCAACGCTCAATGGTCTTGATGATCTGCTCAACGGCGGCGCCGTCCGGATCGATCCAGGGCTCTTGATTCAGCCGGAACACCTCCTTGAGACCATCGGTACAGAAACCGGCGTGGGCGCAGATGCCCCGGTTGTCGAAGATCGCAATGTGCTTTCCCGCGTAGGAAACCCTGCGGTTCCTGGCCGGGTCGGCCAGGTTTCTATCCTTGAATCCGTTTGTCCCATGCGTGCCGTCGCAGAACGGCTTGTTGTTCGATCCTCCGCAGCGGCAGAGCGCGACGCCCCGCGGCGTTGCGCATGCCTTGCCGGATTGGCGACGCAGGTTCGGGACCTCGCTGGGCGCGGGATCGTTGATCAGGTAATACGGGCCATTCGCCAAGCAGGAAATTTTCGCCATGCTTGATCCTTTCCGCGTCAAGCCTGCCGCTCGAGCAGCCGTGCGACGCTCGCGAACGCGCGTTCCGCGAGCGCCCGCCGGCGCCACTGCGCGAGCGTCACGGAGGCGCTCTCGGCCAGGTCGGCGGCGAAATCGGCTTCCAGCCTGGCGGCGAGCGCCTCTTGCAGGATGGCGACGTTGACCTCGTCGTTCAGGCCGAACGAGCGGTTGTCGAAGTTGGTGGAGCCGACCACGCTCCAGACGTGGTCCACGATCAGGATCTTGGCATGCATCATCGCGGGCTGGTACTCGCAGATCGCGACGCCGCCCTCGAGCAGCTCGCCATAGCGCCGGCGGCTCGCGAGGCGCGTGAGCGGGTGGTTGTTCCAGCGTCCCGGCACCAGCACCGTGACCGATACCCCGCGCCGTGCGGCTTCCACGAGCTCGGCGCAGAGCCTGCGGTCCGGGATGAAGTACGGCGAGGCAACGTAGATCGATTCGCGCGCCGACGCGACCAGGATCTGGAAGAGCGTGCGCGCCCGCGTGGAGCGTCCTTCGGAAGGGGCACTGTTCACCACCAGCGCGACCTCCGGCCCGGGCGGCGCAAGCTCATGCTCGTGCGCGCCCGCTTCGAACTCGGCGTCGGGCAGGATCTCGCCCGCAGCTTCGAGCCAGTTCTCGGCGAAGGAAGTCTGCAGCCCCATGGCGAGGGCGCCGGACACCTGGATCATGCTGTCGCGCCACGGGCGCCCGCGGCTGCGCGGGCCCGTCCAGTAATCGGCCACCCCGAGGCCGCCGACAAAAGCCACCGCTCCATCAACGACCAGCACGTCGCGGTGGGTGCGGTTGTTGAGGCGCTTGAGCGTGTACCAGGCGATGGGCTGGTACCAGCACACCTCGCCCCCAGCGGCAAGCAGCGCGTCGAAATAGCGCTTCGGAGTGAAAATGCTGCCGTAGCGGTCAACGATCAACCGCACGCGCACGCCGCTGCGCGCGCGCTCCTCGAGCGCCTCCAGCATTTCATCCGCGACCCGGCCACGCAGGAAGAGATAGACCTCGAGGTGAATGCTGCGCCTCGCCTCGCGGATGGCGCGCAGCTCGGCCGCGAAGACCTGCTCACCTACATTCAGCACCGCCACGTCGCCCGGGGGTAACGGCCGCGCGTTGACGATCGCACTCAGGTAGTTCACGAACTCGCGAGAATCGATGCGCGCCGCCGGCCGACGCGCGCGGTAGGCGACCGTCGGCTCGAACAGCACGAGAAAGATCAGCACCGCCACGATCACGACCGCGGCGAGCGACACCACCTCGCTCATGGTCGCAATCCTAGCCTGCGGCTCTCTGCTTGCAACGCATCGCCGCGTGCTGGAACATGGCGGCCGGACCTGCATGGAACGCCAGAGCTTCCTCGATCCTTCGGCTCACACGCCGATGATGCAGCAGTACCTGCGCATCAAGGGCGAGTACCCCGATGTGCTGGTGTTCTACCGCATGGGGGACTTCTACGAGCTCTTCTACGACGACGCCGAGAAAGGCGCGCGGCTCCTCGACCTCACGCTTACCCAACGAGGGGCCTCGGCCGGCGCGCCGGTGAAGATGGCGGGCGTGCCGGTGCACTCGGTCGAGCAGTACCTGGCGAAGCTGGTGAAGCTCGGCGAGTCGGTGGCGATCTGCGAGCAGATCGGCGACCCGGCGACCTCAAAGGGACCGGTCGACCGCAAGGTCACGCGCATCGTCACGCCCGGCACGCTCACCGATTCCGAGCTGCTCGACGACAAGGCCGACAACATTCTCTTGTCTCTTCACAGAGATAAGAGCACGGTGGGCCTCGCCTGGTTATCGCTTGCGAGCGGGGCGCTGCGCGTCGCGGAAATATCCCCCCAGGCCCTGGAGAACGAGCTTCGGCGGATTGGTCCTGCCGAGATCCTCTCGACGTCCGACGTGAACGGCTTCTTCGTCACTAAGGTTCCGGAGTGGCATTTCGACATCGACAGCGGGAGGAAGAGGCTCCTCAAGCAGCTCGGCGCGGCTACGCTCGCCGGCTACGGCTGCGAGGATATGACGCTCGCGATCGGCGCCTGCGGCGCGCTGCTCGACTACGCGTCCAAGACCCAGGGCCAGGCGCTCGCGCACGTCACCGCGGTGAGCGCCGAGCGCGCCGGCGAATACCTGCGCCTCGACGCCGCGACGCGGCGTAACCTCGAGCTCACCGAGACGCTGCGCGGCGAGCCGGCGCCGACGCTTTTTTCACTGCTCGATGAATGCGCGACCGGGATGGGCAGCCGGCTGCTGCGGCACTGGCTGCATCACCCGTTGCGCGACCAGCAGGCCGTGGCGAGGCGGCACGATGCGGTGGAAGCGCTGAAGGAAAGGAATCTTCAAAAGACCTTGAAGCGCTTTTCGGATGTCGAGCGGATCACGGCCCGCCTCGCCCTGAAAAGCGTGCGGCCGCGCGAGTTGGCCGGCTTGCGGGACAGCCTCAAGCTGCTGCCCGAGCTGCGCCAGGCGCTGCCGGATGAGACACCGCTCCTGAAAAACCTTATCGCCGACCTAGCGACGCCCGAAGAAGCGCTCTTCATCCTCGAGAACGCTGTTCATCCGGAGCCCTCCGCGCGAGTCGTTGATGGCGGCGTGATCGCCGACGGTTACAACGCCGACCTGGACGAGCTGCGCCAGCTTCAGTCGAATGCTGGCGCGTTCCTGGTCGAGTTCGAAAAACGCGAGAAGGACAGAACCGGCATTCCCAACCTGCGCGTGGCGTACAACCACGTGCATGGCTACTACATCGAAGTGACCAACTCGCACGCTGGGAAAGTGCCGGATGATTACCGTCGGCGCCAAACGCTCAAGAACGCCGAGCGCTACATCACGCCTGAACTGAAGGCGTTCGAGGATAAGGCGCTCTCGGCTCGCGACCGCGCCCTGGCGCTTGAGAAGTCCCTCTATGAGGCGGTTCTCGGACAGCTGCAGGCCCATCTGCTTCCGCTGCAGAAGATCGCAAAGGCGCTCGCGCAGGCCGACGTCCTATCGACGTTCGCATCCGTCGCCGCCAGGCGAAACTACGAGCGGCCGCAGTTCACCCACGAGTTGTGCATCGAGATCGAGGCCGGCCGTCACGCCGTGGTCGAGGCACAGATCGAAAACTTCATCGCCAACGACTGCCGCATCTCACCGACCCGGCGCCTTCTGCTTGTTACCGGCCCCAACATGGGCGGCAAGTCGACCTATATGCGCCAAGTGGCGCTCATCGTGCTCCTCGCGCACATCGGCTCCTTTGTTCCGGCGCGCGCGGCGTGCATCGGGCCGATCGACCAGGTCTTCACCCGCATCGGCGCGGCCGACGACCTCGCCGGCGGGCGCTCGACGTTCATGGTGGAGATGACGGAGAGCGCGGCCATCCTGCACAACGCGACCGAGAAAAGCCTGGTGCTGATGGACGAGGTGGGCCGGGGAACCTCCACGTTCGACGGCCTGGCATTGGCGTGGGCTATCGCCCGCCACCTCGTGGAGAAGAACAAATCCTTGAGCCTGTTTGCCACCCACTACTTCGAGATGACGCGCCTTGCGCTCGAGTACAAGGAAGTCGCGAACGTCCATCTGGACGCCGTCGAGCATAAGGACACCGTAGTGTTTCTACACGCAGTTGAAGAAGGGCCGGCGAGCCGCAGCTATGGGCTGCAGGTGGCCGGGCTTGCCGGCGTGCCGCGGCCGGTGATCAGGCAGGCGAAGAAGTACCTCCAGCTTCTCGAGGACTCGAGCCTCGAGCGCGGGAACCAGGACGACTTGTTCTCAAGAAGAATCGAGTCCGAACCCGAGCCGGCGATTGATCCGCTGCGCGAGGAACTGCAGAAGGTGAACCCGGACGAGCTCTCGCCGCGCGAGGCGCTCGAGCTCCTTTATAGACTGAAACGCCTGTGAAGCCGCTCGAAGGGCTGTGCATCCTAACAATAGAGAGCTTCGGCGCAGGGCCATACGGCACGATGTTCCTTGCCGGTCTGGGCGCTGAGGTGATCAAGATCGAGAACGGCTCCACCGGCGGCGATGCAAGCCGGCACGTCGGGCCAAATCTTCTTGGTGAGGACGACAGCGAGTATTTCCAGACGTTCAACTTGTGGAAGAAAAGCGTCTCGCTCGACCTCAAGAAAGACGTCGGGAAATTCCATGCTCTGGTGGCGAAAGCCGACGCGGTGGTGAACAACGTGCGGGGCGACGTCCCAGGCAAATTGGGCCTCGACTACAAGAGCCTCTCGAGAATCAAGCCTAGCGTCGTGTGCCTGCACATTTCGGCGTACGGCCGCGACAACGAGCGCGCGTCCTGGCCCGGCTACGATTTCCTGATGCAGGCCGAGGCCGGGCTGATGGACCTCACAGGCGAGCCCGACGGCGCTCCCAGCCGCTTCGGCACCTCGATCATCGACTGCATGAGCGGCATGACCGGCGCGACGGCGCTGCTCGCGTGCGTGCTGCGCGCGAAGCGCACCGGCAAGGGCTGCGACGTGGATGCAAGCCTGTTTGACGTAGCGCTGCACCAGCTCACCTACATGGGCACGTGGTATCTAAATGGCGGCGAGGCGCCCTCGCGCCAGCCGCGCAGCGCGCACTACTTGCTCACGCCGGTCCAGACCTTTCCGACTGCAGACGGCTGGATCTTCGTGATGTGCATGAAGGACAGCTTCTGGCACGAGCTGCTCGACGCGCTGTCGCGCCCTGAGCTCGGAAAAGACCAGCGCTTCGCCACGCAGGCGACGCGACTCGAGAACCGCGCCGCGCTCACCACGATCCTGGACGCGGAGTTCCGCCGCCGTTCAACGGCGCAGTGGCTAAAGCTCCTTTCGGGACGGCTGCCGGTCGGCCCAGTCCACGACATGCGCCGGGCGCTCGCCAACCCTTTCGTCGCCGCGACCGGCATGGTGTGCTCAATGGACCACCCGAAAAAGCGCGGCCTGCGCGTGCTCACGCTTCCCGTGAAGATCGATGGGGAAAGGCCGAAACCGCTTCCGGCAGAAGCATTGAAGAAATGAAACTCGAAGGCATCCGGGTCATCGATCTGTCGCTTTTCCTCCCGGGACCGTACCTGACGCTCATGCTGGCGGACCACGGCGCGGAGGTGATCAAGATCGAGCCTCCAGGCGAAGGGGATCCCACGCGCCACCTCGGGCCAAAGGACGGCGGCGAGACGGTGTACTTCCGCAACCTGAACCGCGGGAAAAAAAGCGTTGTCGTGGACCTGAAGAATCCGTGGGATCGCGATGCGCTTCTCAAGCTCTGCGATGCCGCCGACGTGTTCGTCGAGTCGTTCCGCCCGGGCGTGGTCGATCGGCTCGGCGTCGGCTACGATCATCTGCGCGCGCGCAATCCGCGCATTGTCTACTGCTCTATCAGCGCGTTTGGCCAGCAGGGCCCCTACCGCGAGCGGCCCGCGCACGATCTCGCGGTCGAGGCGTTGAGCGGCGTCCTCAGTATCACCCTCGGCCAAGATGGCAAGCCGGCGATCCCCGGGCTGCCGCTCGCCGACCTCCTCGCCTCGCTGCACGGCCTCGCGGGCGTGCTGATGGCTCTGCTCCGCCGCGAGAAGACCGGCAAAGGCGACTTCATCGACATCGCCATGCACAACTCGATGCTCGCCGGCACGCCGAACGTGCTCGGCCCGACGCTCGCCGAGAAACGCCAGCCGGTACCGACCCACGAGCGCTCGACCGGCGGCTCGGCGTTCTACCGCCTCTACGAGACGGCCGACGGTCGTCACCTCGCGCTCGGCGGCCAGGAGCCGAAGTTCGTGCGCAACCTTCTCGGTGCCCTCGGGCGCATCGACCTCGCGCCGCTTTGCGAGAGGCCCGGCGCGCATCAGCGGCCGGTGATGCAGTTCCTAGAAGGTTTCTTCCGAGGAAAGACGCTGCAGGACGCCATGGCTTTTCTTTCTCGACTTGATGTGTGCTACGCGCCGGTCAACACGCTGCCTGAAGCGCTCGACGCCGCTGCTGAAAAACTTCTCAAGGATGAGCTAGGGCGCCGGTACCTCCCGCCGCCAATCCGCTTCCGCGACGAGCCCGCCCGCCCCCGCCTGCGCGAGCCGCGGCTCGGGGAGCACGACGCGCTCAAGAAGCGCTGAGGGGATTTGCTCGCGGCGCAAGCCGATGTCGCGCAGCATATGGTCGCTGAGCGAGTAGAGCTCGTGCCGAGTGCGGCGCAACGCCCAGGCCTTATGGAAGTACCCGAATAGCCGTTTCATCGGCTTCCGCCTCCACCAGCACAAGCCCGTCGCCGTCGATGCGGTAGCGTGCGCCGATGCCGAGGAAGCGATCGACGGGATGACCGTCCTCGGTGATCCAGACCCGACCACCGAGCACTTCGATCGCCCTGCCCCGCGCGCCGCGCAGCCGGACGAAGTCCTTGTCTTTGAGCTGCAGCACCATGGAGGCAGCCTAGGCTGCGCCGAGCGTTCACAACAGCGTCACCTCCCCTAAACTGTGCCGGTAACAGTTGTACCTCCGGCAAACTGTTATGGTAGGAGCCGAAGGCAACTGTGTCTGGCCGCAGTACAGCCGCCTTGCGAGGATGTGTCCATGCTGGAAACGACAGTGCCGCTCTACCATCAGCTCGCCGATCAGATCCACGAGCTCATTCGGACCGGCACGCTGCGTGCCGGCGACCGTGTGCCCTCGGTGCGCAAGCTCTCCAACCAGCAGCGCGTGAGCGTCTCGACCGTGCTGCAGGCCTACCAGCGCCTGGAGGACATCGGCGTGATCGAGGCGCGCCCGCAGTCCGGCTATTACGTGCGGCGCCTGAGCGCCCGAGTAGAAGAGCCCGAGCCCTCGCGCCCGCCCAAGCGCGCGCTGACCGTCGAGGTCAATGAGCTCACCGACACGGTGCTCGCCTACGCGAGCGACCCGAAGGTGGTGGCATTCGGCTCGGCGTGCGCCGCCGCGGAGCTCTTCCATCTCGAGCGCGTGCGCCGCGTGCTCTCCTCGCTCGCGCGCCGCGACCGCAACGCGCTCGGCCGCTATGGCCTGCCTCCGGGAACCGAGAAGCTGCGCCGCGCAGTAGCACGTCGTGCGCTGGAATGGGGATGCCGCATCGATCACCGCGCCCTCGTAACCACCACCGGCGCGATCGAGGCCATTAACCTCGCGCTGCGCGCGGTCACGAAGCCCGGAGATCTGGTCGCGCTGGAGTCGCCAACCTTCTACGGTTTCCTGCAGATCCTGCAGAGCCTGGGCCTGCGCGCGCTCGAGATCCCGACTCACCCGCGGGCCGGCATTTCGCTCGATGCGCTCGAGCTCGCGCTCGCCGAGCACCCGGTGAAGGCGGTGCTGGTGATGCCGAACGTCTCCAATCCGATCGGCGCCTCGATGTCGGATGCGGCGAAGAAGCGCCTGGTCGGGCTGCTTGCCGCGAAGAACGTGCCGCTAATCGAGGATCACATCTACGCCGAGCTGCAGTTCGATTCGCCCGCCCCGCGGCCGGCAAAGGCGTTCGACCGCAGCGGCAACGTGATGCTGTGCAGCTCGTTCTCGAAGACGCTGTCGCCCGGTCTGAAGGTGGGCTGGATCGAGCCCGGCCGCTGGCGCGACACGGTGCGCATGCTGAAGTTCATGTCTACCGGCGGCCAGAACGAGCTCGTGGAGCTCGCGGTCGCCGAGATGCTCGAGTCGGGCGGCTACGAGCGCTCGCTGCGGCAGTTGCGCCGGCGCTTCGAGTCGCAGGTGGACATCGCTCGCGGCGTGATCGCCGAATCCTTCCCGCGGGGCACGCGCGCCACCCGGCCCGCCGGCGCGTACATCCTCTGGGTCGAGCTGCCGAAAGGCTGCGACTCGGTGGCGCTCTTCGCGCGGCTGCTGGAGCGCGGCATCACCATCGCGCCTGGCCCGATGTTTTCGGCATCGCAGCGTTACCGTAACTGCATGCGCCTCTCCGTCGGGCAGGTTTGGGACGAGCGCCACGAGCGGGCGCTGCGCGAGGTGGGCAGGCTCGCGCAGCTTTCCTGATCGATTCGGCTAGTGAGGAGGAAGCGGGCGCAGCGCGCGCTCATACGTGAACACGCCGATGCGCTCGCCCTGGTCGTAGCCGGCCTGGACCGCGGTGGCGAAGTGGATGCCGGCCAGGACGCGTGACGCGCCGTTTTCGCGCGCCGCCTCCGAGAAGCTCCAGAACTTGCGCGTGATTCCGGCGTAAGGCGCGCCGCTCGTCATCGCGAAGGAAACGTAGTCCGTACCGAAATACCGGGTCAGCACCGCAGCGGCGGCTGCACCGAGTACGGTATGCGTCGATGGATAGTCGGGCACGGGGGGCGTCCAGAGATCGGGCAACCACTCCGCATCGCCGTTAGCACGGATCGCGGTGGCCGGGCGCCAGTACTTGTAGTGGTACTTCGCCTCGAAGCCACCGATGAAGCCGTCGGCCATCGCGAAGTTCACGAGCGCCATCAGGCGTGCGCTTTCCCATTCGTCGAGGCCGCGGTCGGCGGCCACCACGCGCGCGATACGGTTCCATCCCTGCGGCGAGCTCTCGTACCAGTAGCGCGAGATCTCGCTCTGCTCGGCGGTGCGCGCGGATGACGTCTTGCCGCCGATGAGGCGCACTTCCTCGATCTCCGCGCGTGCGCGTGCGCTCTTCGGGTCGAGCGGCGGCACGGGACGGAATTGCGAAGCGGACGTCAGGACGAAGGGACGAATCAGGCCCCACTGAGCGAACGCGGCGGGCGGGAAGTCGGGCGGCGTCGGGCGATACTCCCCGGCCTTCTTTCCCGGGATGTACTTGATGTCGCGGCTTGCGCCGTCAGCGCGGCGCTTCGCAAGGTTCATTGCGGCCGCTTGCCGGCCGACCTGCACTCCGCCGGCGGCCGCCTGCTTGTCCTGCACCTGGGCGAGCGTTTCGGCAAGCGCGGCTTCAAATGCCGCCTTCCGCGCGGGCATGAGCTCCATGAGCGAGGCATGCGCCGCAGCTGCGATCGCAACCTCGGCCGACGCACCGGGCGCTGCCGAAATGCGCGCCTGGTAGGCGTCGTAGCGGCGATCGATCGCGTTCAGCGCGTCGTGGATGGAAGCATGGACGATGGCGAAAATGCGCGACTCATTGAGGGGATCGAGCTCCTGGGCCACGGCGGCGTCGGTCGCGACGCGGTTCCAGTGCTCGACCTCGCCGGCTTTGACCTGGCCAGCCGCGAGCACAAGAGAGAACAAGAAGGCGACGAATATTCGGTAATGCATCATGCGCTCCCAATTGGGTTCTTGGAGCACGCAGCGTAGCCGCGCGCCGTTTCTCCCGGTTTTCAGAAGCGCAACGGTTTGTATCCGTCTCGTATACTCGGCGCATGCGGCTCGTCGACATCGGCGCCAACCTCACGCATTCGGCGTTCGCCTCGGATCTGGACGAGGTGCTCGCGCGCGCGCAGCGCGCCGGCGTAGCGCAGATCATCGTGACCGGGACCACGGTCGAGGAGTCGCGCCAGGCGGCCGCAATCGCCGATTGCCATGCCGGCCTGCTCTACGCGACGGCCGGCGTCCACCCGCACCACGCGCGTGAATGCACTCCGCGAACGATCAAAGAGCTGCGGGAACTTGCGAACCACCCCCATTGCGTCGCGATCGGCGAATGCGGCCTAGACTTCAACCGCAACTACTCGCCGCATCCGGATCAGGAAAAGTGGTTCGTGGCGCAGCTCGAACTGGGGCTCGGACTGGGTAAGCCGCTTTTCCTTCATTCTCGCGACGCACATCCACGCTTTGCTGAAATTCTCAAGACCTATCGGGTGACAAGAGCAGTGGCGCACTGCTTCACCGGGGAGCGCGAAGAACTGAGGGCCTATCTCGACCTCGGGCTCTACATCGGAATCACCGGCTGGATTTGTGATGAGCGCAGGGGAAAGCACCTCCTCGAGCTGGTCCGGGAAATC
>DASTPE010000121.1:0-28651 GCA_035762345.1 Burkholderiales bacterium
TCGCCATCAGCTTGACGTCTCCAGCGCCCATCACCCGGAAGAGATAGGCGGGCAGCAAGGCGGCGAGCCCTACTGCCAGGCCGCCTAGCGAGAAAAGAACGCCGATATCGCGCGCGTAAAGCGGCGAGATCGTGTTGTAGATGAGCGCATAAAGCGCACCGCCGAAAACCAGCCAGTTCGGAACGCGGCCGCTCCTGACGTCGATAACAGCCGCGACCACGAGCAGGGCCATCAAGGTGCCGGTGCGAGGGCTGAGCACCAGCATCTGCAGCAGCTCCAGCATCGCGGTGATTTCCGACGACATCGTCTTCCTTAGTCAGTAGGAGGAGATCCCGGGGCCCGGGCTAAGCCGAGCCCCGGAAGTCTCTACTAGCACGCAACGCCAGTGATGCCGGCCGATCCGAGCGCGTTGTTCAGGCGATTGCAGATCTCGCCGAACGTCAGGTTCAGGTTCGTGCCGACGTTGGTGATGAAAACAATACAGACGATCGCGATCAGCGCCGCGATCAGGCCATACTCCACCATCGTCACACCTTCTTCGTCCCTCAGGAAACGCTTGATACCCAATGCAAGACCCTTCATGACTTCACCTCCGCGTAGTTGAAGAAATAAACCCGGCAATGCGGGCTTCTACTGCCAAATGGCAGTCCTGTTGGCGCGCGGCCGGCGTAATGCGCCACTCGTTCGCGCGCTCGATCTCGTGCAGCAGCACTTCCCCCGGCTCGTCTTTGAGCACCACTGAGCGGGCGCCGCCTTCCATGGCGCGCCGATGCATCTCTGTGTCGCGCGCGCCGGTCAAAACCAGAATCTCCGCGCCGCTCGCCCGGAGCGCGGGCAAGTGGTCGAGGCTGCTGTCATCACCAAGGAATAGATCGAGGACCACCACGTCGGGTTGCTTCTGAAGCGCTGACAAAGCCTGCGCAATCGTTCTCGCCGTGCCTACCACTGTCATTCGCGGCTTCTCTCCCTCGATCAGCTTGCTTAGTCCCCAAAGGACTTGGTCGTGGTCGTCCACGAGCAGCACGCGGATCGGCTTTTCTTGCTTGTTCGAGGAAGCGTCGGTCGTCATGCTGCGAATGCCGGCAAGATATCTGGCGGGCGACGACGCAACATGAGATTGCCGTGCCCTTTTGCAGAGCCCGGCCGCACTAGCGCGGGTAGTACGGTATTACTAGGACGGCAGGGTGCCGAGCTTGTGCTCTATGCCATAGAGCACGAGATCGACGCGGCGGTGAATGCCGAGCTTGCTGTAAATAGACGCTAGGTGATTGCGCAGCGTGTGCTCGCTGACATGCAGGGAAGCAGCGACGACTTTGTTGGGCGAGCCCTTGAGGCGGACGACAGCGGCTGCAACTTTGCGCTCTGCGGCAGTTAACATGGAATGCGCCGGGTTTTCGCTCTCCAGGCCGCGTCGGCCAAAAGCGCCGAGAAGCCTGCCGAGCGAGCCACGGTCGAGCCACACCTCGCCGGCGTGAACGCGGTCAATTGCTTTGAGGATCACCTCGGCCGGTTCCGCCTTGTGCAATATGCCGCGAGCGCCGGCCAACATGGCGCGCTGGTGCACCTCCGGGTCGCGAGTGCCGGTAAAGATCAAAACTTGTGAATTGCCGCAAATCTTCGACACCAGATCGAGGCCGCTCTCCTCGCCCAGATCGAGGTCCAGCAGCACGACATCCGGCGCGTGCTTTTTCATTGCGGCAAGGGCTTCGCGCCCGCCGGTGACGGTAGCGGCAAGCTTCATCTGCGGACTTGCGCTCTCAATGAGTTTTCCCAGACCCCACAGCACGCTGCGGTGATCGTCGACGAGCAGGACGCTGATAGCCTGCGTGCCGGTCATGGTGCACCGCCGTGGAGGGGAAGCTCGACCGCGACCACGGTGCGATTGCCTGCGCCGTGGCGCACGCTCACCCGGCCACCGAGCTCCGTGGCGCGCTCGCCAATTGAACGCGGATAGAACTTCTCCTTGGCTCGTTCGCGCGCGTTGTCGTTGATGAGCTCCACGAAGAGGCGCCCCTGCGCTTCGCGCAGGTTGATGGTCGCCCGCTCCGCGCAAGTGTGGCGACGAATGTTCGAAAGGCCTTCGCGCACGATGTGCATGACTTCGTTCTGCAACGGCGCGCTCACCGGGATGTCGGTCTGCGCGATCACCTCGGCGTCGATGCCGTAGAACTCGGTAAATTTTCTCGCCTGGTTACGCACAGCGGCCAGGAGCGACGCGACCTGCTTCTGGGCCGCGCTCTTCTTCAGATTGACCACATACTGGCGCAGCTCGCCGATGCCATCGCTTACGATCCTGAGAAGCTCTTCTAGCTCGCTCGCAAGCTCGGTTCCGCGCAGGCGGCGTTGCATCGCTTCCAGGCCCAGCTTCAGTGCGACGTACGGCTGCATGGCGCTGTCGTGCAGGTCGCGCGAGATGCGCCGTCTTTCGTGAAAGGCCGTTTCTTTGGCCAGCTTCTCGGCCAGCTGAATGCCTGCGATCAAGGAGGCCACGCACCGGGCGCCACGCCGTAGCGGCGAGATATCCCGACTTGTGTAGTGCACCTTGCTCGATCCAACGTACACGCGCCCGATGCACGCCTCCCCTTCGCCAAGCGGTGCGGACATCATTGAGGAGACGCCCAACAGATCGGCCAACGCGGCCAGCCGCTGGCGCGCTTCGTTACTGCCCACAGGGATGTCCCTACGATGGCTAGGCGTTCGGCCGAGCTTTGAGCTTGGGCCCGAATAGAGAACCGCTCCCTCATCGGGTCGTAACAGGAGCCGCGCACCTAGCGCGCTGCGACCGCCGCTTCCATCTGCCAGGCAAAGGTGCACTGCAGTTGCACTAAGCGCCTTTTCAGCGCTCGTTTGCGAATCTGTCAGGGCAATGAGGCATAGCTCGGCGTGCAGGCTCGCCCGCAACATCTCGCACAGCGCGTCGATGCCGTTGTGCGGCATCTTGTCCGGGCTGTGCGTGAGCACTGCTTTGTCGCTTGCACAGTGAGATTCGTTGCTCACGTGAAGCCTTCCCCCTTGGCCGTATTCTTTGCTGTTTCGCTGCGCTAAGCAACTGCCTCACGAACCTATTCTAAGTACGTGATTCATAGCGATTTATTACCAGGGTATTAGTACGTTCGTACTAGGGCGCTACGCGCCCTTTCTAAGGTGATGGAACGCGACGACCTTCTCACCGGCAGCCGCAACTGAGCGGGGACTTGCTAGTTGTTGTTTTTTCGCTTGCTGTTCGCGTCGGATTCTGGCGAACGTCTTGCGCAGGTCGGTCGCGACACTGGGTACGTACTTGAAATCGCGGTCAAAGATCGTCTTCATATGGCCTTGCTCGGATAAACCGCCAATTAATGCGCATGTAGGGTAGCTGTGCGCCGGATTCGGAGCATGAGACGGCATGCTCCTTGCGCGGAAACGATCGGCCTACGCCTCTAGTACGGATGTACTAGGGGACGCGATCGCCGGGAAATGCCTCTCTTATGGCGGATTGAGCTGCTGGTAGACGGCGTTCGCGACGTTCAGCAGGTCCTCCTTGCTGATGTCGCCGGAGGACAGCGCATAGCCCATCTTGCTGTCGACCCAGTAGAACACCCCCACGTTGCCTTCGAGCGCATAGCGGAAGGCCGTCGAGCGGTTCGACCCCATGTCGCCTCGCACGTAGAGCGTGACGCGTGTACCGCGGTTGCACTGGTACATGAAATGCGCGACTGGGCCGTTTTCGCCAGGCAGGAGCCTCCCGCCGACCAGGCTGTAGCCAACTGACTCGAGCTGCGGCGCGCGCAGCGGTGTGCCCAGGCGCTTGGAAAGCCACTTGACCAGGTGCGCTTCCTGGTCGGCGCCGACCTCGACGGGGTGGCGCACTTCAGGGGAATACGTAGCGTGGGCAACCGCCGCGCGCCGCGCCATCCTGTCCGCAGGGTCGGCGGCCGCGGCTGGAGGTGTCTCGGTCGAGTGTAGATGCCATCCGGCCATGCCGCCCAGCGCGGCACCCAGTCCGAGCCACAAGGCGATCATCGCGACCCGACGCATGCGCGCGGGCCGCAGCGCCCGCCTCAGCCGCTCGGGAACGGGTTCATCCAACACACCCTCGTAGCTGCTGCGGAGCTCCTCGCTTAGGCGGCGATAGCTCTCCATGCGCTCGGCGTCCTCCGGATGCGCGGCGAGCCAGGCCGCCACTGCGGCTCGCCGCTCCTCGGGCAGCTTGCCGTCGGCGTATGCCTGGAGATCGAGCTCGCTGACCTCGTCGATGGGACGGCTCATTTGACCACTTTGAGCTTCGCCGGCACCGGCTGCCCGAGCATCATCGCGCGCAGCTTTTCTCGCGCCCGAGACAGTCGCGACATCACGGTGCCGATCGGGATACCGAGCGTGCGGGCGACCTCGTCGTAGCTCATTTCCTCGAGCGTGACGAGAAGGAGCACGGCGCGCTGCTCGGCTGGCAGCTGCGCGATAGCCCGGTCGAGGTCGCGCACCAGCAGCGCGTCGCTCTGCGGCGCACGCTGCGCGAGCTCCGGTATCTCGTCGCCGAGCGGATCGGTGGCGCGGGAGGAGCGCACCCGGTTGACATGTACGTTGTGCATCACGGTGAACAGCCACGCGCGGAGATCGGTCCCGCGGCGGTAAAGATGCAGCTTCGCCCACGCGCGCTCCAGCGTGTCCTGCACCAGGTCGTCAGCGGTGGAGCGGTCGCCAACCAGCGCACGAGCGTAGCGCCGCAGCCGCGGGATCAGCTCAACCAGGCGCTGGGCTTCGTTCATAGAGGGAACAAGGCTCCTAGACTGCGTATTCCACGCGCCTGTATTTTCGTTCTATTTTGCGGGCGCAGGCAATGGCGGCACCGAGCGCAGAAAGGCGATGATCGCATTCAGATCCTCGGCAGTGAGCTGACTCGTGGTATTCGTGATCACCTCGCCCATCTCCTTGGCCGGGACGTCGCCGTCGGCGGTGAGCCCGGTGGTAAGGAAGTTGCGCAGGTCCGCATCGCTCCAGTTCTTGAGGCGGGTCGGCGTGAGATTGGGCGCGACATCCTTGGCGCCGGCCAGGAACTGGCTCTGCTTCGGCGCGCCGAGGAAATTACGTGGCGTGTGGCACTCGCCGCAATGGCCAAGCGCGGTGACAAGGTATCTGCCGCGGTTCAGCACCGCGCTCTTCGCAGAATCGGGCGCGAACGGGCCGCGCGTGAAGAAGAGCCACTTCCAGATCCCGACGAGAAAGCGCCAGCGGTAGAGGAAGCCGAGCTGGTGCGGTTCGCTTTGCCGGCTGCTCGGTGGGACCGTTCGGAAATAGGCCCACAGGTTGCGCAGGTCTACATCCGCGATAAGGGTGAACGAAGGGTACGGAAAAGCGGGGAAGTAATGCGCGCCGTCGGGCCGGCGTCCTTCGCGCAGTGCGCGCACGAAGTCCGCCTCGGTCCAGCGCCCGATGCCGGCCTGTGGGTGCGGCGTGATATTTGGCCCGAAAAAGGTGCCGAACGGCGTTTTCAGCGCGCGGCCGCCGGCATAGGGCGGCGCGTTTTCCTTCTCCTCGGTATGACAGCCGAGGCAGCCACCAACCTTCGCTAGGTACTCGCCACGCTTCGTGTCACCCTGCGCGAGGCACAGTGCAGCTGCGAAAAAAAGCAAAAGCCCCGCGACTGCGGGGCTTGCCTGGAACATCGGCTACCTACTATTTCTCGCGGAAGTTCTCATGGCAGGCGCCGCACACCTTGCCGACCGCGGCGTATTGCTGCTTCACGCCCGCCTCGTCCTTCGCGCGGGCCATCTGGCCGAGCTTGATCGTTTCCGTCTGCAGCCTTTGCGCGAGCTCGTCGAACTTGGCCTTCTGCTCCCACACCGCAGGGAGCGCGCGGCTCTTCTCGCCCTTGGTGCTCTCATGGAATCCGTCCCAAGGCATCTGCGCTAGGTTCTCGAGGTAGGTGGCGCTGCGGGCTACGACGTCGGCGTTGTAGGGCGTCACCTTACCCGATGCCATCCCGGCAATGGGGCCAAAGTATTTGCCCTGCAGCGTCATTACCGCTTGGCGCTGTTTCACCAAGACCTCGGGTTTGACTTGCGCAAGCGCGGTGCCAGCGAGGCCGCCGACGGTGATCACGAGGACGGCTGCCAGAAGGGTCTTCTTCATCATTCCTCTCCTCTAGTCGCGGCATGCGCCGCACGGGTGAAAACACTACCGCTGAAGCAAGTATTCCCTAGCGCAGGCCGGCGGCGTATTCCGCTACCGCGCGTACCTCGCGCTCGGTCATGCGCGCGGTCACGCTGCGCATCATGCCGTTGGGATCGTTCGCCCGGGCACCGTCCTTGAAAGCCTTGAGCTGGGTGGCAAGGTATTCAGCGTACTGGCCGGCAATGCGCGGGTACTGGGCGGGCATCCCTGCGCCAGCGGGACCATGGCATCCGGCGCATGCAGGCACGCCGCTCGTGGCGTTGCCGCCGCGCCAGATCTTCTGGCCTAGCGCGACGAGATTCTTGTCCGCGGCAGCAGCCGGGTTCAGCTTTTGGCCGGCGTAAAACGCCGCGAGGCCTTTCATATCCGCTTCGGAAAGATTCGTGACCATGCCCGCCATGATCGCGCTCTCGCGCGCCGGCTTCTTGTCTCCCTGCGCCTTGAAGTCCACAAGCTGCTTGTGCAGGTACTCCGGGATCTGGCCGGCGATCTTGGGGTTGACGGGCGCCGTGCTGTTGCCGTCGGCGGCATGGCAGGCGGCACAAACCTGCTTCGCGAGCTCTTCGGCTTTCTTCAGATCCGGCGCCTGGGCCTGCGCGGCGAGCGCCGCAGTTGCGCCGGCCGCGCATACCAATGCACGTATCATCCCCTTGCTCTCTGCTCGCATCGAAAGGCGCGATTTTATTAGATTATTCTCGGAAGCACAGTTCCTCGCCGCCGTCGGCCGGCCCTCCGAGCTGCCTCCGCCAGGGCCGCCCGAAATCGTCTTCGCTGGTCGCTCGAACGTCGGTAAGTCGAGCGCGATCAATGCCATCGTCGGGCGCAAGCGACTTGCGTTCACCAGCAAGACTCCCGGGCGCACGCAGACGATCAACTTCTACTCGCTGGGCGATGCCGCACGGCTCGTCGATCTCCCTGGGTATGGCTATGCACGAGTCCCACGCCCGCAGCGGGCGCGGTGGCGCGAGCTCGTCGAAAGCTATCTCGGCTCGCGCTCCAACATCGCCGGTATTGTGGTCGTCATGGACGCTCGCCATCCCTTAACGCCTCTCGACGTGCAACTCCTGGAATGGCTGGGCGACCGGCGCAGGCTGCTTGTGCTGGCGAAGGCGGACAAGCTTGCCCGTGGCGAGCAGGCCGCACTGACGGACCGGTTCGCCGATTTGGTGCTCTTCTCGAGCGTGACGAGGCAGGGCGTCGAAGAATGTCGCGCCCTGCTCGAGTCGTGGCTCGAGCAGGGCGCGGAAATAAAAAGCCCCCGGTAAAGGGGATATAAACCGGGGGCAAAACGCCTTAACGTTGAATTAAGGCACCCGCTCAGGGAGGAGAAGCGGGAGACGATCAACTCGTCCGAGGGGTAAGATTCAGCCCGCCCCGCAAAGTTCCCCCAGTAACATTTAGAAATAAATGAACATTTACGGTAGCTTCCCCGCGCTGCGGATGCGGCGCATGCGGCGCCATGAGTTCTCGCGCCGTCTGATGCGCGAGACCACACTCAGCGCGGGGGATCTGATCTATCCCGTCTTCATGCTCGACGGGAAAACCCGCACGGAAAAAGTGGCTTCCATGCCGGGTGTCGAGCGTATGACCGTCGATCGGCTGCTGCGCTTGGCCGAGCAATGCGTGAAAGTCGGGATTCCGGTACTCGCGCTCTTCCCTGCAATCGATTCCAAGCTGAAGACCCCCGACGGCCGCGAAGCATTCAACCCGAAGGGACTGGTTCCGCGCGCCATCTCGGCGCTTAAGAAGCGCTTTCCCGAACTGGGCATCATGGCCGACGTGGCGCTCGATCCCTATACCACGCACGGCCAGGACGGCGTCATCGACGCAACCGGATACATCCTCAACGACGCAACGCTCGATGTTCTGGTGAAGCAGGCGCTCGCGGAAGCTGCCGCCGGCGTGGACATCGTCGCGCCTTCCGACATGATGGACGGCCGCATCGGCCGCATCCGCGCAGCGCTCGAAAAAGCCGGTCACATCCACACCAAGATCATGGCCTACTCTGCGAAGTACGCGTCGGGCTTCTACGGCCCGTTCCGCGACGCAGTCGGCTCCGCGAAGGCGCTCGGCAAGGCCGACAAGCGAACCTATCAGCTCGACCCCGCGAACTCCGACGAAGCGCTGCGTGAGGTCGGTCTCGATCTCGCCGAGGGCGCCGACATGGTGATGGTGAAGCCGGGGCTTCCGTACCTCGACGTTCTGCGCCGCGTGAAGGAGGAGTTCAAGGTTCCCACCTATGCCTACCAAGTCTCTGGCGAGTACTCCATGCTGCGCGGCGCGATAGAACGCGGCTGGCTGCCGGAATCGTGCATGCTGGAGACGCTGCTTGCGTTCAAGCGCGCCGGCGCCGACGGCATCCTGACGTATTTCGCGCTCGACGCGGCTAAGGCGCTGTCGCGAGGTTAAGGGTTTTCAGGAAGCGATCGGGGTTCTGGTAGCCGATGACCCGCAGGCCCTTGATCTCGCGGCCGTGCGGGTCGAAGAAGATGATTCCTGGAGGGCCGAAGAGCGAGAAGCGCTTGAGCAGCGCCTTGTCGGCTTCGCTGTTCGCCGTCACGTCGACTTGCAAGAGCAGCATGCGGTCGAGCTGAGCGCGCACGCCCGGGTCGGAAAACGTGAACGCTTCCATTTCCTTGCACGACACGCACCAGTCCGCATAGAAATCCAGCATCACGGTTTTCCCAGGTGCCTTGAGCTTCCCTTCGAGCTCGGCGAGCGAAGCCACACGGACCCACGGCAGCGGCGTGGCTGTTGCGCCGGTCCTGGAAACCCCTGCAAGCGGCCGCAGCACATCCTGCGCGCCTGAAAACGCGCCGATGATGAACGCAATGCCGGCGACCAAGGCGACGATGCCGACGCCTTTCCACAGCCGCCACCATCCCGAGGCCGACTCGGGCAGCGGGTCAATCGCGCGTAAGAACATTGCGGAGCCGATAAAAAGCGCGCCCCAGGCGAGCATCTGCGCCATCGACGGGAGCACCGGCGAGACGATCCAGATCGCGACCGCGATAAGCAGTACGCCGAACAACTTGCGCACGCCCTCCATCCAGGCGCCGGCCTTGGGTAGGAGCGCGCCCTCGGAGACCCCGACCGCGACCAGCGGCACTCCCATGCCAAGCGCCATCGCGAAAAGCGCGGCGCCGCCGAGCATGACGTCGCGGGTCTGCGAGATGTAGAGCAACGCGCCGGCGAGCGGCGCTGCGACGCACGGGCTCACGATCACCGCGGAGAGCACACCCATGGCTGCCACCGAGGCCACCTGGCCGCCGCGCAGCCGCTTGTGCGCCGCGTGCAGGTGGTGATGCACGAAGCCCGGCAGCCGCAGATCGTAGAACCCGAACATGGAAAGCGCGAGGATCACGAACACGGCAGCGAAGGTGCCGAGGACCCACACGTTTTGCAGCGCCGCAGCGAGGAGCGAACCCGAATACGCGGCCCCGACGCCAGCCAGCGCATAGGCAAGCGCCATTCCGAGCACGTATGTGAGCGAAAGGGATAGTCCGCGCCACTTGTTCAGATTCTTCCCCTCGCCGGCGATGATCGCCGAAAGGATCGGGATCATGGGCAGCACGCAGGGCGTGAAAGTGAGCAGCACGCCCAGAAAAAGGAAGCCCGCGAGCACGAGCACGAAATTGCCTTCGAAGAGGCGCACAATATCGATGTCGCTCGCGAAGATGGACAAGCGCGGCCGCGCATCAATCTCGCGCGGCCCTTCCGAGACAGTCGATGCCGCGCCCGCCGGAACAGCAACGAGCTGTAATGAAGCCTGCGATTCCATCGGCACGTAGCACACCCCGATATCCGCACAGCCCTGCGAAGTCACCTTCAGGTCGAAGCGTCCCTCGCCTTCGGCGGGAATGCGGATGTGCACCTGTCTTCGGTAGGTCTCAACTTCGCCGAAAAACTCGTCCCGGTGGCGCGCGCCGGCGGGAAGCTCCGGACGGCCGAGGCGCACCGCCGGATTGCCTTCGGCCGCGAAGCGAAACTTGTCGCGGTACATGTAGTACCCGTCGGCGATGGCGAACTGGATTTCGACCGCGCCGTCGAGGGCGCGTGCGCTGAAGCGGAACGCCTTCTCGGGCTCAAGCAGTTCGTCGGATTTCTTGAGGAAGAGCTGCGCTGCCGCCGAAGTGCAGGCAGCGAGCAGCACCAGCAATGCGAAAAAGCGCTTCACGCCTTTGTGGTTTCTGCGGCTACCCAGTCGAGGTAGGCGGGCAGGCCGCGCTCGATTGGGACCGCAATGATCTCGGGAAGTTCGTAGGGATGCCCGGCGCGCAGTGCCTGCTCGAGCGCCGCATAGCGCGCCTGCGTCGTCTTGATGAGCATCGGGTGCTCTTCGTCGTGCTGCACCGCGCCCTTCCAGCGATAGACCGATCGGCACGGCGCAAGAATGTTGACGCAGGCCGCGAGCTGCTCGGCGATCAGCATGTCGGCGAGCCTCTCGGCCGCGGCGCGATCGGGAAAGTTGGTGAGAACCAAGAGCTTGGTAGACTCCATGCGCCTATTCTAGCGATGCACAAAGTTACCGTTCAGCCGAGCGGCCAGGGCTTCGAGGTGCAGGAAGGCGAGTCGGTGCTCGCCGCGGCGCTGCGCCAGGGGGTGATGCTGCCCTACGGATGCAAGAACGGCGCGTGCGGCTCGTGCAAGGGAAAGATTCTCGCCGGCTCGGTCGACTATGGCCATTACCACGCTCGTGTGCTCACAGAGGCGGAGCGTGCGCACGGCAAGGCGCTTTTCTGCCAGGCGAAGCCGCTCGCCGACATGGTGATCGAATGCCGCACCATCGGTGCGGCGAAGGACATCGCGGTGCGCCTGCTCCCCTGCAGGGTGCAGCAGCTCGAAAGGGCCGCCGATGACGTCATGATCGTGCGGCTCAAGCTGCCGGCGAACGAGCGGCTGCAGTTCCTGGCAGGCCAGTACATCGACTTCCTGCTGAAGGGCGGCGAGCGGCGCAGTTTCTCGATGGCGAATGCGCCGCACGCCGACGAGCTGATCGAGCTGCACATCCGACGCGTCGCCGGCGGCAACTTCACCGAGCATGTCTTCACGAAGATGAGGGAGCGCGACATCCTGCGGCTGGAAGGGCCTCTCGGAAGCTTCTTCCTGCGTGACGACAGCCCGAAACCCATCGTATTCGTCGCGAGCGGTACGGGCTTTGCGCCGATCAAGTCGATCATCGAAAGCGCGTTCCACCGCGGCGTGACGCGGCCGATGACGCTTTACTGGGGCTGCCGCCGTCCCAAAGACTTGTATCTTGATTCGTTACCCCAGACTTGGACGCGCGAGCACCCGAATTTCCGCTACGTCCCAGTGATCTCAGAGGCCCGGCCGGAGGATGCGTGGACCGGCCGCACCGGGTTCGTGCACCGCGCGGTGATGGAGGACGTGCCCGACCTTTCGCCCCACCAGGTTTACGCCTGCGGCGTGCCCGTGATGGTCGACTCGGCGAAGCGCGACTTCACCACGCTCTGTGGGCTGCCCGAGGACGAGTTTTACGCCGACAGCTTCACTACGCAGGCCGACCTGGCGTCGGACGAGCTGCGCTAACCTGCACCCTCTCCAAGGTAAGCCTCCTTCACCCGGCTGTCATTGAGCAAATCGGTCGACTTGCCGGCGAGCGTAATCGTCCCCGATTCCATCACATAGCCACGGTGCGCGAGCTCGAGCGCGAGGCGCGCGTTCTGCTCGACGAGGAGGATGGTCACACCGCGTGCGGCAATCTCCCCGATGATCTCGAAGATGCGTGCCACCATCATGGGCGCGAGCCCCATCGAGGGCTCGTCGAGGAGAAGCAGCTTGGGGGCGCTCATCAGCGCGCGCGCGATCGCGAGCATCTGCTGCTCGCCGCCGGAAAGCGTGCCGGCGACTTGCTGTCGGCGCTCCCTGAGTCGCGGAAACGTGGCGTACTGCTTTTCGGGATCAGCGCTGCCGCGCACGTAGGCGCCCATCGCGAGGTTCTCCTCGACGGTGAGTTGCGGAAAGATCCCGCGCCCTTCGGGCACCATGACCAGCCCCTGGCGCGGCAGCTCGTGCACCGCGGCGCGCGAGATATCCTTCCCCGTATACGAAATGGCTCTGGATTGAGAAGGAACCAGCCTGCAAATCGCCTTGAGCGTCGTCGTCTTGCCAGCGCCGTTGGCGCCGATCAGGCAGACGAGCTCCCCTTCGTCGACCGTTAAATCAACACCCTTGACGGCGCGAATACCGCCGTAGTGCACCTCGAGCCCTTTGACTTCAAGCAGCACGCGGTGCGCCTAGATAGGCCTCGATAACCTTCGGATCTTTTTGGACCTCGGCAGGGATACCTTCGGCGATCTTTTCGCCGTAGTCGAGCACCATGACGCGGTCACACACGTTCATGACGAGGCGAACGTCGTGCTCGATAAGCAGCACGGTGACACCGTCGTCGCGGATGCGGCGGATCAGCCTCCCGAGGGCGAGACGCTCGGCCGGGTTCATGCCCGCGGCGGGCTCATCCAGCGCGAGCAGCTTCGGCTCGGTGGCAAGAGCGCGCGCGATCTCAAGGCGCCGCTGATCGCCGTAAGGCAAGCTACCGGCGGAATCGTTTGCGCGCGCCCGAATGCCGACATACTCGAGCAGCTCCAGCGCCCGCCTCTCAATGGCACGCTCTTCGGCGAGCGTACTTTTCGTGCGTAACACTGCACCGATTACCCCCGCTCGGCCGCGCAGGTGCCTGCCGATCATTACGTTCTCGAGCGACGACAGATTGGCAAAGAGGCGGATGTTCTGGAACGTGCGCGCGATGCCCGCCTGGGCCACATGGTTGGGCTTCAGGCCGGCGAGGCTGCTTCCCTGGAAGCTGAATGCGCCGGCGTCGGGGGGATAAATGCCGGTGAGGACATTGAAGAGCGTGGTCTTGCCCGCGCCGTTCGGCCCGATAAGACCGTAGATATCTCGGCTTGCAATCGAGAACGAGACGTTGCTCAGCGCCTGCACGCCGCCGAAGCGCTTGGACACCGTGCTTGCGCTGAGAAGGCTCAAGCGACTTGCTCTTCCAGCTCGCGCTTCCTAACGGCGGAAGGCAGCAGCCCGGCCGGGCGGAACAGCATCACCAGGACGAGGGCCAGCCCGAACAGCAGCATTCGGATCACCTCGGGCTCGATCACCATGCGGCCAAAGAGCGCCTCCTGCACTGGCGTTACCGTCCAGCGCAGGATCTCGGGAACGAAAGAAAGCAGCAGCGCGCCGAGGATTACGCCCCAGATGTTGCCCATACCGCCCAGCACCACCATGCACACGACCATGATGGACTCGACGAGCACGAAGCTCTCGGGCGAGATGAAGCCCTGGATCGCGGAGAACATGCCGCCCGCGACGCCGCCGAAGCTCGCGCCCATGGCGAAAGCGAGCAGCTTTAGGTTGCGTGTGTCAATACCCATAGCGCGCGCCGCGATCTCGTCCTCGCGGATCGCCTCCCAGGCGCGGCCGATGCGCGAATTCTGCAGCCGCAGGTTGACAAGAATGATGAAGAGCGCGACGAGAAGCAGCACGTAGTAGTACTTGATCGGCGCGCTCCACTCGACGCCGAGGAAGGTGTCGTACACGCCGAAGCTGAAGCCGTCGAGCGTGAACGGGTCGATGCGCGTGATACCTTGCGGGCCGCTCGTGATGTTCACCGGGCGCGACAGGTTGTTGAGGAAGATCCGGATGATCTCGCCGAAGCCGAGTGTCACGATGGCCAGGTAATCCCCGCGCAACTTGAGCGTCGGCGCGCCCAGGATCACCCCGAAAGACGCGGCGATCGCGGCGCCGATGGGCAGGATCACCCAGAACGGCAGGTGCAGCCCGAATTGCGGGCTGGCAAGCAGCGCGTAGGTGTAGGCACCGACGGCGTAGAACGCGATGTAGCCCAGATCGAGCAGGCCGGCGAAGCCTACGACGATGTTCAGGCCCAGAGCGAGCAGCACGTACAGGATCGCGTAGTTGGCGATGCGCACCCAGGTCGTGCCAATCTGGGCGAGGGCGAAGGGCAGCAGCGCGAGCGAAATTCCGATGAGGGCGAAGCCGACCCAAACGAGCCATGGCCTGCCCTTGGTATCGAAATACGGCTTCAAGCGCGCTCTCCCACCCGCTCGCCGAGGAGCCCTTGCGGCCGGAACACGAGCACGAGGATCAGCACCACGAACGCGAACACGTCCTGGTACTCCGAGCCGAAAAGGATGAAGTGGCCGCCACGCCGGCAGGCGTCGAGCGGCACGCCGTAGAGGCACAGATCGCTGAAATCGCCGATGTAGCCGGCGCCGAGCGCTTCCACCAGGCCGAGCAGCACGCCGCCAAGCATCGCGCCGGGGATATTGCCGATGCCGCCGAGCACCGCGGCCGAGAACGCCTTGAGGCCGAGGATCGAGCCCATGGTGTACTGGGCGATGCCGTAGTAGGTGCCGTAGAGCACGCCGGCCACCGCGCCGAGCCCGGCGCCGATAATGAAAGTCACCGCGATCACCCGGTTGATGTCGATGCCCATGAGCCCCGCGACCTGCGCGTTCTGCGCCGTCGCGCGCATGGCGGTACCGAGCGGAGTTCGATAGACCAGGATCGCGAGACTCGCCATCAGCGTCACGCAGATTGCGAGGATCGCGATCTGCACGGTGGTAATCGCGGCGCCGGCGATGAAGTAGGTGCGCGACGGAATGATTTGCGGGAACGCGAGGATGTTCCGGCTCCAGATCATGAGCGCGATGTGCTGCAGAATGATCGAAACGCCGATTGCGGTGATCAGCGGCGCGAGGCGCGGCGCGTGGCGCAGCGGCCGGTAGGCGAGCCTTTCCATGCCATAGCCCACCAGCATGCAGATCGGCACCGCGCACCCGGCGCCGATCAGTACGATCGCGAGCGGCGGCAAGCCGCTCGGAACGAGCAGGTTGATGACGCTGAACGCCACCATGGCGCCGATCATCACCACTTCGCCGTGCGCGAAGTTGATGAGCTGGATGATGCCGTACACCATCGTGTAACCGAGCGCGACCACGGCATACACGCTCCCCGCGGTGAGGCCGTTCACCAATTGCTGCAGGAACGTATCCATACAAAAACGGCACCCGCAGGTGCCGTTTTCGCTCCTCCTCTCCCTAGTGCAAGCCTACGTAGAGCCCCTTATTTCGACCCCTTGACGAACTCGTCGTAGCCCATGGTCTTGCCGCCCTTGATGATGGCGATCGGCTCGAGCTTGCCGCCCTTCATGCTGAAGATGGTCATCTCGGCGTCCTTGCGGTCGCCCTTGTCGTCGAACTGGATCTTGCCCGTCGCTCCGGTGAAGTCCAGCTTCTGCAGCACCGGCAGGTACTTCTTCGGGTCGGTCGAGTTCGCCTTCTGCATTGCCTGGATGATCATGTTGGCCGCGTCGTAGGTGAACGGCGAATACAGGATCGGGTCGGCGTTGAACTTCTTCTTGTAGGCGTCAAGGAACTTCTTGTCGGCGGCCTGTGGCGGGATGCCGGCCTGCGAGCACAGCAACCCTTCGGCAGCGTCGCCCGCGAGCTCCTTCATCTTGTCGGTGCACGCGCCGTCGCCGAACGAGAAAACTGCCTTGATGCCGAGCTCACGTCCTTGCTTGAGCAGCGGTCCGCCGGTGGCGTCCATGCCGCCATAGAACACCGCATCGGGGTTGCGGCCGCGCAGTTTGGTGAGAATCGCCTTCCAGTCGGTGGTCTTGTCGGTGCCCTTCTCGCGCGGCAGAACTTCGATCTGGGCGGCCTTGAGCGTCTTCTCCACCTCGTTCGCGATGCCTTCGCCGTAGGCTGTGGCGTCGTCGATGACCGCGACCACCTTGGGCTTGTTGTTGGTCGCCAGATAGCTCGCGATCGCCGGTCCCTGCTGATCATCGCGGCCCACCACGCGGAACTGAGTCTTGAACCCCTGCTCGGTGAGCTTCGGGTTAGTCGCCGAGCCAGAGATCACCGGGATCCCGGCCTGGTTGTAGAGTGGCGAGGCGGGAATCGAGGTCCCCGAGTTGAGGTGGCCGACGACGCCGACCACCTTGGCGTCGACGAGCTTCTGCGCCACGGTGGTGCCGACCTTCGGGTCGGCCTGGTCGTCTTCGGCGACCAGCGTGAATTTCACGTCCTTGCCGTCAATCTTGAGCTTGGCTGCATTCGCCTCCTCTATGGCGAGGCGCGCGCCGTTCTCGTTGTCCTTGCCGAGGTGCGCGATGCCGCCGGTAAGCGGCGCGACGTGACCGATCTTGACCTCGGCTCCGCCGCCGCTCTGCTGTCCGCAGCCGACGAGCGCGACTGCTGCAGCGATGACACTAATGCCAATTTGAACGTTCTTCATGAGTTCTCCCGGGAGTTCGTGCTAGGGGTATGCGTGCGGGTCAATATCATACCCCTTACTTCTGCGAGAGAATCCACCTCACGAGCGCGTTTACGTCGGCATCGGGCACCGCGCTGTTCGGCGGCATCGGTACGTTGCCCCACACCCCCTGGCTGCCGTTCTTGACCTTCGCCGCCAGCTTCTTCGGAGCTTCCTTGTCCGCGCGATACTTGGCCGCCACGTCCTTGTAGGATGGGCCGACCATCTTTTTGTCCACGGTGTGGCAGGCCAGGCAGGCGTGCTTCTTCGCCAGCTCCTCGCTTGCCGCCGCGGGCAAGGCGGCTGCGGCAAACGCCGCAAGCGCAATACATCTCCCTGTAAGCTTCATTTCTTCTCCTTAAGGATTTGTCTCAAGTGTAGTAAGTCGTTACTCGGCTCGAGGCAGCTAACGCCCCGGCACAACCATCCGTTGACCTCGCCCGCGCGCGCTGGCTTGTCGAGGAGCGGTGGCACGCCGGGCACACCGTCGGGGATCGCGAGCAGCAGCGTGTCGGGCAGGTATTCGCGCGCGAGTTGTGCCTTCCACGACTCCACGGCGTCCGGCCTGCCGCGCAGAACAAGGGTCTTGGGCTGCGCGAGGTGCTGGTCCAAGGCGATCGCCATCATGGCGAATCCGCCGGGGTGCTCGCGCAGCGCCGGATAGAAGAGCTCGAGCGCGCGCCCCGCGGCGGCGGCGTAGCGTGCCTCCCCCGTGAGGGCGTGCAGCCGGTCGAGGACCGACGCGGCAACCGCGTTCCCCGAGGGCGTGGCGTGATCGTGGCCCGGCTTCGGCCGGTGGATCAGCCGCTCATGCTCCCGCGCGGTGAAGAAAAAGCCGCCCTCGGCGGGGTCCTCGAACTGATCGAGAAGCACCTCGGCCAGCTCGACAGCGAAGTTGAGCTCATCTACCGAGAACCGGTCCTGAGAGAGCTCGAGTGCCGCGGCGATCAGCAAGGCGTAGTCGTCGAGATACGCGTTGAGATGCGCCCGCCCATCCTTGTACGTGGCCATGAGGCGGCGGTTGCGCCACATCGCGGAGCGGATGAATGCGAACGCGCGGCGCGCCGAGGCGATCCACGCTTGGTTTCCAAACACCCGTCCGGCGCGGGCCATGCCGCGAATGGCGAGCGCGTTCCACGAAACGAGGACCTTCTCGTCGCGGCCGGGGCGCACACGCTGCTCGCGCGCCGCAAGAAGCTTTTGTCTCCCCGCTGCAACGAGGGCTTCATTGGCAGGCTCGATGGGCCTTGAAACGTAGAGGTGCCAGTACCTGTTCTCGAAATTCGGAGGCCGGTCGAGGCCGTAGCGCGATGCGACGGCGAGGTACTCCTCGTCAGTGAGAAGCTGCCGCGCTTCGTCGCGCGTCCAGACATAGAACTTGCCTTCCTCGTGCTCGCTGTCTGCGTCGAGCGAGGAGTAGTAGCCGCCCTCCGGCGACTGCATTTCCCGCATCAGCCAGCTGGCGGTGGCGGCGGCGCACTCGGCGTAGAGCCGCTCGCGGTCCAAAAGCGAGGCGTCGGCAAGCAGGCCGAGCAGAGGCCCATTGTCGTAGAGCATCTTCTCGAAGTGCGGGATCATCCACTCGGCGTCGACGCTGTAGCGGTAGAAACCGCCGCCGAGCTGGTCGTAGATCCCGCCTTCGCACATGCGCCTGACCGTGGTCAGCGCGATTTCGGTTTCGCCCTTGCGCAGGCACAGCTTCAAGTCGGTGGGGTGGGGAAATTTCGGCGCCGCCCCGAAGCCGCCGAAGCGCGCATCGAAATTTGCCTTCAGCATTTCGAGCAAGCCCTTTACTGGCTCACCGTCCAGCTCTTTAGGCTGAGCGGCGCGTTGCGGGAGCGTGCCCGCAAGCGCATTCAGCACCTCGGCGTTCTGCGCCGCAATTTCAGCGCGCTTTTCACGCCAGACTGCCGCGACGCGCTCGCAGAGGTCGCCGAACCCGGGCAGGCCGTAGCGCGGTTCCTTCGGGAAGTACGTGCCGCCGAAGAACGGCGTTCCGTCGGGCGCCAGGAACATGGTGAGCGGCCAGCCGCCGGTGCGCCGCGCGAGCATCTGGTGCGCAGTCTGGTAGATCTGGTCGAGGTCGGGCCGCTCCTCGCGGTCCACCTTAACGTTAACGAAATTCCGGTTCATCACCTCCGCAACGCCGGCGTCCTCGAAACTCTCGTTCGCCATGACGTGGCACCAGTGGCAGGCCGAGTAACCGATCGAGAGCAGGATCGGCTTGTCCTCGGCGCGTGCGCGCTCAAGCGCCTCAGCTCCCCAGGGATACCAGTGAACTGGGTTTGCCGCGTGCTGCCGCAGGTAGGGCGAAGTCTCGCCCTGAAGTCTGTTCACTCCACGCGGTTCACTTCGCCGGGCGTGTAAACGGGAAGACCTTGGTGAAGCCCAAAATATCGGTAAGGAGCAGCACCAGGAAAACGATGAGCACGGCACCGAGGATGCCCACCCCACCCGCGGGCAACTCGCCGATGCGCGCGGCAAGCTCGGCCGCCTCCTCGTCGGTGAGCGCGCCCACGCGGGCCTTGACCTCGGCCGCGCTTACGCCAAAGGCTTGGAGCTGCACCTGCACATCGGTTCGATCCAGGATCCGCGCGATACGTTCCCGGTCCGGGCCGAGAGCGCTCTCGGTGCTCAGCATCGCGGCGCGCGCCGGAAGCGGCACGACGAGCGTAATGGCGAGCAAGACTGCGATGAAGCGGCGGAACTGAGCGATCATGACGTCTCCTTCTTGGTTGGCTCTTGGTCGATGAAAAGCTTAGCACTTGAGGTGTTGGACTTCTGGTTCGGGGAAGGCGCCGAGTATGGCAAGCGGCACAAGCGCTGGTTCGAGAAGAACAACGCCTTCGACGCCGAAGTCACCGAGCGCTTCGGTTCCTTGCACGAGGAGATCCTGGCGGGAAAGCACCGGGACTGGCTGGAAGAGCCGCGCCCCTGCCTCGCGCGCATCATCGTGCTCGACCAGTTTCCGCGCCACATCCATCGCGGGACTGCCCGCGCCTTTTCCGGCGACGCGCTCGCCCTGGAGGCCGCGCAGCACCTCGTCGGCAAGGGCTGGGACCGCGAATTGTTGGCGGTAGAGCGCATGTTCGCCTACCTGCCGTTCGAACACAGCGAATCAGTCGAGGACCAGGAACGGGCGTGCACGCTCTGTGAAGCGCTGCTTGCTTTCCCGGAGGTCGCCGACACCTATCGCTACGCCCTCGCGCACCGCGACATCATCCGCCGGTTCGGGCGCTTCCCGCATCGTAATGCGGCTCTCGGACGCGCCAGCACCCGCGAAGAGATCGAGTTCCTGAAAGACCCTGGGTCGAGCTTCTAGCCGTCTGTTATCGCGCCCCGCGAGGCGGTCGACACGAGCTTCATGTACTTCGCGAGTAATCCCCGCGTGTAGCGCGGCTTGGGCTGTTTCCATTTCTTGCGGCGCGCGGCGAGCTCCTTGGCCGAAACGTTAAGCTGCAGCAAGCGCTTCTTGGCGTCGATGGTGATGGAGTCGCCTTCCTTGACGAGGGCGATCGTGCCCCCGACGTAGGCCTCGGGTGCGACATGACCGACGACCATTCCCCAAGTGCCGCCGGAGAATCGCCCATCCGTCAGAAGTCCGACCGATTCGCCCAACCCCTGCCCTATAAGCGCCGAAGTGGGCGCTAACATTTCCTGCATTCCCGGTCCGCCTTTGGGCCCTTCATAGCGGATCACGATTACATCGCCGGGCTTGATCCGCCTGGCAAGGATCGCCCTCAGTGCCGCGGGCTCGGAGTCGAACACCCGCGCCGGGCCGGTGATCGATGGGCTCTTCAGGCCTGTGATCTTCGCCACGCAACCTTCCGTCGCGAGGTTGCCCTTAAGGACAGCGAGATGGCCCTCCGGGTAGAGCGCCTTGGACCACTGGCGGATCACTTCCTGGTCGGCGCGCGGCTGCGAAGGCACGTCCTTCAGCATTTCGCGCATAGTCTTGCCGTGGATCGTCATGCACTCGCCGTGCAGGACGCCGTTCTCGAGCAGCATCTTCAGCACCTGCGGTACGCCGCCGGCGCGGTGGAAATCCACCGCCACGAAGCGCCCGGAGGGCTTTAAGTCGCAGAGCACCGGCACTTTGCGGCGCACGCGCTCGAAGTCATCAATGGTCCATTTCACCCCAGCCGCCGCCGCGATCGCCAGGTAGTGCAGGACCGCGTTGGTCGAGCCGCCGGTCGCCATGACGAGGGCGACCGCGTTCTCGATCGACTTGCGCGTAATGATGTCGCGCGGCTTGAGGTCGTTTCGCACCGCCTCCATCAGCACGCGCGCCGACGCGGCGGCGGAGTCCGCCTTCTCGGGGTCGGGCGAAGCCATTTGCGAGGAGCCGAGCAGGCTCATGCCGAGCGCTTCGAACGACGATGACATGGTGTTGGCCGTGTACTGCCCTCCGCAAGCGCCGACCGTAGGGCAGGCGTTTTTCTCGATGCCGACGAAGTCCTCCTCACTCATCTTGCCCGCGGTGAAGCTGCCCACGGCCTCGAACGGGCTCACGATGGTGAGGGTCTGCCCCTTCCACTTGCCCGGCTTGATCGTGCCGGCATAGACGAAGATCCCCGGCACGTTGACGCGCGCCATGGCCATCATGGCTCCAGGCATGTTCTTGTCGCAGCCGCCGACGCAAAGCACCCCGTCCATCAGTTGCCCGTTCACCGCGGTCTCGATCGCGTCGGCGATCACCTCGCGCGACACGAGCGAGTACTTCATGCCCTCCGTCCCCATGCCGATGCCGTCAGTAACCGTCGGGAAGCCGAAGGTCTGCGGCTTCGCGCCCGCCTGCTCTAGCGCCTGCACCGCGCGCTCGACGAGGGGAGAGATGCCGGCGTTGCACGGGTTCATGGTTGAATGGCCGTTCGCCACACCTACGATCGGTTTGTCGAAATCGCCGTCGCGGAAGCCGACCGCGCGCAGCATCGCGCGGTTCGGCGAGCGCGCGACGCCTTGGGTGATGAGCCGCGAGCGGCGATTCAGCGGCGAGGGGCTCCGCGGGGTCGTGGGCTGGGCCATGGCGCTCCTTTCGAATGGGGGCAATGTAGGGGGCTCGGACAGCGCAATCCAATACAATCGGCAGCGCACTGTAATACCTTTTCGGTATGAATCTTCCCGATTTGCGCCAGCTGCGCTATTTCATCGCAGTCGCCGAGGCGCTCCACTTCGGCCGCGCGGCGGCCGCGCTGCACATCTCGCAGCCGCCGCTGTCGCGCTCGATCGTGGAGCTTGAAGACCGTGTCGGGACGAAGCTGCTCGCGCGCACGCGACGGCGAGTGGAGCTCACACCGGAGGGCGCCCGCTTTCTCGTGGATGCCAAGCGAGTGCTGTGGCAGCTGGAACAGGCGATGTTGGAAGTGCGCGGCATTGCTGCCGGCACGACCGGTCGGCTCAGGATCGGGTTCGTTTCGCTCGCCGATTATGGCGTGCTGCCGCGGCTCTTGAAGACGTACAAGGCCATGCGGCCCGGTGTCACGCTTGCGCTGCGCGAGATGCTGTCGCCGGAGCAGGCGGCGGCGCTCGCGGCAGGTGAGCTCGACTTCGGCCTGCTTCTTCCGCCAGTGGCCCGAGCGTCTTTCGAGCACCTCGTCGTGCAGCGTGAGCGTTTCGTGGCCGCTCTGCCTGCGCGGCATGCGCTTGCGCGGCGCCCAGGACGGGTGGCGCTGCGCGAGTTGAGAGAAGAGGCCTTCGTCATGGTGCCGCGCGATATCGCGCCCGGTCTCTACGATATAGTCGCCGCGCTTGCCGCGCGCGCCGGGTTCTCGCCGCGGGTGGCGCAGGAGGCCATACAAATGCAGACAGTCGTAAGCTTGGTATCGAGCGGGCTCGGCGTGGCGGTCGTCCCCGGCTCTATCGCGAACCTCGGACGGCGCGGCGTAACATACCGCGAGCTCGCGGATCCGCACCCGCGCCTGGAGCTGTGGCTCGCCTGGCGGCGCAGCAGCCTCGGCGCCCCGGGGCGCGAGCTGATCGAGGTGGCGAGAAAGGCCCTGCGGAAAGCGGCCGCGTGATCGCGCACCCGAACATCGACCCGGTCGCGTTCTCGATCGGACCGCTCGCGGTTCGCTGGTACGGCCTCATGTATCTCGCCGGCTTCGCCATCGGCTGGTGGCTGGGCGCGAGGCGAATCGCGAAGGGGCAGGTACCGATCACCCGCGCTCAGCTCGACGATCTCCTGTTTCTGGTCGTGCTCGGCGTGATCCTCGGCGGGCGACTGGGCTATGTGCTCTTCTACAAGCCCGGCTATTACGCCTCGCACCCGCTCGAGATCTTTGCCATTTGGCAGGGAGGCATGTCCTTCCACGGCGGACTGCTCGGCGTGATGGTTGCGATGGTGATTGCCGCGCGCCGCAACGGCGTCGACTACGTGCGCCTGATGGACTTCCTCGCGCCGCTTATCCCGCCCGGGATCGCCGCAGGCCGGCTCGGCAACTTCATCAACGCCGAGCTGCCCGGACGGCTGACCGACCTTCCATGGGGAATGGTCTTTCCAGGCACCGACGGCGCGCCGCGGCATCCCTCCCAGCTCTACCAATTCGCGCTCGAGGGCGTGGCGCTCTTCGCGTTCCTTTGGTGGTTCTCCTCGAAGCCGCGGGCGCGCGGCCAGGTGTCGGCGATGTTCCTGCTCGGCTATGGAGTACTGCGCTTCATTGCGGAGTTCGCGCGCGAGCCCGATGCCTTCATCGGCTACCTGGCACTTGGCCTGACGATGGGGCAGTGGCTTTGCTTCGCGATGATCGTCGCCGGGGCAGCGCTGCTCGCATGGAGTCGGCGCTAGACCCCGTCCTCGGCGCGGTGTTGCCGGTCTTTGGTCTGGTCGGCTGCGGCTACCTCGCCGGCCGCCTTCGGATCGTCTCGCAAGCTTCCAGCGCGGCTCTCAACCAGTTCGTTTACGCGTTCGCGCTTCCCGCCATGCTTTTCGTGGCTGTGTATCGCGGCTCGCTCGAGGAGATCCTCAGCGGGGCGTTCCTGGCTGCGGTCGTGGCCGCCACCCTCGGCACCGCCGCCGTCGGATTCTTCATTTCAAGTTTGTCGGGCGCGCCGTCCGCAGAAAGCACGATGCGCGGCCTGAATGCGTCCTTCGCCAATACCGGCTACCTCGGCATTCCACTCGTCACCGTGGCCTACGGCGAGGCTGCCGCGCTGCCGGCAGCGCTCGCCACCGTGGCCACCAACTTTGTGTCCTTCGCCCTGGCGATCGTATGCCTCGAGCTCTTCGTCAATCCCCGCCGCGGCGCGGTGCGACGCGCGCTGCGAGGGGTAATCATGAGCCCGTTGATATGGCCGATCGCTTTGGCGATCGCCCTGGTCGCCATGGAAGTGAAGATTCCGTTGCCGGTCGAGCGGCTCGCTACGCTGCTCGCAGCGGCCGCCGGGCCGTGCGCTCTCTTCGCGATTGGCCTCTTCGTGTCCCAGCTGTCGATCCGCGCCGGTGCGGTCGCCAGCTGGCAGACCACGGTGTTAAAGCTCGTCCTGCACCCATTGTTGATGGCGCTACTCGTTTTTGTGGTTTTGAAAATTGACCCCTTGTGGGCCAAGATTGCCGTCGTGGGCGCCGCGCTTCCGCTCGGCGCCACCGCCTTCGTCCTTGCACAGCGCTATCAGCTGCTTGAAGCCGAGACCTCGACCGGCGCGGTAGTTTCCACTGCCGCTTCGCTTGTTACGGTATCGGTTGTGATGGCGCTTCTCGGTTAGGCCAGCGCCTGCTCGAGCAAGCGCGCGACGTGCATCGCTGCCCGCCCGGCGCCGTCGGCAATCTGGTGGCGGCAGCTCGTGCCGTCGGCGACGAGCAGCGTCTCGGCTGAGCAATTGCGGATAGCGGGAAGCAAGGAAAGCTCGGCCATCTTCATCGAGACATCGTAGTGCTCCGCCTCGTAGCCGAAGCTCCCGGCCATGCCGCAGCAGCTGGTCTGCACCGTGGACGCCTTGAGGCCGGGCACCATGCCGAGCACTTTCTCCACCGCCGGCATGGCGTCAAAAGCCTTCTGGTGGCAGTGTCCGTGCAGCAGCACTTCCTGCTTCAGTTCCTTGAACTTCAGCCTGCCCGGATTGGCAGCGACAAATTCCTCGAAGAGGTATGACCCTTTCGCGAGCTCATTGCTGACGAGCACGGGGAACTCATCACGGAGGGAAAAGAGACATGACGGCTCCAAGCCGACGATGGGCACGCCCTTTCGCGCGTACGGCGCGAGCGTATCGATCATCCTGCGCGCTTCGCGCTTCGCTTCGTTCACCAACCCGACCGAAAGGAACGTGCGCCCGCAACACAAGCTGCGGGGCGCATGAACGCGGTAGCCTGCTGCTTCCAGCACCCTTAGTGCCGCATGTGCGTTCTCCGGCTCGAAATAGCGGTTGAACGTGTCGACGAAGAGCACCACATCGCCGTCGCTTCTTCCCTCGTCCGAGAAGAAGTCGGTGCGCCACCTCGGAAGGTTTCGTTTCTCCGAGAATCCCAGCGAGCTTTTCATCAGCGACGAGAGCAGATTCGATACCGGGGCAAACCGCGCCGCCCAGGTGGCATAGCGTGGCAGGTAGCCGATCACCTTGTCGCGCGGGCTCCAGCCATGGCGCGCCTTGTAGTGCGCGAGGAACTCGATCTTCATGCGCGCCATGTCAACCCCTGTGGGGCATTCCCGCTTGCACCCTTTGCAGGAGACGCAAAGCTCGAGCGCGTCCTTCACTTCGTCGAAGGTCAATTGATTTGAGAGCGCCAACCGCAGCGTATTCGCGCGCCCTCGGGTGAGATGGACTTCGTCCAAGGTGGCGCGGTACGACGGGCACATAGTGCCGGCGTCGAACTTGCGGCAGTGGCCGTTGTTGTTGCACATCTCCACGGCTTTGTCGTAGCCGCCCCATTCGCTCCAGTCGAGGACGGTCGGCGGGATCGTGGTCGCGTAGGCGGGCTTGAAGCGGAAAAGGCTCCGGTCGTCCATGCGCGACGGGTTGACGATCTTGCCCGGGTTCATGAGGCCTTGGGGGTCGAGCCACGACTTGATTTCAGCGAGCGCCGCAGTGAGTCGCGGGCCGAAGAACGGTGCTATCCACTCAGAGCGCACGAGGCCGTCGCCATGCTCACCCGAGTAGGCGCCTTTGTACTCCTTGACCATGGCGCAGGCTTCCTCGGCGATGGCGCGCATCCTCTCGGCGCCGTCGCGGCGCATGTCAAGCACCGGGCGCACGTGCAGCGTGCCGACCGAAGCGTGCGCGTACCACGTGCCTCGCGTGCCGTGCTTCTCGAACACCCGCGTCAGGCGGTCGGTGTACTCGGCCAGATGCTCGAGCGGAACTGCGCAATCCTCGATGAAGGACACCGGTTTCCCGTCGCCTTTCATCGACATCATGATGTTCAGCCCGGCCTTGCGCACTTCCCACACCGCGCGCTGCAGATTGGCGTCGCTGATCTCCACCACGCTGCCCGGCAAGCCAAAGTCGGCCATGAGCTGCACCAAGTCCTTCAGCCGCCCCACCCGCTCGTCGGCGAACTCGACGAGCAGAATCGCGTCCGGATCGCCCTTGATAAAGGCATTCACCGTCCTCTCGAAGGCCGGGTTCTCGCGCGCGAGCCCAATCATGGTGCGGTCGACGAGCTCCACCGCTGTCGGCTGGAGCTTCACGATGTGCTGCGTGAGATCCATCGCGGTGTAGAACTTCGGAAAATGGCACACACCGAGCGCGCGCTTCGCCGGCAGGGGCGCAAGCTTCAGATGGATGCGTTCGGAGTAGGCGAGCGTTCCTTCCGAACCGACGAGGAGATGCGCCGCGTTCGCGTGCGGCGACCCGAGGTGATCGAGGTTGTAGCCGGCGACCTTTCTCAGCACCTTGGGGAACCGCGCCTCGATCTCGGCTTTTTCCCGCTCATAGAGGCGTCTCAGCTTGTGCACGAACTCCGCATACGCGCCCGACGCCTCGTTCAGAGGCCCGAAGCGCCAGCGATGCCCCGAAGCGGTCACCGCTTCTATCGCGAGCACGTTATGCACCATGTTGCCGTACTCGATCGAGCGCGAGCCGCAGGAGTTGTTGCCCGCCATGCCGCCAAGGGTGGCCTGCGCGCTCGTCGAGACGTCGACTGGGAACCAAACGCCGTGCTTGCGCAGGGCGGCATTCAGTTGGTCGAGGACCACGCCCGGCTGCACCACCGCATAGGAATTCCCGATCTCGAGAATCTGGTTGAGGTATTTCGTATGGTCGATGATGAGCGCGGCGCCGACCGCCTGGCCGCATTGCGAGCTTCCGGCCCCGCGCGGAAGGATCGGCACGCCGTCCTCAACGGCAATCGCGATCGCGACCCGCGCAGCTTCTTCGCTGCGCGGCACAACGACGCCAATCGGCACCACTTGGTAGATCGAGGCATCTGTGGAGTAGCGGCCGCGGCTCGCTGCATCGAACATCACTTCGCCGTCGACCTCCTTGCGCAAGCGAGCGGCGAAGGAGGAATGATTACCTCTCACAAAACTGACCGGCGTCAAGGGAGCGTTCATGGGCGCCGTGGTTAGAATAACCCAATGACCCGACGCGCCGGCCGTCATTTCCTCCAGATCCCCGGACCGACCAATGTCCCCGATCGCGTGCTGCGCGCGATCGATTTCCCGACTATCGATCACCGGGGGCCGCAGTTTGCGACGCTCGGCAAGGAAGTCCTTGCCGAAATGAAGCGAGTCTTCAAGACCACGCAAGGCGAGGTGGTGATCTATCCCGCTTCAGGAACCGGCGCCTGGGAAGCAGCGCTCGTAAACACGCTCTCGCCCGGCGATCGGGTGCTCATGGTCGAGACCGGCCATTTCGCCACGCTGTGGCAAAAAATGACCATGAAGTTGGGGCTGGAAGTCGAGTTCCTGCCGGGCGACTGGCGCCACGGCGCCGATCCCGAGGCGATCGAGAAGCGGCTGCGCGCCGACAGTGCGAAGACGTTGAAGGCACTATGCGTTGTGCACAATGAAACTTCGACCGGGGTTACCTCGCGCATTGCGGACGTTAGGAAAGCGTTGGACGCTGCGAAGCACCCGGCGCTTTTCATGGTAGACACGATCTCCTCGCTTGCTTCGATGGACTATCGACACGACGAATGGGGGGTGGACGTCACCGTCGCCGGCTCGCAGAAGGGGCTGATGCTGCCGCCGGGTCTTTCATTCAACTGCGTCTCGCCTAAAGCGCTCGCTGCGTCCAAGTCCGCAAAACTCGCGCGGAGCTATTGGACCTGGGACGAGATGATCGCCAACGGCAAGAGCGGCTACTTTCCGTACACGCCTGGGACCAATCTGCTCTACGGCCTGCGCGAAGCGCTCAAGATGCTGCTGGACGAAGAGGGCCTCGACGCCGTATTCGCGCGGCACCAGCGCCACGCCGAGGCGACGCGCCGAGCCGTGCGCGCCTGGGGGCTTGAAATCTTTGCGCTCGACCCGCGCGAGTACTCCGCCTCGCTCACCGGCGTGCTGGTGCCCGCCGGGCACGACGCCGACCGCGTGCGCAAGGTGATCCTGGAAGCCTTCGATCTCTCCCTCGGCACCGGGCTCACCAAGCTCGGCGGCAAAATGTTCCGCATCGGCCACCTGGGCGACTTCAACGACCTCATGCTGATGGGCACGCTCGCCGGGGTCGAGATGGGGCTCGGGCTCGCCGGCGTACCCGTGCAAAAGGAAGGCGTGCAGGCGGCAATGGAGTACCTCGCCGGCTGCGCGCAGGCCCCCGCCCGCAAAGTCGCGTAGGGAAAATGCCGGGTCCGCTCGCCGGCGTGAAGGTACTCGAGCTTGCGCAGATCATGGCAGGCCCGACTTGCGGCATCATGCTCGCCGACCTCGGCGCCGACGTCATCAAGGTCGAGCGCATTCCTGGCGGCGACGATACGCGGCACATGGACCGGCCTTCGGTGCGCGGAGAGTCAGCGTCCTTCATGGCGATGAACCGCAACAAGCGCGGCATTGCTCTCAACCTCAAGCTTCCGGCGGCTCAGGAGGCGCTTAAGCGCATGGCCGCGCGCGCGGATGTCCTCACCGAGAACTACCGCAAAGGCACGATGGAGAAGCTCGGCCTGGGATACGAGACACTTAAGAAAGTGAATCCCGGGCTGATCTACTGCTCGATCTCCGGCTACGGGCGTACCGGACCGTACGCCGATAGGGGCGGCTACGATCTCATTGCGCAGGCAATGTCCGGCCTCATGTCGGTCACTGGCGAGCCCGGCCGG
>DASTPE010000122.1:0-23956 GCA_035762345.1 Burkholderiales bacterium
GACCGATCGCGATGCGCTTGCCGGAAAGCTCGGAGAGCCGCGCGATCGGCTTGGGTGCGCGGTAGAAGACATAGACCGGCGTATAGAAGATGCTGCCCAGCGAGTAGAGGTTGCTCGTGTCGACCTGGCCGGCGACGCCACCCTGCACGAAGCCGATGTCGACGCCGGCCTTCGAGTCGGCGAGGCGCTTCAGGTTGTCGACCGAGCCCTGCGAGGGCAGGATCTTCAGCTCGACGCCCTGACGCGCGAGGATCTTCTGGTAGCGCTGCGCGATGCTGGCGAACGAACTGCCTTCGGGCCCGCTCGTGATCGTCAACGTGTCGGGCGGCGCCGGCTGCACAAATTTCAGCGTGACCCAGAACGCCGCCGCCACGAGCAGGACGAACGGGACGAGAATCAGCGCCAGGTCGCGCCACGAGACGCGCGGGATCTTGAAGAAGGTGACCAAGCCCCACGATTCTATTTCGTCCAGCAACGCCCGGACGCAATTCAGGACGAGCCGATAAGCCGAATCCCCAAGCAAGCCTCGATCTCGGTGCGCTTGATGTCGACGGTCTTATGGCAAATAGAAGCCCGCCTTGTTCGGTGTCACATAGGCATCAGGTACAGCGTGATCGCGAACACCATGTAGACGCCGATCATCTGGGTGCCGGTGAACCACGCGGACTTGCCGGAGTTCGCAACTAGGGCTGCGGTCAGCATGGCAATGAATACCGCCGATACCTGCCCACGGGTGAAGCTCAGGTCCATGGGCGAGGGCCCGATGAAGTAGCTGGCAAGCGTCAGCACGGGCGCCACGAACAGCGCGATCTGCGCCGCGCTGCCGAATGCGATGCCGACGCTGAGATCCAGACGGTTCTTGCGTGCCGCTGCGATCGCCGTGAACGACTCCGCTGCCCCGCCGATGATCGCCACGACGACGAAGCCGACGAAGACTGCCGACATGCCGAACTGCAGAGCGGCGTGCTCGACCGAGGCGACGAACACCTCGCTCACCAGCGCGACGAATAGAGTGGCCACCGCAAGGACGATCAAGGCGACCGGCAGCGGCCATGGCTCTTCGTCGCCCGCTTCGTGCGCCTTGGCTCCGAACACCTCGCGATGCGTGCCGAGCGAGAAGAGCAGCCCGAGCGCGTAGATCGCAATCAGCAGAATGGACAGCCCCACGCTGAGATCCTGCAGGAACGTGGTGCCCTCGAACTGCTCTCCGCCGGCGAGGGCGGAGGGTACGAGGAGCGTGACTGTGGCGAGCAGCACCATTGCGATCTGCAGGCGCGCGGTGGCGGCGTTGTATTCCTGGACGTGATGCCGCAGGCCGCCCAGCAGAAAAGAGATCCCGAGCATGAACAGCAGGTTGGCGACGATCGCGCCGGCGATCGAGGCCTTCACGAGGTCGAACATCCCCATGCGCAGCGCAGTCAGCGCGATGACGAGCTCGGTCAGGTTGCCGAGGCTCGCGTTCAACAGGCCGCCGACCGTGTCGCCAGTCTTCACGGCAACCGACTCGGTGGCGCTGCTGAGCAGCGCGGCGAGCGGCACGATGGCGACCACCGACAGCACGAAGAGCAGCGTGTGAGCCTTTGGCGCCGCATGCTCTGCGACGATGACGGCGGGCGCAAGCACCAGAAGCCACAAGATCGGCTTGTGGCGCAGCTCCTCAAGGATTCGGCTCATCTAGGCGCGCCAGTACACCGCAGGCCGACGAGCGCCGGCTTGATCTGCGTCAAACGCAACTCGGGTCAGCGTTGTACGCCGCTTCCTGGGCGGAGCAGGCAGCGAGCTGGTACGCGGTCTTGCGAGCTAGGGAAATCGGGCTCTGACCGGCTCTGACCCCGATTTCCGGTCAGAGTCCTAGGTACAGGTCGCGCCCGGCGGGAAGGGCGCGGATCTTTCCGTCGGCGACGTTGCGCGGGAGCATCCAGAAGCCGCAGTCGGGATGGATGTACTTCAAGCGGCCTTTGCCGAGCATTTTCTCCGCGCGTTCGATGGCCCGGGCGATCTCGTCCGGCTTCTCGATCTCGGTGCGCTTGATGTCGACCACGCCAAGGCCAAAGCCAATGTCCTTGCGCAGCTCCTTGAACACCGCAAGCTCCTCGGGCGGCCGGTGCGCTGTCTCCATGACGATGTGGTCGACCTTGAGCGCGTTCAGGTAGTCGATTAGCTTCGCCCACGTCCCTTTCTGGATCGTCTGGCCGCCGTAGTTTCCAAAGCAGAGGTGCACCGCGGTCTTGGCTTTTTTCGGAACGGATTTCAGAACCTTGTTGATGGCCGCCGCGGCCCATTTCCATTCGTCGGGATGGCCGGGCAGGTTCGCTTCGTCGAGCTGCACCACGTCGGCGTCGAGGTGCTTTACCTGCGCGGCGAGCACGTCGGCGATCGCATGCGCGAGCTTCTCCGCGCTTTTGTAGTAGCGATCGTGCAGGGTCTTCGCGAGCATGTGCGGCCCGGTGACGGTGAACTTGAGCGGGCGCGTAGCGAGCGCCTTGGCGCGCGCGCACGGGATCTTGAGATTGAGCGTTCCCGGGCCGATCGGGCCTTCGACCACGCCCGGCGGCCGGGTGCGAAAGCGCATGCCCGAGCCGCGCGAGTAGTCGAGCCACTCGGAAAAGCCGATGTCGCCGCGCACGCCCACCATCGGGCGCACGAAATACTCGATCATGCCGTTGGTCTCGGGATGGTTGAGGTCGAAGCGGTAAAGCTCGCCGTCGCACACGAGATCGATTCCGGCCTGCTCCTGCGTGTGCAGCACGACGCGCGTCGCATCGACGAGCGCCTGCTCAGACGGCGCTCGCGCGAGCCACTGCGGCACCGGATAAGAGCCGACGACTGTGGTCTGGATGCGCGGCGATCTCATTTCATGAAATTATAGAATTTAGTTATGCAGCGCTTCGCCGATGTCGAGCGGCTCGAAGAGTACATGACGCGGCCGTCTGCGGAGCTCGAGGCCGATCTCTCCGCCATCGAAGACATCCTTGTCCTCGGCGTGGGCGGCAAGATGGGCCCGACGCTCGCACGCATGGCGAAGCGTGCTGCGCCGAAGAGCCGCGTGATCGGCGTCGCCCGCTTTTCCGAGAAGGGCCTGCGCGAGAAGCTGGAGCGTCAAGGGATCGAATGCATCGCCTGCGATCTCCTGGACCGTGCGGCGGTCGAGCGGCTGCCGCGCGCGAAGAACGTGCTCTTCATGGCCGGTCACAAGTTTGGCGCGGCGGGCGATCCCTCATTCACCTGGGCCATGAACGTGGCGGTGCCTTTTATGGTCGCCGAGACGTTTCGCGATTCGCGCATCGTCGTTTTCTCCACCGCCTGCGTCTATCCGTACGTCGACGTGCGCGGGTCGGGAGCGCAGGAAACGATGACCACTACGCCGCCGCCCGGCGACTACGCCAATTCCTGCGTGGGGCGCGAGCAGATGTTCATACACGGCTCACGACGCTACGGCACGCCGGGGCGGCTCGTCCGGCTCTCGTACGCGATCGATATGCGCTACGGCGTTCTGCACGACGTCGCCTCGAGCGTCTTCAAAAGCAAGCCGGTCGCTCTCGGCATGGGCTACGCGAACGTCATTTGGCAGGGCGACGCCAACGAGCAGGCGCTGCGGCTGCTTGCCCGGTGCACCACGCCAGCGAGCCCGATCAATATCAGCGGTCCCAAAGTAAGCGTGCGTGCGCTGGCGGAGGAGTTCGGCAGGCGCTTTTCCAAAAAGCCGACTTTTTCGGGCAAAGAAGCCGACACGGCATGGCTGATCGATACTTCGCAGTCGAGGGCGCTTCTCGGCGCGCCGCGCGTGCCGCTCGGCATCATGATCGACTGGGTGGCGGACTGGGTGGCGCGCGGCCAGCCGAGCCTCGGCAAGCCCACGCATTTCGAGACGCGTGACGGGAAGTACTGAGCACCCGCTCGGGCCCGAGCACCTGCGCGGCTGCCTCGCGCTATCGAAAGCGGCCAACTGGAATCAGAACGAGGCCGACTGGCGCCTGATGCTCGCGATCGGCCATGGCTGGGGCATGACCGTCGCCGGCACGCTCGCCGCTTCGACGCTGGTCCTTCCCTTCGAACGCTTCGCCTGGATCAGCATGGTGCTCGTGCTCCCCGAGCACCGCAGAAAGGGCTACGCGACCCGGCTCCTTCGGGTCGCGATCGCCGACCTGGAGAAGCGGGGTCTGACCCCGGTGCTCGACGCCACCCCCGCGGGGCGCGAAGTCTATCGCCTCGAGGGATTTCGCGACACCTGGGGGTTCAAGCGCTACGCTTTGCAGGACAAATTGCCCGTGCTAGCGCGCAGTGGCGCTCGCCCGTTCACTGAGAAAGACTGGGAAAGCGTGTTGGAGCTGGACCGCAAGGCATTCGGCGCCAGGCGCGAGCGGCTGCTGCGCGACCTGGCCCGCCGGCTGCCGCAGGCCGCGTTCGTGGATGAGCGTGGCTACGTGCTAGGCCGCGAGGGAAGCGAGGCGTTTCAGCTCGGCCCGTTGGTCGCGCGCGACGAAGACACCGCGATCGGGTTGCTCTCGCAGGCGCTGCGCGCAGTAAAGCCGCCGCTTTACGCGGACGTCGTCGACCACGCGCCACGGCTGCGGGCGTGGCTCGAAGCGCGCGGCTTCGCCTTCCAGCGGCCCTTTACGCGCATGGTGCGCGGCCTAGCCGCCGCGCCGGGAGATGAGAAGCTGGTCTACTGCGTAGCAGGGCCGGAGCTCGGATGACCTATGACTTCGTCGTGATCGGCGCGGGCCACAACGGCCTTGCCTGCGCCGCCTATCTCGCGAAGACCGGCGCCAAGGTCCTCGTCGTGGAACGCGCCGCGCGCGTGGGCGGAGCCTGCCATACCGAGGAAGCGACGCTGCCAGGTTTCAAGCACAACCTCTGCTCGGTGGTGCATACACACATTCCGCTGAGCCCTGTCTATCGGGACCTCGAGCTCGAACGCCATGGCGTGAAGTACGTATACCCGGACTATCTGCGCGGCACGATCTTCCCCGACCACAAGAGCATCGTCATGTACCGCGAAACCGAGCGCATGGCGGCCGAGCTCAGCCGCTATTCCGCGCGCGATGCCAAGACCTTCCGCCAGCTGGTCGCGGATTATGGCGAGTTCATCGACTCGACCTACCTGCCGCTCATGTATTCGCCGCCGCTCCCGCCGTCGCTTCAGGCCGCGGAGCTCGAAAAATCCGAGGAGGGCAGGGCGCTCATGCAATGGCAGGCGAGCACGCCGGTGCAGCTCCTGAACGAGCTTTTCGAGAGCGAGGAGGTGAAAGTGCACTTCCTCTCGAGAATGACGGTGCTCGGCTTCGCCCCCGACGAGTTCGGGCAGGGCTGGATCTGCCTCTTCCGCATCCTCCAGGCCGAGGCGCCGATCTGCGTTGGCGGCTCACAGCAGCTTGCACACGGGCTGAGAAGTGTGTTCGAGAAGCAGGGCGGGGTGGTGCGCACCGGGGTTGAAGTCAAGCGCATCCTGGTGCGCAGCAACCGGGCGGGTGGCGTCGAGCTAGCCGAGGGCACGCGCGTCGGCGCGACGAAGGCGGTGGTCACCAACGTCGAACCGAAGAAGAGCTTCCTGCGCCTGGTCGGCCAGGAGCATCTGCCGGCTTCCTTCGTTACGCGAGTCAAGAACTACCACTCGCACGGCCGCTCGCTCTTTGTGCTGCATCTCGCGCTCTCGGAGCCGCCTCAGTACCGCGCAGCCGCGCAGAACGCGCCGGTGAACGTGGCGTTCAGCCAGGAGATGTTCGGCGGCAGCGTCGAGGACCAGGTCCGCGCCTATCAGGAAATCGCCATCGGCCGTGCGCCGCGCAACGAGATGCTGCAGATCACGTTGCCGACGCTGTTCGATCGCTCGCAGGCTCCGGCCGGAAAGCACACCGCCGTCGTGTGGCAATACGCGCCCTACGCGCTTCTTGAAGGCTGGGGCAAGGCCCGGGAGGAGTACGCGCAGCACCTGCTTGGCCTGTGGCGCTCCTATGCGCCCAATATGACGCGCGACAAGGTGCTCGCGATGAAGATCCAGGACCCGACCGACACCGAGCGGCTGAACGACAACCTGGTGAACGGCGTCGACGTCGTGGGCGACATGACGCCCGACCAGATGGGCTACTTCAGGCCCTTCGCGGGTTGGTCGAGCTACCGCACGCCGGTAGAGGGGCTTTACATGTGCGGCGGCTACTGCCATCCCGGCGGCGGCGTGCACGCTGGCGCAGGGCACAACGCCGCAACGGTGATCGTGGAGGACTTCAAGCTCAAGCGCTGGTGGGACTGATGCCTGAGCGCGCGGCGAAATTCACCGTGAACGCCCCGCCGCACGAGCTCTGGAAGTTCCTGCGGGATCTCGAAGCGCTTTGCGCCTGCATTCCCGGTGTCGAGCGCATCCGCCTGGTCGACCCGAGGACCGCCGAGCTGACCGTGAAGGAGAAGATCGGCGTCGTGCCTCTCATCGTGAATCTGACGGCGCGCATTGATTCGGAAGACCCGCCGCGCCGGCTGCACGCTACGGCAAGCGCCGAGCACCTCACGATGGCGATCGACGTGACGCTGGAGGCGAGCGGATCGGCGACCGAGCTGCACAGCCTGTTCAACGTGAAAGGCGAGGGACCGCTCAAGCCGGTCGTCGATCGGCTCTTCGAGCGGCGCGCCACGGAGCGTACCGCCCAGTTCGCCGGGGCGCTGGAGAGGCGCTTCGGCGCCCGCGCGAGCGAGCCGCCGCCCCGCGAAAACTGGCTCGCCCGGCTCTGGCGGTGTGTTCAACGCTTCTTCAGCGCGCCTTCACCGCCTTCATCTTGATCGACTTGTCGAGAAACTCGTTGGTGTAGACCGTCTTCACGTCGAAGGGCTGGTCGATCCCGACGTAGTCGCGCACCAGCTCGTAGTCCGCCTTCATGCGCGCGTCGTCGTGCCAGCCGAGCGCCACGGTCTGCGAGATCTTGTCGCTCATCAGCACTTCGACCAGCTCCCAATTGGTGAGCTCGTTGTCGAACTTGAGCGCGCCGTTCGCGTCTACCAGCGCCTGCACGCAGGGCTTGGGCTGCTTCACGCATTCGGCGAAAGCGCGCTGCGTCACTTTCACGAACTTGGCCACCGCCGCCTTGTTCTTCTTGAGGTAATCGGCATTCACGATGACCGAGTTGCCGTAGGGGTTGAGCCCGATGTCACGCCAGGCGACGAAGCCCATGTCGTCACCCAGCTCGCGCTGGAAGATGTGGTGGATGTTGTAGAACGAAGTGGTGATGTCGATCGAGCGTGCCTTGAGCGCGGCGAGCTTAGCGTTGGCGTCGACGTTCACCCAGGTGATCGACTTCGGATCGATGCCGTTCGCCTTGGCGAGCGCCGGCCACATCGGGCGGGCGCCGTCGGCCGCCGGGTTGCCGATCTTCTTGCCGGGGAAGTCCTTGATTCCCTTGATGCCGGAGCTCTTCAACCAGTACAGGCCCTGAGGCGAGTTGGCGTAGACGTTGAACACCCCGACCGACTCGGCCCCCTTGCCGCGGCCGATCAGCACGTTGCCCATGTCGGCGAGGCCGACCGGGTTTTGCGCCGCCCCGACGCGCTGTACCGCGAGCATCGAGCCCTTGCCCGGCTCGAGGTTGAGGTCTATGCCTTCCTTTTCGTACCAGCCAAGCTTCTTCGCGTAGTAATAAGGCGCGTGGTCGCCGCCCGGCACCCAGTTGAGAATGAAATCGATTTTCTGTGCGGCGGCCGGCGCCGCGAGCAGGGCGGCGGCGGCGAAGACGATCATGCGCATGGGGCCTCCTCGGTGAATGAGAGGCGATGCTACCATCGAGTAACCGATTGGTTAACATGCACGGGCCGCTGCCTCCGCATATCGCCGCGCTGCTGCGTCGCGGCACCGTCATCCCCGCGCATCCGCTCGCGCTCGATGCGCGCCGCAAGCTCGACACGCGGCGCCAGCGCGCGCTCGCGCGTTACTACCTGGACGCCGGCAGCGGCGGGCTTGCCGTCGGCGTGCACGCCACTCAGTTCGCTATCCGAGAAGCCGGGCTCTACGAGCCCGTTCTCAAGATTGCCGTTGAGGAAGCAAGAAACCATGGTGTCGTGCTCATTGCCGGTCTCGCCGGCAAGACCGTCCAGGCGAAACGCGAAGCGCAGATCGCGCGCGGCCTGGGCTATCACGCCGGGATGCTCTCACTCGGCGCCATGAAAGGCGCCTCGACCGACGAGCTGATCGGGCACTGCACCGCGGTGGCCGCCGAAATCCCACTGGTAGGTTTCTATCTTCAGACCGCGGTCGGCGGCATCCCGCTGCCGATGGAATTCTGGCGCCGTTTTGCCGCGATCGAGAATGTCGTCGCGATCAAGATCGCGCCCTTCAACCGCTACGCCACGCTCGACGTCGTGCGGGGCGTAGTCGCCGCGCGTGCCGAAGAGCGCATCGCGCTCTACACCGGTAACGACGACCACATCGTTCTCGATCTTGCAGTTCCGTTTTCAATCAGGAGAGGGTCCGAGGATGTGCGCGTTCGCATCTGCGGAGGCCTGCTCGGCCATTGGAGCGTGTGGACCAGGACCGCCGTTGATTTGTTCAAGAGAATCCAGAACGGCGAGATCGACCTCGCGCTGGACTCACGTATCACCGACTGCAACGGCGCGTTCTTCGACGTCGCCAACAATTTCGCCGGCTGCATCCCGGGCTGCCACGAGGTACTGCGCCGGCAGGGGCTGCTGGAAGGCATCTGGTGCCTCGACCCGAACGAAAAGCTCTCGCCGGCGCAGTTGCAGGAGATCGACCGCGTCTACCGAGAGCACGCCGATCTCGCTGACGATGCCTTCGTACGCGCGAACCTCGAGAGGTGGCTCTCATGAACTCGAAAGTCGGACGCTGGACGCTGGCGGTACTCGCGCACCTTGCGCTGCTTGCTGCCTGGCATCTGTTCGTGCGGTTCGGCGACGTGCCGAAGTTCGTGATGCCCTCGCCCGCGGCGACGCTCGATGCGCTCGTCCAGCCGAACTACAACTGGTGGGCGAATATCGCGGTCACCGGCACCGAGATCTTCGCGGGCTACCTCCTCGCGCTCGCCGTCGGCGTGGCGCTCGCGCTGGTGTTCACGTGGTCGAAGACGCTCGAAGCGTTCTTCATGCCGCTTCTCGTATCGCTGAACATGGTGCCGAAGGTAGCGCTCGGTCCGCTCGTCATCGTCTGGTTCAAGTACGGCGTGTTCCCGAACTCGGTCATGGCGTTCTCGATCGCGGTGTTTCCGATCCTCCTCACCACCGCGCGTGGCCTGCGCGAGACCGAGCCCGAGCTCCTCGACCTCGTGCGCTCGCTCAAAGGCTCGCGCTGGCAGCTCTTCACCAAGATCCAGCTGCCCGGCGCGCTGCCCTACATCTTTTCCGGCATGAAGGTGGGCGCGATCCTGGCCGTCGCCGGCGCGATCGTCGGCGAGTTCCTGGGCTCGGACAGAGGCCTCGGCTACCTCATGCTCCAGGTCCAGGTTACGCTCGATACGCCCGCGATGTTCATGGCGGTGCTTCTCATCACGCTACTTGGCATGCTCCTCTACGGCCTCGTGCTCGTTCTCGAGCGCCTGCTCGTCGTGAAGGACGCGCGTGTTGCGTGAGCCGTTCATCCGGCTGGCAGGTGTGCGGAAGGTCTATGGCGAGCATCTCGCCATCTCGGATGCGAGCTTCGACGTCATGCCCGGCGAGCTGCTGTCGCTGGTCGGACCGTCGGGCTGCGGCAAGTCGACGCTGCTTAAGATCCTCGCCGGCCTCCAGCCGCACGATGGCGGTGAGGTGCGCATCGGCTCGCCCACCCACCCCTTCGATGCGTCGAAGGACGTGGGCATGGTGTTCCAGGCGCCGCTGCTCCTCAAGTGGCGCCGGATCCTCGAGAACGTGCTGTTGCCGGCGGAAATCCTCGGATTACCGATGGCGCAGGCGCGCAAGCGGGCAAGCCATCTTCTCCAGATGGTTGGGCTCGCCGGGGCCGAGGACAAGTATCCCTACGAGCTCTCCGGCGGCATGCAGCAGCGCGCGGCGATCGCGCGCGCGTTGGTGCACGACCCGAAGCTTGTGCTCATGGACGAACCCTTCGGCGCGCTCGACGCGCTGACGCGCGAGAAGATGAATCTCGAGCTGCTGCGCATCTGGAAGGAGGCCGGCAAGACCATCGTCTTCGTGACCCACGGAATTTCCGAGGCGGTTTTCCTGGGGACGAGGGTGGTGGTGCTTACCGCCGGACCCGCGCGCATGGCGGACAACTTCGAGGTCGAGCTGGCGCACCCGCGCACGCTCGACATGAAGACGCAGGAGCGCTTCGGCGAATACACGCGCCGCATCTACCGGCTGCTGGGGATGGAATGAAGACGCGGCAGAAGATCCTCGAGGCGGCGACGCGCGAGTTCGCGCGCTACGGCCTTGGCGGCGCGCGCGTCGACCGCATCGCGGCGCGCGCCGGCGCGAACAAGCGCATGCTTTACTATTACTTCGGCGACAAGGAGGATCTGTTCCTCGCCGTGCTCGAGCAAAGCTACGCGCAGATCCGCGGCGCGGAGCGCGAGCTCGATCTCGAGCACAGCGATCCGCGCGAAGCGCTCAAGCGCCTGGTGGAATTCACGTGGAACTACTATCTCCAGCACCCGGAATTCATGACGCTGCTCAACAGCGAGAACCTGCACAAGGGACGCCACGTGCGGCGTTCGGCGCGCGTGCGAGAGCTGCATTCGCCGCTCGTCGAGACGCTGCGCGGCATCCTGCGGCGCGGCCAGCGCCGCCGGCTCTTCAGGTCCGGCATCGACCCTGTGCAGCTCTATATCTCGATCGCGGGCGAGGGGTACTTCTATCTGTGCAATCGTTACACGCTCTCGCGCATCTTTGGCCGCGATCTCATGGCGCCGCGCGCGCTTGCAACGCGCGCCCGGCATATCACGCAGACGATTCTCAACTCGGTAAGGAGATAGCAAATGAAACCAACTAGGCCATGGGTGATTGCAGCCGCCATCATCCTGCTCGCCATGGGCACGGCGCAGGCGCAATGGAAGCCGACCAAGCCGATCACGATCATCGTGCCGTGGGCAGCCGGAGGCGCCACCGACCAAGTGACGCGGCTCGCGGCGGCGGAGATCGAGCCGGCGCTCGGGCAGAAGATCGTGGTGGTCAACCAGCCCGGCGGGGCCGGCTCGATCGGCACGAAGAGCGTGCTCGAAGGCCCCAAGGACGGCTATACCTGGACGGCGGGCGCGGCCAAGCAGCTCGGCACCTATCCGCTGCTCGGCATGCTGAACAGCAAGGTCGACGACTTCCACCTCTATCTTTCGGTGACGAACGTGTCGATCGTTAGCGTCAATCCCTCCACTCCGTACCAGAGCCTGAAGCAGCTTCTGGACGACATGAAGGCGAAGCCCGGGCAGGTCAAGGTGGCGACCGCGGGCAATACCTCCTCCGGGCATTTCGCCATGGAGGCGATTTCCAAGGCCGCCGGCGTGAAGTATCGGCACGTCACTTACGACGGCGGCAACCCGGCGGTGATCGCGACGGTCGGCGGCGAGAGCGAGGTGACCACGCAACTTGCGGTCGAGCAGACCGAGATGATCAAGGGCAAGCGCCTGCGCGCGCTCGCCGTGGTGGCCGACCAGCCGCTCACGATCGAAGGCGTGGGCACGATCGAGCCGATCACCAAGACGCTCGCTAACTTCCCGAAGATCACCACGGCCTTCGGCATCTTCATCCCGAAGGGCGTGCCGCAGGAAGTGGTGACCACCATGGACCGCGTATGGGGCGAGCGCGTCGCAAAGTCGGACAAGATCAAGCAGTACGCACAGCAAAAAGGGGCGCTCTTTACTCCCGCGTCAGGCAAGCAGGCCTACGACATCGTATGGCCGACCGTCGTGGAAGACGCCTACATGCTCCAGGAAGCAGGCATGGCTAAGGTCTCGCCTGAATCTATCGGGATCAAGCGCTAAAGTGCAGGCATCGAGCGCTGAGCGGCTCTACGGCTTCGGCTGGGCGCTCTTCGGCGCCGCGGTGCTCGTCGCATCGTGGCGCATGGACCGCCTCGAAAGCCTGAACATCAATCCCTGGTCGGCGCCGGGGCTGATGCCCGGCGTCCTTGGGGCACTGATGGTGCTTTTCGGGCTGGCGCTCGCAGTGCGAGCACCGAGCGAGGCGCAGCCCGAGGGGGCGGGTTCATGGCGCAGGACTGCGCTCGCCCTCGTGCTGTGCTTCATCTTCGCAGCCGGCTTGCTCGGGCACGGGCTTCCGTTCTGGCTCACCTCGGCGGCTTTCATGCTTATCGCCATCCTCGCGTTCCGGGTCATGGACGGCGAGGCGCTGCGCTGGCGCCTCGCAGCGTCGAGCGCGGCGATCGCGATCGTCGCGGCGCTCGTCATCAGCCATGTGTTCGAGGATCTCTTCCTCGTGCGGCTTCCCTGAATGGAAGGCGTCGCTTTCCTGGGCAAATCGCTCGCCGGGCTGCTCGGTCCCTGGCAGATCCTGTACGCGCTCGGTGCCACGCTGACCGGAATCGTCATCGGCATTCTGCCGGGGCTCTCGGCGACGCTCGGCATCGCGCTCATGACGACCCTGACGGTCAAGATGGCGCCGACCGACGCGATCCTCGTGCTGGTCTGCGTGTACGTGGGCGCCATCTATGGCGGCAGCCGCACCGGCATCCTCCTCAACATTCCCGGCACCGCGGCCAATGCAGCCGCGACACTCGACGGACATGCCCTCGCGCGCAAAGGGCAGGCCGGGCGAGCAATGGGGATTTCAACCACCGGCTCGGTCGCAGGGTCTCTTTTTGGCGTTCTGTGCCTCGCGACGCTTACGCCGCTCCTCGCCGAGGTGGCGCTCAAGTTCCAGGCGTTCGAATTCTTCTGGCTCGCGCTGCTGGGGGTGCTCATGTCGGGCAGCCTGACCGGCAACGATCCGCTCAAGGGCTGGCTGATGGGCTTCCTCGGCCTTTTCACCGCGCAGGTCGGCCTGGACGGCATCCACGCCCATCCACGCTTCACTTTCGGCACGAACGAGCTTTCGGGCGGCATCGCGCTCATTCCGGCGCTCGTCGGCGCCTTCGGCTTCGCCGAGGTCCTGATGGTGCTTTCCGAGCCGGCAAAGAAGGCCATGATCAACGCGGTGGACTCCATCCTGCCCCGCATCAGCGACGTCTTTCGCTACTGGAAGACGATCCTGCGCTCCGGCGCGATCGGCGTCTTCATCGGCATACTGCCTGGCGTGGGCGAGGACATGGGCGCCTGGGCTTCTTATGCGGCGGCGAAGCGCTTCTCGTCTGAGCGCGAGCAGTTCGGCAAGGGCTCGATCGAAGGCATGATGGCGGCCGAGACCGGCGATAACTCCGCGATCCCGGGTGCGATCATCCCGGCGCTCGCGCTCGCCGTACCCGGCTCCGCGCCGGCCGCGGTGCTGATGGCGGCGATGATCATCCACGGCGTGCAGCCCGGCCCGATGCTGATGGTCAACACGCCGCAGTTCGCCTACGACGTGGTCGCGATCACACTGATCGCGACGCTGTGCATCCTGCTCTTCGGCCTGGTCATGGTCCGGCCGCTGATGTGGGTGCTGCGCGTGCCGCGGCCGATCATCATGCCGATCGTGTTCGTGCTCTGCACGCTGGGCGCCTACGCCATTGCTGCACGCGTCTTCGATATCTGGGTCATGCTGGTCACCGGCGTCGTCTGCTTCATTCTCCGCCGGCAGGGCTTTCCGGTGGCGCCGTTCGTCCTTGGCCTCGTGCTCGGTGACATCGTCGACAAGAACCTCAGGCGCGGGCTCGTCATTTCCGATGGCGACCTCTCGCCCTTCTTCACTCGGCCGATGGCCGGCTTGCTTGCTGCGCTGGTGATCCTCACCGTGCTGGCGCAGATCCCCGCCGTTCGCCGCCTGGTTGCGAGGGTGACATGAGAATTGCGCTGTGCAACGAAGTGATCGCGCCGATGCCGTTCCCGGCGCAGTGCGCATACGCGGCGAAGCTCGGCTACGACGGGCTCGAGATCGCGCCCTACACGCTCTCGGACGAGCCGCACCGCATGGGCGCCGCGCAGATCGCAGCCGCCCGCGCCGCCGCCGACGACGCTGGGGTCGCGGTCACGGGTCTGCATTGGCTCCTGGTCAGGCCAGCAGGCCTGTCAATAAGTACAAAGGATGAGAGCACAAGACGTCGCACCGTCGACGTCATGCTGTCGCTGATCGATCTGTGTGCGGCACTGGGCGGCAGTTACCTGGTGCACGGCTCGCCGCAACAACGGCGCGTCGAGGCGGGGGAGACGCGCCCTGCAGCGATGGCACGGGCGAAGGACTGTTTCGCCGCGATCGCCGAGCGTGCGCAGCAGGCTGGCGTCATCTACTGCATCGAGGCACTTTCCGCCGAGCAGACCCCGCTTATCAACACGCTGGAGGAGGCGGCGCGCATGGTGGACGAGATCGGCAGCCCATCGGTGAGAAGCATGCTCGATTGCAGCTCGGCGGGGCGGATGGAGAAGGAGCCGCTCAACGCGCTGGTCGAGCGCTGGTTGCCGAGGGGCGTAATCGCGCATGTGCAGGTGAACGACCGTAACCGCCGCGGCCCCGGCCAGGGCGAGCAACGGTTCGCGCCGCTGTTTGCTTCTCTAAAGAGGCATGGCTACGCGGGCGACGTCGCGGTCGAACCGTTCGACTACGTCCCGGACGGCCCCGGCGCCGCGGCGCGCGCCATCGGCTACATCAAGGGAATCCTGGAAGCAATCGACGAGAAATGAAGCTTTCCGTCAAGGAAATCGATTTTTTCGAGCGTGATGTGCGCCTGCGCATGCCCTTTCGCTTCGGCGTGGTCACGTTGACCGCTGCACCGCAGGCGTTCGTCCGGGCTCGAATTGTTCTTCAGAATGGGAAGGAAGCGGAAGGCGCCGCGGCCGAGCTGCTCGCACCGAAGTGGTTCGACAAAAACCCGGCTCTCAGCAACGAGCAAAACTTCGAGCAGCTGCGCGCCTCGATGCACAAGGCGAGAGACCAGTATCTCGCCGCGGGACTCAGTACCGCCGACGGGCATTCACGGCCGACGGTCGGCCTGGTGGAGAACTTTGGCGCCGCGCTCCTCGATCGCGCGGTGCTCGACGGGCTCTGCCGCGCGCTCGACGTTTCCTTCTACCAGGCGCTCAAGACCAACGTGCCGGGAATTTCTTTTCCAGGCCTCGACATGCCGCGCTTCCTGGCCGGCCTGCGACCCGCAGGCCGCATCGCAGCCCGGCACACCGTCGGGCTGGTCGATCCGTTGACACTGCGCGACGTCAAACATCCGGTGAACGATGGATTGCCCGAGACACTGGAGCAGGTCATCTCGGGCTACGGGCACCGCTGGTTCAAGCTCAAGGTAGGCGGCGACGTCACGGCCGACGTCGCGCGCCTGAGCGCCATCGCGGCGGTGCTGGATCGCATCACCGAGCCCTACCACGCTTCGCTCGACGGCAACGAGCAATACGAGGATGCGCGACAAGTCCTCGAGCTCCTCGAGGCGATGGCGGCGGAGCCGCGCTTGAAACGTCTGGTGGCGAGCATCGTTTTCATCGAGCAGCCGATCAAGCGGCAGAACGCGCTTGAATCCGACGTGTCCGTGCTCGCCGCACGCAAGCCGATCATCATCGACGAATCCGATGACTCGCTCGACGCCTTTCCGCGCGCCAGGGCGCTGGGCTATCGGGGAGTGTCGTCCAAGACGTGCAAGGGCATCTACAAGTCGCTCATCAACGCCGCCCGCTGCGCCGCCTGGGGACCGGACTATTTCATGAGCGGCGAAGACCTCACGATCCAGGCCGGGCTCGCCCTGCAGCAGGACCTGGCGCTGGTCTCACTCCTCGGACTCACGCACGTCGAGCGAAACGGCCATCACTACGTGAATGGCATGGCCGAGCTGCCGCAGGTCGAGCAGGAGCGTTTCCTTGACTCGCATCCGGATCTCTATGAGCGCAGCCACGGGGCGGTACGGCTGCGCATCGAGAAGGGGATGATCCGCATGGGATCGCTCGATTGCACGGGCTACGCCAGCCGTGCCATGCCGGAATGGAAATCGATGAGGAGGATGACTTGAGCTTCCGGATACTCGGAACCAATCACACCAGCTTCACCGTCTCGAACCTCGACCGTTCGCTCGGTTTCTTTCGCGACTGCCTCGGCTTCGAGCTCGTCTCGAAGGCGCCTCGCGATCCGGAGCTCGTGTCGCGCATTACCGGGGTCGAGGGCGCCGACATGATGGTGGCGTTTCTCAAGGCGCCTGGCCACACGCTCGAGCTGATCGAGTACCGCGCGCCGGCGAGCAAGGGCGCCCTCAAGGCGCGCCCCTGCGACACCGGGTTCGCGCACGTCGCGTTCAACGTGGACGACGCGCAAGCGGCCGTGGCGGCGGTGCAGCGCTACGGCGTGCGGCCGATCTCGCCGCCCGTGACCATCGACCAGGGGCCGAACAAGGGACGCAAGGTCGTGTACGTGCGCGACTGGGACGGGGTGACGATCGAATTCATCGAAGTGCAGACAAAATGAGCGCGAAGCGCATCGGCGTCATCATGCACGGCGTCACCGGCCGCATGGGCATGAACCAGCACCTGATCCGCTCGATCCTCGAGATCAGGAAGCAGGGCGGCGTGGCGCTCAAGGACGGCACCCGCGTCCTGCCCGACCCGGTCCTCGTCGGGCGCGACGCCGCCAAAGTCGAGCAGCTCGCGCGCGAGCACGGGGTGCAGCGCTGGACGACGGACCTGGAAAAAGCCCTCCAATCCGAAGATGAGGTCTTCTTCGATGCGGCCTCGACGCAGCTTCGGCCGAAGCTCCTGAAGAAAGCGATCGCGGCCGGCAAGCATGTCTATTGCGAGAAGCCGGTCGCGACCACCCTCGCCGAAGCAAGAAGCCTGTACGCAGCCGCGAAGAAGGCGCGTATCAAGCATGGGGTGGTGCAAGACAAGCTCTGGCTGCCGGGCCTTCTCAAACTGAAAAAACTTCGCGAGGAGGGCTTCTTCGGGAAGATTCTTTCGGTCCGCGGCGAATTCGGCTACTGGGTGTTCGAAGGAGATCGGCAGAGGGGTCAACCCGCGGCTCAGCGCCCGTCCTGGAACTACCGCAAGCAGGACGGCGGGGGCATCATCCTCGACATGCTGTGTCACTGGCGCTACGTACTCGATAACCTCTTCGGCGAGGTGAAAGCAGTGAGCTGCCTCGGAGCCACCCACATCCCCCACCGATGGGACGAGAACGGCAAGCGGTACAAGGCCACCGCAGACGACGCCGCGTACGCGACCTTCGAACTGAAGGGAAACGTCATCGCCCAGTTCAACAGCTCGTGGGACGTGCGCGTGCGGCGTGACGATCTCCTCACACTGCAGGTAGACGGCACGAAGGGCAGCGCAGTGGCGGGGTTGCGAAAGTGCCTGGTGCAGAGCTACGAAAAAACCCCCAAGCCGGTCTGGAACCCCGACATCCCGCAGCCGATCAATTTCTTCGAAGGCTGGGACGAAGTCCCGGACGAAGACTACGACAATGCCTTCAAGGCGCAATGGGAGCTGTTCCTGCGGCACGTCGCGGGCGACGGCCCGTTCCGCTGGAACCTGCTCGAAGGCGCGAAGGGCGTGCAGCTCGCCGAGCTTGGCCTCAAGAGCTGGAAGCAGAGAAAGTGGCTCGACGTTCCGCGGCTCAACTCATGAAACGCGACACCATACTGACGATTGATTTGCCAACCCCTGAAGGCCGGGTGGCGGCTTACCCGGTTAGAGAACCCCAGCAATTCGAGAAGCCGACGAGGCCGTTTACGAGGAAGGCGTTGGCCGCGGCTCACGTCGTCGCCGACCCGCTTTCGACGAAGGAGCCATGGCTCGAAGCAGCGATTGACTGGGACGCGACCATGGCGTATCGCCGCCACTTGTGGTCGTGGGGCTTCGGCGTTGCCGAGGCGATGGACACCGCCCAGCGCGGCATGGGGCTCGATTGGCCTTCTTCAGTAAAGTTGATTGAGAAGTCCATCAAGGAAGCGAAAACCGTTGCCGGTGCAGAAGTGTGGTCCGGGGCGGGAACCGACCATGTGTCGAACACGAACCTGGACGGCGTTATCCGCGCCTACGACGAGCAGTGCGGTGCGATCGAGAAGCTCGGCGGGCGCATCATCCTCATGGCGAGCCGTGCGCTTGCTGCGTGCGCGAAGTCGCCCGAAGATTATGCGAAGGTCTACGAGCGGATCTTGTCGCAGGTGAAGCATCCCGTGATCATCCACTGGCTTGGCGAGACGTTCGATCCGGCGCTCGAAGGCTACTGGGGTAATCGCGACCATGACCGCGCGATGGAGACGTGCCTGTCGATTCTCGAAAAGAACAAAGCAAAGGTGGATGGCATCAAGATCTCGCTGCTCGATAAGGACAAGGAGGTTGAGATGCGCCGCAAGCTTCCCAAGGGCGTGCGCATGTACACCGGTGACGACTTCAATTTCGCCGAGCTGATCGAGGGCGACGCGCAGGGTCATTCGGATGCGCTGCTTGGGATTTTCGATGCCATGGCGCCCGCCGCTTCCCAAGCCTTGTCTTTTCTAAGCGATGAAAAGAAGCGCGACTATCACGAGATCCTCGGCCCCACCATTCCGCTGTCGCGCCACATCTTTTGCGCTCCGACGCGGTTCTACAAGACCGGCGTTGTGTTCATGGCATGGCTGAACGGCCACCAGGACCATTTCGTCATGGTGGGAGGCCAACAGTCCGCGCGCCACATACTGCATTTGAGCGAGCTTTTCCGGCTTGCGGACGCCGCCGGCCTGCTCGCCGACCCGGCACTTGCGTGCGCGCGCATGAAACAGTTGTTAGCGGTGCACGGATGCAGCTGAGAAAGCTCGCTTCATTCGGCGCTGAAACCGACCTTATCGATCCGGACTTCCGCAAGGTCTGGGACGCTTTCTTTCAGTCTCAGGTACTGGTGTTTCGCGCGCAGAAGTTCACCGCTTCGGATTTCGTGAACTTTGCAAGGCAGTTCGGGCGCGCGGAACCGCACGTCATCGACCAGTTCCACCATCCCGAGCACGCGGACATCCTGATTCTTTCCAACGTGGAAAGGGATGGCAAGCCGATCGGCCTTGCCGACGCGGGGACGTACTTCCATACCGACTACTCGTATCTCGACGTTCCCGCGCGCGCGACCACGCTCTACTCCATCCAGGTGCCGAAGAAGGGCGGCGATACGCTGTTCGCCGATCAGTACGCCGCTTACGACGACCTCCCGGGAGCCATGAAGCAGAGAATCGAAAATCTTATTGCGCTGCACCACTACGGCAATCGCGACGACCTGGATGATGAGTCACGCACCGTCGCCTCGGTGCTTACCGAGGAGCAGGAGCAAAAGATGACCTGGGTGCGCCATCCGGTAGCTCGCCGTCATCCCATCACCGGCCGAAGGGCGCTATATGCGGTTTCCGGAAGCTCCTTCGGCATCGAGGGGATGCCCGAAGACGAGGCACTCGACCTGCTGGACGAGCTCAAGCGACATGCCACGCAGGCGAAATACCAGCTCCGGCTCAAGTATGGGGTGGGCGATGTCGTCGTCTGGGACAACGCCTCGCTGCTTCACTCTGCGACGCTCACCGACCCTTCGGACCCGCGTACACTGTGGCGTATCACCGTCAAGGAGGAGAGAGCATCATGAAGAGGATCCTGTTTGTCGCGCTGGCGGCATTTTCGGCGTCGTCGTTCGGTCAGTCGCTGACCCTGCACGGCGCCTCGCAGTTCAACGACGAGCACGCCTTCACCAAGGCCATGGTGAAGTTCGACGAGCTGGTGAAGAAGTACTACGGCAAGCCGATCAACTTCGTGCTGCACAAGAACAGCGAGCTGGGGCTTGAGAAGCAGTACTTCGAGTACATGGCGCAGGGCAAGGCGGTGGACTACGCCATCGTGTCGCCCGCGCACATGTCCACGTTCTCCAAGGCCGCGCCCTTTATCGACGCGCCGTTCCTGTTCCGCGACCTCAAGCACTGGAACGCGGTGCTCGACCAGGACGTACTCAAGCCCGTGGCCGACGAGTTGGCGCAGAAGGCCGACGTCATGCTGATCGGCTACGCCGGAGGCGGCACGCGCAACATCTTCGTCAACAAGCCGGTGCGCAACATGCAGGAGCTGAAGGGCCTGAAAGTGCGCGTGCAGGGTGCCCCGATCTGGAGCCGCACCTTTCAGGCAGCGGGAATGGCACCGACCGTGATCGCCTACAACGAGGTCTACAACGCCATCCAGAACGGCGTGATCGCCGCGGGCGAGAACGAGGCCGCTGGAGTCGAGCAGATGAAGTTCTACGAGGTCGCGCCGCACCTCTCCATGACGCAGCACGCGATTACGATCCGGCCGCTGTGCTTCTCGGGCAAGACCTTCAAGAAGCTCGACAAGGATCTCCAGGCCGCGGTGCTCAAGGCGGGCAAGGAAGCCGGCGCCTACGGCCGGCAGATCGAGTCGTCCGAGGACGAGGCGAAGCTCGTCAAGATGGAGAAAGAAGGCAAGCTCAAGCGCGTGGCGTTCGACGGCCGCGACCAGATGAAGAAGCTGGTCGATCCGGTGATGGCCGCCTACGCCAAGGAGATCGGCGCCGAGCAGATCCTCGCCAAGATCAACGCCATCAAATAGAGGGGATATTGGAGAGTAACGGCGGCGCTCACGCGCCGCTTTTTTTGTGTTAAGAGCGCTGACGCGCTGGTACAGCCGGGCTCTGACGTGGCTGCTCACCGCGTCGGTGGCCATACTCATCTTCCCGGTCTCGCTGCAGATCTTCTCGCGCTACACCGCGCTCATCCCGAGCTACATCTGGACCGAGGAGATGGCGCGCTTCTTCTTCATCTGGTCGATCCTGCTCGGCGCGATGGTCGGCATCCGCGAGGGGACGCATTTCGTCGTGGACCTGTGGCCGGCGCTCAACTCGCGCGCCCAGGCCGCGATCCGCGTCGTCGCGAGCCTGTTCGTTCTGGTGTTCGCGTTCGTGTTCCTGTGGTGGGGGATCGACTTCACGCGCTTTGCCTTCAACCGCATCTCCGAGCTCGCCGAGCTCCCGCTCTGGTACATCCACCTGCCTTGGCCGATCGCGGGCGTGACCTGGATCCTGTTCCTCGGCGAGCAGATGTGGGATGACCTGCGCGTTGTGGCGGGAAAGGCCCGGCCGCCTCCCTTGACCGGCCCCGAGGACGAGATCCGGGGGAGCATCACGTGACCGGCGCTACCGTCCTCGATCCCGGCACCGCGAGCATCATCATGTTCGGGGTTTTCTTCGCGCTGCTCGTGCTGCGCGTGCCGGTGGCGTTCGCGCTCGGCCTCGCCTGCGTGCCCATCTTCGTGATCGAGGACCGGCTCACGCCGCAGAACCTGGTGCAGGAGACTTTCAACGCCTACAACTCCTTCATCCTGCTCGCGGTGCCGTTCTTCCTGCTCACCGCCAACCTGATGAATGTCGGCGGCATCACCACGAGGCTCGTGCGCCTGTCGCGCGACTTGGTCGGCCATTTCCCGGGCGGCCTCGCGCAGGTGAATGTCGTGCTATCGATCTTTTTCGCCGGGATCTCCGGTTCGTCCACCGCCGACGCGGCGAGCCAGTCGAAAATCTTCATCGAGGCGCAGCGCAAAGAAGGCTACGACGACAGCTTCTCGGTCGCGATCACCGCGGTTTCGGCGGTGCTCGCGGTGATCATCCCGCCCTCGATCCTGATGATCGTCTGGGGCGGCCTGCTCACGGTCTCGATCGGCGGCCTGTTCCTCGCCGGCATCATCCCCGGGCTGCTGATCGGGTTCGCCCAAATGGCCACCGTGCACGTATACGCCAAGCTGCGTAACTACCCGACTTACCCGCGCGCCACGTTCTTCGAGACGGTGAAGGCCATCGCGGTCTCCGTGCCGGCGCTGATGACGCCGATCATCATCATCGGCGGCAAGATCTTCGGCTGGTTCACCGCCACCGAGTCCGCCTGCATCGCAGTCCTCTATGCCGCCGCCCTCACGATGCTCGTGTATCGCGAGATGGACTTGAAGGGACTGCACCACGCGCTCCTGGAAACCGGGCGGCTCACCGGCGTGGCGCTCTTCTGCGTCGGCACCGCGTCGGCGTTTGGCTGGCTGCTCGCCTACTACCAGATCCCCAAAGCGCTGCTCGAGAACGTGGCGGCCTGGGGCATGGGGCCAATCGCCGCCGGCTTTTTCATCGCCGGCGTGTTCCTCGTGGTGGGCTGCTTCCTCGACGCCATCCCGGCGATCGTCATCGTCGGCACGGTGCTCGAGCCGCTCGCCAAGAGCGTCGGCATGGACCCGATCCACTTCGCGATCATCGGCATCGTGTCACTCGCCTTCGGCCTGGTGACGCCGCCCTATGGCCTTTGCCTGATGATCTCTGCGCATATCGCCAATATGCGCGTCGTCGACACGCTGAAGGACGTGATGATCATGCTGATCCCGATGTTCCTGGTGCTCGCGCTCATCATCATCTTCCCGCAGATCCCGCTGTTTCTGCCGAGGCTGTTCCCGCCCGGCACACTGTAGTGGGTCCGCTCTCGCTCAACACCGCCACCGTCAGGAAGCAATGGACGCTCGCGCAGGCGATCGAAGGCTGCGCGCGCCACGACATCCGCGGCATCTCGCCCTGGAGGGACCAAGTGGCCCAGATGGGCCTGTCTGAGGCAAGAAGATCCATACGGGAAAAAAATCTCACCGTGACCGGCTTGTGCCGAGGGGGCTTCTTTACGGCGAAGGACTGGCGCGACGACAACCGCCGCGCGATCGAGGAAGCGCACGAGCTCGGCGCACAGTGCCTGGTGCTCGTGGTGGGCGGGCTGCTTCCCGGTTCGAAAGACCTTCTGCTTTCAAGAGAGAGGATAAGAGAGGGAATTGCAGCAATCTTGCCTGAAGCGAGAAAGGCGGGCGTGCCGCTCGCCATCGAGCCGCTGCACCCGATGCAGGCGGCCGAGCGCGCCTGCATCAATACTCTCGAGCAGGCGCTCGACATCTGCGACGCGCTCGGCGACGGCATCGGCGTCGCGGTCGACGTCTACCACGCTTGGTGGGACCCGAAGCTGCAAAGCCAGATCGCCCGGGCGGGCAGGCGCATCCTCGCGCACCACATCTGCGACTGGCTGGTACCGACGCGCGACCTCCTGAACGACCGCGGCATGATGGGTGACGGCGTGATCGATCTGCCGTTGATCAGAAGCTGGGTCGAGAGCGCCGGTTACGCGGGCTTCCAGGAAGTGGAGATCTTCTCCGAGCTCAACTGGTGGCGGCGCGACCCGGATGAGGTGCTGCGCACCTGCAAGGAGCGCCACGCGCGCTTCTGTTAGCGTGAAGCTCGGCTACTTCACCATGCCGCTGCACCCGGTCGGGCGCGACTGGCGCCAGACGCTCGAGGAGGACCGCGAGGCGGTGCTGCTCGCCGAGCGGCTCGGCTTCGAGGAAGCTTTCATCGGCGAGCACATCACCGACCTTGCCGAGACCATCACCTCGTGCCTGATCTTCATCGCCACGCTGGCCCGCGATACCCGGCGGATCAAGCTCGGCAGCGCCACCGTCAACCTGGCGAACCGCCACCCGGCGGTCACCGCGGCGGAGATCGCGATGGTCGACACGATGCTCGAGGGACGCTTCATCCTCGGCGCCGGTCCCGGCGGCCTGCCGTCCGACGCCGAGATGATGGAGACCATGGACGCGGATCGCAACGCGATCTTCCTCGAGTCGATCGAGCACATCATCGCGCTCTGGACGCAGGAGCCGCCCTACCGTCTCAAGGGCAAACGCTGGCAGCTCAGCACCGAGCGCACCTGGGTGCCCGACCTCGGCATGGGCGGGATGCTGAAGCCGTTCCAGAGGCCGCATCCGCCGATCGTGGTCACCGCGATCCTGCCCGACTCGAACGGCATTACTGCGGCCGCCGCGCGCGGCTGGACGCCGATCTCGGCGAACTTCGTCCAGCCCTGGGTGGTGAAGACGCACTGGCCGAAGTACGTCGAGGGCTGCGAGAAGTCAGGGCGCGAAGCGAGGGGGGC
>DASTPE010000123.1:0-42368 GCA_035762345.1 Burkholderiales bacterium
CTCCGCGAGGCACTATGGCCGGGCTGCGCGCGCGATAAGCATCTGGCCGAGATGGCGCGTGTCGTTTCGAACCGCGGCCGCCACTGCCAGCTCATCGCCTATTCATCCTCGCACGAAGCGATCGGGTTCGCCGAGGCCTCGCTGCGCAGCGACTACGTGAATGGAACGGAGTCTTCTCCCGTCGCCTTCCTCGAAGGACTCTATGTCGCGCCGCTGGCGCGCCGCAAGGGCGTGGCCGCTTCGCTGGTGGCCGCGGTCGCCGACTGGGCGCGCGCCGCCGGCGTCGGCGAGCTCGCCTCGGACGCAGTGCTGGAGAACTCGATCAGCCATGTGGTGCACCGCGCGCTCGGCTTCGAGGAGACCGAGCGCGTGGTGTTCTTCCGCAAGCCGCTTGCATGATCCGCATCGTCCGCCTCGGCAACCCCCGCGGGCGGGGCGAAGGTCTGCGAATCGGCGCCGCGAGGCGTCCGCCGCGCGGGGTGAAGAAGAAAGACTACGCACGCCTCAATTACTACGACGTCTGGCTGCCGGAGCTCGCGCCGAGCCAGAAAGTGGTGAGCTGGGCGCTGTCGCAGCCGTTCACGGACGAACGCTGGGCGAAGTTCGAACGCGACTACCGTCGCGAGATGGCGAAGCCGCACGCCGCGCGGCTCCTCGAGCTGCTGGCGCGGTTATCGCATCACGCCGATTTCTCGCTCGGCTGCTATTGCGAAGACGAGCGACGTTGCCATCGCTCGATCCTGAGGACGCTGCTGGCCGAGCATGGCGCACGCATCTTTTGACGTCCCGTCGCCGTGGGTGGTGCGTTGGGCCGTGCTCATCGCGCGCGGGCCTGTACTCGATGTGGCAAGCGGGTCGGGGCGGCACGCGAAGCTGTTCGCCGCGCGCGGCCTGGACGTAGTGGCGGTTGACCGGGAGCCACGCGCGATCCCGGGGGTAAGGTCGGTGAGAGCCGACCTGGAGGACGGTAGCCCGTGGCCGTTCGTCGGCCAGCGCTTCGGCGGGATCGTCGTGACGAACTATCTGCACCGGCCGCTTTTCGGCCGTCTTGCCGCGGCGCTCGACGGCGGTGGGGTGCTGATCTACGAGACTTTCATGGCCGGCAACGAGCGCTTCGGCAAGCCCTCGAATCCGAGCTTCCTGCTGCGCCCAGGGGAGCTGTTGCAAGCTTTCCGCGAGCTGACGGTCGTTGCTTTCGAGCAAGGCGAAAGCGCAAACGCGGTGCTGCAGAGGCTCTGCGCGGTACGCGGCGACGCAAGTCGCGTTAGAATCCCTGCATGATCACAGGAAGCCTGGTCGCTATCGTTACTCCCATGCACGAAGACGGCCGCCTGGACGTCGGCCGCTTCAAGGAGCTGATCGACTGGCACGTCGCAGAGGGTACCGACGGTATCGTGGTGGTCGGCACCACCGGAGAGTCGCCCACCGTCGATTTTGACGAGCATAAGGATTTGATCCGCCTCGCGGTCGATCATTCTCGCGGCCGTATCCCGGTGATCGCCGGCACCGGAGGCAATTCGACTGCGGAAGCAATCGAGCTCACCGAGTCGGCGAAGAAGGCCGGCGCAACCGCATGCCTGTCGGTGGTGCCCTACTACAACAAGCCCACGCAGGAGGGCCTCTACCGGCACTTCCGCAAGATCGCCGAGACCGTCGACCTGCCGATGATCGTGTACAACGTGCCGGGGCGCACGGTGGCCGATCTCGCCAACGACACCACGCTGCGCCTCGCGCAGCTGCCAGGCATCATCGGGATCAAGGACGCGACCGCGAACATCGAGCGCGGCACCGACCTGATCAAGCGGGCGCCGCGCAATTTCGCGATCTACAGCGGCGACGATGCGACCGCGCTGGCCCTCATCCTGCTCGGCGGCCACGGCGTGATCTCGGTCACCGCGAACGTGGCGCCGAAGCTGATGCACCAGATGTGCGCCGCGGCCCTCGTTGGCGACGTGAAGAAGGCCCGCGAGCTCAACCTGAGGCTGCTGCCGCTGCACCAGCGGCTGTTCGTCGAGGCGAATCCGATCCCGGTCAAGTGGGCGCTCGCCGAGATGGGCATGATCGAATCCGGGCTGCGGCTGCCGATGTCACCGCTGTCCGAGAAATTCCACCAGACGGTGCGAGAAGCGCTGCACGAAGCGGGCATCGCGCTCCCGGGTTTGCGAGTCGTCGAGGGTCGCGGTTGAGGCCCCGCAAAAAGCAAGGTCGGGGTTGATGCACCAATTCCTTGTGAGCACGGTCGCCGCGGCGGCCGTGCTGTCGCTGTCGGGTTGCTCTTGGTTCAGCAGCGATTCTTCCTCGGTGGATTACAAGTCGGCCGGCACCCTGCCGCCGCTCGAAGTGCCGCCCGACCTGACGTCCCCGCAGCGCGACAACCGCTACGCGATTCCTGAAACCGCCCGCTCGAGCGCCACGCTTTCCGGCTACGAGGCGGAGCGGCGCGACCCGGCGCGCGGCGGGCGGCCAGTGGCTGCGACACCCGGCGCGCCGGTCGTGCTGCCGGTGGTCGAGAGCATCAGGATCGAGCGCGCGGGCACTCAGCGCTGGCTCGTCGTGCAGGAGCCGCCCGAGAAACTCTGGCCCGTGGTCAAGGTTTTCTGGCAGGAAAATGGCTTTCTCATCAAGGTGGAGGTGCCCGAGGCCGGGGTGATGGAGACCGACTGGGCCGAGAGCCGGGCGCGCATCCAGCAAGGCGCGGTACGCGACCTCCTCGGCAAAGTCTTCGACTACTTCCATTCCACCGCCGAGCGCGACAAGTACCGTACGCGCCTGGACCGCACCGCGGACGGAAGCACCGAGATCTACATCAGCCACCGCGGCATGCAGGAGCTTTACACCACTCGCGATCCCAGGGGCGAGACGCCGGGAGCGACCGCGTGGCAGCCGCGGCCTTCCGATCCGGAGCTCGAGGCCGAATTCCTGCGCCGGCTGATGGTCAGGCTCGGCACGCCTGTCGAGCGCGCGACGCAGCTTGCCGCGTCGAGCGAGCAGCAGCTGCGCGCCGAGCTCGTGAAGGCAAACGACGGCACCGAGCGGCTCCAGGTCTACGAGCCTTTCGACCGCGCCTGGCGGCGCGTTGGGCTCGCGCTCGACCGCGTCGGCTTCACCGTCGAGGACCGCGACCGCCAGAAGGGCCTGTACTTCGTGCGCTACGCCGACCCGGAGAATGAGGCGAACCCGAAGGACAGCGGCTTCATTTCGCGCCTTTTCACCTTCGGCAGCGACCCGAAGGTGAAGGCCGAGCAGTACCGGGTGCAGGTCTCTGCCGAGACCTCGGGCAGCCAGGTGTACGTTCTCAACAAGGACGGCACAGCGGAGAACTCCAAGACCGCGCAGCGCATCCTCGCGCTGCTGCACGAACAGCTGAAGTAGCGGCGTTGCGCTTCGCCTCGCTCGCCAGCGGCAGTTTGGGCAACTGCCTGGTGGCCGAGGCCGCAGGGACCGTGGTGCTCGTCGACTGCGGGCTCGCGCTCACCGAAACGGAGCGGCGGCTGGCGCGTCTCGGGCTGGAGCCCTCGCGGGTCAGCGCTATCCTGGTCACGCATGAGCACGGCGACCATGCTTGCGGTGCATTCGACTTTGCGGCCGCCCACGGCGTCAGCGTCTATCTCACGCATGGCACGCTGGCGGCGCTGAAGACGGAGGGAAGGGTGCTCGACGGTGTGCCGCTTGTCCTGGTGAACGGCCGCCAGTCCTTCTTCGTCGAGGGTGTCCAGCTTCTGCCGTTTACCGTGCCGCACGATGCGCGCGAGCCCGTCCAGTACGTGCTTTCCGACGGCGCGGCGAGGCTCGGCGTCATCACCGACGTCGGCATTTCGACCGCGCACGTGGAAAAGGTGCTCTCGGGGCTCGATGCGCTGGTGCTCGAGTGCAACTACGACTACGACATGCTCTGGAACGGCGGCTACCCGCGCTGGCTCAAGGAGCGCATCGCCGGCCCGTTCGGCCACCTGGACAACCGCGAGTCCGAGCGCCTCCTGCGCGCGATCGACCGCACACGGCTCAAGCATGTGATCGGCGCGCATCTTTCGCAGCAGAACAACCGCCCCGAGCTCGCGCGCGCGGCGCTCACGCGCGCGCTGGGATGCGAGGAAAGCTGGATCAGCCTCGCGACCCAGGACGAGGGCTTCGACTGGCGCAGCATTTAGAGTCCGATCGTGGTGCTGGACACCGAGGGGTAAGAGGCCGTCCAGATTTCACCGAAGCGGCCGCGTAGCGCCTGACCCTCGTTTTCGTCGCCGAGGCCCATCGAGCCGCGGAAGAGCGCCGCCACTGGCCGGCGCACGTAATGGACCGAGTCGAGAAGCAGGAAAGCATCCTGCACTTCGCGGATCTCTTCCTGAGTGCGGTTGATTTGCATCGCGTGCGAGAAGCGCCGCAGCAAGGCGAGCAGCCGCGGGCATTGACGCGTGATGTGATCGGTGGCGTGGACAACGAGGTACACGCGCCGCATGCGGCTCGCGAGGAGGAAGCGCTCGAGCCGCTGCACGCGGGTCGCGTCGTTGAGACGCAATGCCGCGCCGTCGGGATCGAACACGCGTAGCTCCCGGCCCGGCTGCTCTAGCAGGCGATCGACCGCGGCCTGGAAGCCGCGCTTGGTCTCGAAGCGCTCGTAGATCGGCGCGTCCATCAGGCTTTCTCCACGGTCAGGTAGCCGAGGCGGTGCCACTTCGAGATTAGACCCGCAAGACCCGCGCCCGCAAGCCGCGCTCCCTCGGCCGCGCGCCGGTCGGCAAGCTCCCGCAGGATCGGCATGGAAGATCGCTTCACCGCAAGGCTTTCGCCGTTGATGTAAAAGCGCCGACCGCGGTAGAGAAGGCGGGTCTTCCGATCGAGGCGTACCCGCGAGCGGGCGATCAACCGCCCGGCGGGGCGTGGCTTGAAGACGACGTACGGCTTCGGCTCGCTGAGATATTCGCCGAGGAAACGCTCGAGGTCTTGCTGCGACCAGCGAATCCGCGCGAGAACGCTCTGCGCGAACACGATCAGGGCAGCGGGAATTCTTCCAGGGTGGCTCGCCGGGGCGAGGCGGGGATCGCGGTACTCGGCCTGCGGCAAGCCGCGCTCGTGCAGCCAATCGAGGAACGCCGCGCCGAGCTCCGCACCGCGCGGCGCGCGAAAGCCGATCGAGTAGGTAAAGCAACGCTCGAGCGCCACGCCGTCGTGCCGCACGCCGGGCGGAAGGTAGAGGAGGTCTCCCGCTTCCGCGACAAAGCGTTTGTTTTCAACGCGCCAGGCGCGCCGGCCGGGACCCTGGAGCAGGAACACGTCGTAGAAGTCGACGTGCGGGCCGACGCCGCCGCCCGGCGTCGCGTAGCTCACCATGACATCGTCGAGGCGCGCCTGAGGCACGAAGCTGAAGCGCTGCAGCAGCGCGTGCGCGCCGTCAACGTGCAGATTCACGCCGTTGACGAGCAACGTCCAGCCGGAAGCGCGCGCCGTCACTTCGGTGAACGGCCCGTGGCGAGTTTCCCGCCGCGCGCCGCGGCGTTCCACGATCCGGGATTCCACGTCGCCGCGCGTTGCGAGCCGCGCCAGAGTCTCTTCCGTGACGACTCCCGCAAAACCGGGCAGCGCTCGGCGTACGAAAAGCGGCCGCTTCTGCCAGTAATGCCGCAAGAACTCTCGCGGCGTACGGTCGCCAAGCAAGCGCGATCTCATCGCCGCCGATTATATGTAGCGCGACAACTACACTCCGCGCCGCGGCACTTGTCAAAACAAAACTGATCTGGAATAGAATCGCCGCACGATGCTCGAACCGGGTCAAACCGCTCCGTCGTTCGCGCTGCCCGATGCCGACATGCAGGAAGTCAGCCTGTCGGAGTTTAAGGGGAAGAAGAACGTGGTGCTGTACTTCTATCCCAAGGACGGCACGCCGGGCTGCACGTTGGTCACTACCGATTTCTCCGACCACCAGGATCAATTCGGCAAGCACGACTGCGTGGTGCTTGGCGTGTCGCGCGACGACTGCATCACGCACGCCGATTTCCGCGACCGCAATGGCGTCACCATCGCGCTGCTCTCCGACCCGGAAGGCGAGGTGTGTCGCAAGTACGGCGTGATCCAGGAGAAAGAGCTCACCGAGGGGGTGCGCCGCGAGTGTTTGGTGCGCTCGACGTTCGTCATCGACAAGAAGGGCGTGATCCGGCACGCCGCATACAACGTCAATCCGCGCGGCCACGCCGCCGAAGTCTTCGACCTGGTGAGGCGCCTGCGCTCCTAGAGCGCGGCTGCGTGCCGTGGTCGTAGCGAGGAACACGGTGGTCAGCCTGCGCGTGCAGATGCACGACGCGCAGGGCGTCGAGCTGCAGCCCGCTTCCGAGCTCATCTACCTGCACGGCGGATATGGCGAGCTGCTCGCGGCGCTCGAGCGCGCGCTCGAGGGCAAGGCGCCGGGCGAGTCCGTCCGGCTTCAACTCGAGCCCGAGCAGGCGTTCGGCGAATACGACGCGGCGCTGCTGCGCATCGAGCCAGCCGAGCGCTACGGCGAGGGCATCGCGGTCGGCATGGAGGTCGAGGAAGATTCGCAGCTCTACACGGTCACCGACGTCGCTGCGGGAAAGGTGGTGCTGGACGGCAACCACCCGCTCGCCGGGATGGCGCTGCGCTTTTGCTGTCAGGTGCTCAGCGTAAGGAGCGCGGACCCGGACGAGATCCGCAGCGGGGTATCATCGTCCCGCGCGTGAAACAGCTCGTGCTCGTCGTGGGTGTCATCCTTTCGGCCCCGGTGTTCGCGTTGAGCTCCGCAGCCGAGGAATTCATGGCCATCTCGAAGGAGCTGGAGCCGGTTCAGTGCGAGAAGCGCCGGCTTCGCCGCGACATCGCGCTGGCCGAGGCCGAGCGGCGCGAGCGGGACGTGCGCGTCCTGCGCGAGAAGTTCGCAGCGCTCGACGCGAATGCGAAAACCGCGAAGCTAGAGAAGCGGCTGGCCGCGCTCGAGCCGCGCCTCAAGGGCAGCAGCGACCCCGAGGATCTCGCGGCGATCAGCCTGCAGCAGCGGGAGGCGTTCTACCGATGCGAGTGATCGTGCTTGAGGCCGGCCTGAGCTTCTGAGCGCCGTGCAGAATTGCGAACTCTGTCGGCCGGCGGACATCGTATTCGAGAACGAGCTTGCCTACGTGCGCCCGGACGGCAACGCTTTGTGCCTCGGCCATATGCTCGTCGTGCCGAAGCGCCACGTCGCGGATTTCTTCGCCATGACCGCCGAGGAGCAGGGCGCGGTGCTTCGGTTGCTCAACCAGGCGCACGGCTACGTCGAGGAGCGCCACTCACCGGATGGGTATAACGTCGGCGTCAACATAGGAGCGGCCGGCGGGCAGTCACGCTTGCACGTACATGTGCACCTCATCCCCCGCTACGCCGGCGACGTGCCCGATGCGCGCGGCGGCATACGGTGCGTCCTGAGGCGCTAGTTGCTGCACATCACCAACGGCGATTGCGCCGCCCGGGTGCTGTCGCGAGTGGTTTCCGGAACGATACTGCCGTGGCGCGACGTGCTGCACGAAGGACCGGTCAGGCCGGGCCTCGTCCTGGAGGAGCTTTCGCGCGAACGCGCGCAGTTCATCGCCCAGGCCGGCTGGGGACAGCGGGAAAGAATTCTCGAGGATTTCCGCAGCCGCGATGCCGCTTTTCGCCGGGCCGGGCGGCACGACGAGGTCGTATTGTGGCTCGAGCACGACCTTTACGACCAGCTGCAGCTCATCCAGGTGCTCGATGCTCTGTCCGACGTGCGCGGGCCGCCGGTCTCGCTCGTCTGCGAAGCGGAATACCTTGGCACCATGGCGGCCGAGCGCGCAGCCGAGCTCTTTGCGCTGCGCAATCCGGTGACGCGGCGCCATTTCCGCGAAGCTCGAGCTCCTCGGGGACGCCGTCCTCGCGTGGCACGTGCGCCGGCTCGAAGAACAAGGCCTGCTCGAAGGCGAGCGCCGGCGCCGTTTACCGCGCTGGCTCGGCGGCTATGAAGTGAAAGACGAGCGGCTGCGCTGGGACGCGGCGTCAGGCCGCCTCGTTTGCTAGCCACGCGTTCCAGCGTCGCCGAGCCGCGTCGGCCAACTCGCCAGCGGTGAGGCCGACCGGGCCTACGCGAGCGCCGGCCAAGTCGTCGGCGGCGGCTCCGTGCAGGTGCACGCCGAGCACGAGCGCGCTTTCGCCCGAGTAGCGCTGCGCAAGGAGCGCGCCAAGGATGCCGGCGAGCACGTCGCCCATGCCGGCGCTCGCCATGCCCGCGTTGCCGCTGGTGTTGACGAACCAGTGGCCGTCGCGGGCCACCAGGATGCTGCCCGCGCCCTTGAGGACGACGTGCGCGTTCAGGTTGCTCGCCAGGATCTTCGCTGCCTTCACCCGGTCGGCCTGCACGTCGGCGGTTTTGAGCGCGAGCAGCCGAGCGGCTTCCGCGGGATGCGGGGTGACGATCGTGTCGGCGCTTCGGCGCGCGCAGGCATGGCGCAGGTCTTCGCTCTCTGCGATCAAGTTGAGCGCGTCGGCATCGAGCACGCAGGGCAGGTCGCTCGCGAGCGCCGCGCCGACAAGGGTCTCCGCGCGCTCGCCCTGGCCGATGCCCGGACCGGCGACGATGGCGTCGAGGTCCTGTCCGAGAGCGTCGTCCGGGTGGCGCAACATCAGTTCGGGATTCGAGAAGTCGACGGACACTTCTTCGCTCAGCAAGCCAACGTAAACCCGTCCCGCCCCCATCTTCAGCGCCGCCCGGCCGGCAAGGAGCGCGGCGCCGGTCATGCCTGCCGCGCCTCCCAGAATCGCAAGCGACCCGGCCATTCCTTTGTGGAAGTTGCGCGGCCTGGGCGTGAGAAGCGGCTTGAACGCCGTCGGGTCGGCCACCCAAGCCGACGGCGCGACGATCTTCTGCGCGGCAAGCTTGAGATCCGCCACTTCGAGCGCGCCACAATGGTCCGGCCCGTCGAGCGTGAGTAGTCCAGGCTTGAGCGCGATGAACGTTACCGTGTGCGTCGCGCGCACCGCGTGTCCGAGCACGCGGCCGCTGTCCGAATGCAGGCCGCTCGGAATGTCGAGCGCGAGCACGGGACAGGTCTGCCGGTTCGCGTAGTCGACCAGCGCTGCGTATTCGCCGCCGATGTCGCGCGCGAGCCCGATGCCGAACAGGCCGTCAATCACGAGCCCCCACGCTCGGGCGGCGATCTCGTCCATCCGGGAGGCAATCTCGACTCGGAAGAACTTTTCCTTGAGCGCTCTCGCGACGATGCGTGCGTCGCCGCCGTTGTTGCCCGGGCCGGCGAGCACCAGGACGTCCTTCGTCGTATCGGAAGCAATCCTCACCGCCACGTCGGCCGCCGCGGCGCCGGCGCGCTCCATGAGCTCATCCTCGGCGACCCCCGCGCCGCGCTCTATGCGCCGGATATCATCGGTCAGGTAGATCGGACCATGCACGCGCCGATTCTAATGCTGCCTGCCTAGCCTCGCCGCGTTAACGGATGCCCCGGAGCTCACCCGAAGAATTCGCGTATGAACACCGAAGAGGCGAGCTGGCGCAGCGACTTGCGCCAGGGCGCAAGGGGTGGACGCCACGCCACCGCGGCGCGCCGTGGCGCCTTCGACAAATTCCGCAGGTCGGCCTCCACGTTGATCCAGTAGTGCTCGCCGGAGAACGCCGGCCCGATGGTGGCCAAGCGGGCAGCGTCCGCGTGGTCGCAGTAGGTGAGCCAGGCCCAGCGAGCACTTTTCTCCGGCCGGCGCGTGGCCCGGGCGGACTATTTTCGCGTTGCGCCGAGCAGCGCGTCGGGCAGCCAGGTGGCGATCGCCGGGAATGCGATCAGCACGACGAGCGCCAGCACCATCATGCAGAAGAACGGGATCGAGGCCCGCGCGACATAATTGATGTCGCGGCCGCTCATCGTCTGCAGCACGAAGAGGTTAAAGCCCACCGGCGGCGTGACCTGCGCGATCTCGACCAGAATGACGATGAAGATGCCGAACCAGATGAGATCAATTCCGGCCGCCTGAACCAACGGCAGCACGATCGTCAGGGTGAGAACGATCATCGAGATGCCATCGATCACCATGCCCAGCAGCAGGTAGACGAGGCTGAGCGCGACGAGCAGGCCGTAGCGGCTCACGTTCATCGATACGACCCATTCCGCGAGCGCGCGCGGGACCCCGGTGAACGCCATGCAGGAGCTCATGAAGGCGGCTCCCGCGAGAATGAAAAGGATCATGCACGACAGGCGCGTCGCGCCCATCAGGCTCGCTTGGAAATTCGCCCAGGTCAGGGTACCGCTCCACCCCGCGATCGCGAGCGAGCCGAGCACGCCCACGGCCGCCGCCTCCGTGGCGGTGGCGTAGCCGGTAAACATCGACGCCATCACGAACACGATGAGTACGATGCACGGAATGAGATTGCGTGCCCGGTATAGGCGCTCGCGCAGAGTGAGGCGCTCGAGCTGCGCGGGCGTCTTGTCCGGTTGGATCAGCGCCCACACGACGATGAAGCCGGAGAAAAGGCCGATGAGCACGATGCCGGGCAGCACGCCGGCGATGAACATCTTGAGGATCGAGACCTCGGCGGCGACCGCGTACACGATCATGATGATCGACGGCGGAATGAGCAGCCCGAGCGTCCCCGCGCCGCAGAGCGAGCCGAGACTCATGCGCTCGTCGTAGCCGCGCTTGCGCAGCTCGGGCAGCGCCACCTTGCCGATGGTGGCGCAGGTCGCGGCCGAGGAGCCCGAGACGGCGGCGAAGATGCCGCAGCCGATGATATTGACGTGCATCAGGCGTCCCGGCAGCCAGCCGAGCCACGGCGCGAGCCCCTCGAACATTTCCTCAGACAGCCGGGTGCGAAACAGGATCTCCCCCATCCACACGAAGAGCGGCAGGGCGGCGAGCGTCCACGAGGCGCTCGAACCCCAGAACGACTGGAACAGGTTTACCGCGGGCGGCGAGGTGGTGAATAGCTGCAGCCCGACGTAGGCCACTACGCTCATCGCCATGGCGATCCACAAGCCGCCCGCTAGCAGCATGAAGAGCAGCGCGAGCAGGATGACGGCGATCGCGAGGGTGCCCATCAGAGGTGGTCGCTGAAGTCGGCTCGGGCGTGGCGCGAATCCTCGGCGCGCTGATAAGCGGTCTTGCCGCCGCGCAGGTGGACCACGAGCTCGTCGAGCACCGCGATCAGGAGCACGACCGAACCGATGACCAGGCTGAGCTGGGGGATCCAGATCGGGATCTGGATCAGTCCCTGCGCGAGCTCCTTGAACGCCCAGCTTTCATAGACGAATGTGCTGATCGCCCAGGCCGTGTAGCCTGCGACGAGAGCCGCGCCGGCGAGACAGGCGGTCTCCGCGTGCCGGCGCGCGCGCGGCGGCAGCCCGATGAGCAGCAGGCTTACCCGGACATGCTCTCCTTGGCGGAAGGTGTACGCGAGCGCGAGGAACGCGCTCGCCGCGCATAGCCACGCGACGATATCGTCGGCGCCGCGGAAAAGCATCCCGAGCTCGCGCATGCCCGCCTGCGCCAGCATGACGACGGCGATGGAGGCGAGGCAAACCGCGGCAGCCGCGCCGCTCGCGGCGTAGAGGCGGTCGAGGAACCGCCTCAAGCTACTTGCTGGAACGGAAGGCCTTCAAGATTGCCGCGCCGTCCGCGCCGGCGGCCTTTTCCCACTCCTGCGTGATCTGCTGGCCGACCTTGGCGAAGGCCTCCTTCATCGCGGGATCGGGATCGCGGACGCTCATGCCGTTTTTCGCAAGCGTCTCGTTGCCTTCCTGCTCGCGCGCCTTGGACATGTCCCAGCCGCGCTTTTCTGCCGTGGCGGCGGCTTTCGTCAGCGCGTCCTGCTGGTCCTTCGGCAGCCGCGCGAACGCGCGCTGGTTCGCCACCACCACGTTTTTCGGGTGCATGGCGCTCGTCTTGTAGTAGTTCTTGACGAACTCCCACGCCTTGGTCGAGGTGCCGGTGGCCGAGGAGGTGATCATGGCGTGGATGGCGCCGGTCGCGAACATCTGCGGCACTTCCGGTACCTGCACCACGGTCGGGCTTGCGCCGAGCAGCTCGGCGAGTCGCGCGGTCATCGGGCTATAGGTGCGGAACTTCGTGCCCTTGAGGTCCGCCACGCTCTTCAGCGGCTCTTTGGTGTAGATGCCCTGGCCGGGCCAGGCCACCGAGTAGAGCAGGCGCATGCCGCGGCCCTCGAGCTTCTTCTGCAGCACCGGTTTCTGCGCCTCGTAGAGCTTCCACGCCGCGTCGTAGCCCGCGGCGAGGAAGGGCACGTTGTCGGCGTTGAACACCGGCTCCTCGTTGCCGAACTGGCCGAGGAGGAACTCGGCGATGTTGACCTGGCCGGTGGATACGGCGCGCATGATATCGGGGTGCTTGATGAGCGAACCGTTGGAATGCACGGTGAGCTCCAGCTTCCCGCCCGTTGCCTTCTTCAGGTCTTCTACGAAGGCGACGACATTCTTGGTGTGGAATTCGCCATCCGAGTACGGCGTGGGCATGTCCCACTTGGTCTGCGCAAGCGCAGTACCGGAGACGAGCAGTAACGCAAGGGCGCTACGGGCGATCATTGAATCCTCCTCTAAAGGACGCTGAATCTTAGCGTAGTTCCTCCAGCACGATCGCGGCGAGCGCCAGGCTCGCGGTAAGGCCGGGAGACTCGATGCCGAACAGGTTCGTGAGCCCCGCGATACCGTGCGCGCTCGGCCCCTGCACGACGAAGTCGGGCGCCGGCTCGCCCGGGCCGGCCGTCTTAGGCCGGATTCCGGCGTATCCTGGCGCGAGCGCGCCGTCGGGCAATCCCGGCCAGTAGCGACGGATGGCGGCATAGAAGCGCGCCGCGCGCTGCGGATCGACGCGGTAGTCGATGCCATCGATCCATTCCACATCCGGGCCGAAGCGCGCCTGTCCGGCAAGGTCCAGGGTTACATGCACGCCCAGCCCACCGGGCTCAGGCACCGGATACAACAGGCGCGAGAACGGCGAGCGCCCGGTTAAGGTGTAGTAGTTGCCTTTGGCGTAAAGCTCGCGCGGCGCGAGGCTCGGATCGAAGCCTTCGATTGAGCGCGCCACGCTGGGCGCGCGCAGGCCGGCGCTATTGACGAGGATCCGCGTATCGATCGGGTCGGCTCCTGCGGCGTAGACGACGAACCCGCCCGCCTTGACGAGCGCTCGTTCGAAGCGGCTTTTCAGCGCGAGCATCGCGCCCCGGTCCTCGGCGTCGCCAAGGTAGGCCAGCATGAGCGCATGGCTGTCGATGATTCCGGTGGAAGGCGAGTAGAGCGCCGCAGTGCAGGAGACCGCTGGCTCGAGCGCCGCGGCCTGCGCGCGCGTCATCCACACGACGTCGGTCACGCCGTTGGCGTGCGCGCGGTTTTGGATGTTTTGAAGCTCGCCGGTTTGCTTTTCATCCGTTGAGACGATCAGCTTGCCGCTGCGCCGATGCGGCACGCCGTGCGCCGCGCAGTACTCGTAGAGGAGCTGCTTGCCAGCGACACAGCTGCGCGCCTTCAGCGAGCCCTTCGGGTAGTAGATCCCGGCGTGGATGACCTCGGAGTTGCGCGAGCTGGTATGCGTGCCGATCGCGTCTTCGGCCTCGAGGATTACCACTTCGCGTCCGGCGCGCGCCAGCTCGCGCGCGACCGCGAGGCCGACCACGCCCGCCCCGATGACTATGGCGTCGATGGTTTCCATGCTTGGGTGACGAAAAAAGCGGCGAGGCCCGCGGCGGCGGCGACGCTTGCCATCGGCCGGGCAGTGCCGTCGAACGCGAAGCCAAGCCCGGCGCTGACCAGCGCGCCAATGGTGAAGGCCACCGCTCCCATCAGCGAAGCCGCCGCTCCGGCCGAGCCCGGGAAGGGCGAGAGCGCAGCAGCCGTGGCGTTCGGCACGATGAGCGCCGTACCCACCAGGAAAAGAAAGAACGGCAGCACTACGGCGGCCCAGTGCGCGACCCCGGCCCATGCCAGCAGGGCGACCATTACTCCGGCCACTAACATCGAAGTTGCACCGAAGCTCACAAGGCGCGAAATGCCGAGCCGCACCACGAGCCGGCTCGAAGCCCACGCGCCGGTGATCTGGCCCAGCATCACTGCGGCAAAGGAGAAGCCGTAGCCCCGGGTGGACACGCCGAAGCCCCGCACCAGCACGAAGGCCGAGCTCGAGACCCACGCGATAATGCCGAGGAATGCGCACAGAATGAGAAGGAAAGGGCGCATGAAGCGCCGCTCGGCAAGAATGAGGCTGAAGGTGCGCGCGATGTCGGCCGGGCGCGCCGACGTGCGTCCGCTGGGGGCGGTCTCGCGCAGCACCGCGGAGGTCGCGACCACGAGCAAGGCGGCCACACCGGCAAGGCACCAGAAGATCGCGCGCCAGCCCGCTTCGCTGGCGATCGCGGCCCCGGCGAGCGGCGCCGCGACCGGCACGATGCTGAATACGATCGTCATGCTGGCGAGGAGCCGGGCCGCCTGCTCATGCGCGTGCAGATCGCGTACCACAGCGCGAGCGATCACTGCCCCGCTCGACATTGCGAGCCCCTGGACGAGCCGTGCCGCGGCCACCGCGCCGACCGAATCGACAAGCGCAGCGGCGATCGATGCGCCGAGCATGGTCGCGAGCCCGATGTAGAGGACCGGCCGGCGGCCGTAGCGATCGGAGAGCGGGCCCCAGAGAAGCATGCCGACGGCCAGGCCGGCGAAGTACGTCGTCAGCGCAAATTGGGCGGCGCCGACTTCCACCGCCAGAGCCTGGGCGAGCACCGGCAATCCCGGAACGAAAAGATCGGTGCCGAGCGCCGGCAGCGCGATCAGCACGCCGAGAAGCGCGGTAAGACGGAGCGGGGTTTGCTGCGCGTTCAAGTTAGGATGCCGATTCTAAATGCAGCTCACGCTTGCCAATTGGCGCAACCGCTGAGGAAGCCGCTTGCCTGAGCGCTGGCAATTCTGGATCGACCGCGGCGGTACTTTCACCGACGTGGTGGCAAGAAGGCCCGACGGCGCGCTGGTGACACACAAGCTGCTCTCGGACAACCCCGGCCGCTACGACGACGCGGCGGTTGCCGGGATTCGCGAGGTCTTCCGCCTGCCGGACGGCGCGCCGATCCCGGTTGAGCGCATCGAAGCGATCAAGATGGGCACCACGGTCGCAACCAACGCGCTCCTCGAGCGCAAGGGTGAGCGCACCGCGCTTTTCATCACCCGCGGCTTCCGCGACGCGCTGCGCATCGCCTACCAGAACCGCCCGCGCATCTTCGACCGGCACATCGTGCTTCCCGAGATGCTCTATTCCAAGGTGGTCGAGGTCGAGGAGCGGATCGGCGCGCGGGGAGAAGTGGTAACGCGTCTCGACGAGGAAGAAACGCACGCGAACCTCGTCCAGGTTTTCCAGGAAGGCTTTCGCTCAGTCGCCATCGTTTTCATGCACGGCTATCGCTTCCCCGAGCACGAGCGCCGGGTTGCGGACCTCGCCAGGACGGTCGGCTTCACGCAAATTTCGGCCTCGCATGTGGTCAGCCCGCTCATGAAGCTCGTGGGACGGGGCGACACCACCGTAGTCGACGCGTATCTCTCGCCGATCCTGCGCCGGTATGTCGAACGGCTCGCAGGCGAGCTCGGCGGGGTTCGACTCCTCTTCATGCAATCGAATGGCGGCCTAGTCGACGCGCGCCGCTTCCAGGGCAAGGACGCGATCCTCTCCGGCCCCGCTGGCGGCATCGTGGGTGCGGTGCGCACCTCGGCCGCGGCCGGCTTCGACCGCATCATCGGGTTCGACATGGGTGGCACGTCGACCGACGTGTCGCACTACGCGGGCGAGTTCGAGCGGGAATTCGAAACGCGCGTCGCCGGCGTGCGCATGCGCGCGCCCATGATGAGCATTCACACGGTGGCCGCCGGTGGCGGCTCGATCCTGCGTTTCGACGGCGCGCGCTATCGCGTTGGCCCGGACTCGGCCGGCGCCAATCCGGGCCCCGCCTGCTACAGGCGCAACGGTCCGCTCACCGTAACCGATGCCAACGTGATGCTCGGCAAGATACAACCCGATTATTTTCCGCGCGTATTCGGTCCGGCCGGCAATGAGCCGATCGACGTCGACGCCGTGCGCACCCGGTTCCGCGAATTGCAGGAAAGCATCGCGGACGGCCGAAGCGTGGAGCAGGTCGCCGAAGGCTTCGTGCAGATCGCGGTCGGCAACATGGCCAATGCGATCAAGCACATCTCGGTGCAGCGCGGCCACGATGTCACGCGCTATACCCTTTGCTGCTTTGGCGGCGCCGCCGGCCAGCACGCGTGCCTCGTCGCCGACGCGCTCGCGATGGGGCGCATCTTCATTCATCCGCACGCCGGCGTGCTGTCGGCGTATGGCATGGGCCTCGCGGACCAGGTCGCGATGCGCAGCCGCGCGGTCGAAGCCCGGCTCGGCGGGTGCGACCTCGAGGAAAGCGCCGAAGCGCTCGCGCTCGAAGCTCGCGGCGAGCTCGTGGCGCAAGGCATCCCCGCGGACCGGATCGAGGTCACCCGAAGGGCGCATCTCAAGTACGAGGGCACCGACACCGCGCTCATCGTCCCGCTCGGGCAGGGCGACGCCATGGAGCGGGACTTCGAGGCCACTTACCGCAAGCAGTTCTCTTTCCTCATGCCCGGCCGGCCGCTGGTTGCCGAGGCGTTGTCGGTCGAGGCAAGGGCGATCGGGGAGATTTTCGAAGAAAGACCCGCTCCCCCCGGGAGGCAGGCAAGACCGGCTCAAGCTATCCGAATGTTTACCGGCGGTCGCTGGCACGAGGCACCGCTCTATCGCCGCGACGACCTAGGGCCGGGAAGCCAAGTCGACGGCCCGGCCATCATTGCCGAGGCGAACGCGACCACGGTCGTCGAGCCCGAATGGCGCGCGAGCGTAACCGGCCTGAATCATCTGATTCTGGAACGCCTCAAAGAGAAGAAAGCAGGCACTGCCCTCGGTACGTCGGTGGACCCCGTGATGCTGGAGATCTTCAACAACCTCTACATGTCGATCGCCGAGCAGATGGGCCTCAGGCTCCAGAACACCGCGTACTCGGTGAACATCAAAGAGCGACTGGACTTCTCGTGCGCGCTATTCGACGCCGACGGGAACCTCATCGCCAACGCCCCGCATATGCCGGTACACCTCGGTTCCATGGGCGAGTCGGTGAAGACCGTCATCCGGCTGAATGCCGGGAAGATGAAGCCGGGCGACGTCTATGCGCTCAATGCGCCCTACAACGGCGGCACGCACCTCCCGGACGTCACGGTCATTACCCCGGTATTCGAAAACGACAGCATCCTCTTCTACGTCGGCTCGCGCGGGCACCACGCCGACATCGGCGGCATCACGCCGGGCTCGATGCCCCCCGGCTCGAAGGTGGTGGAGGAGGAGGGCGTGCTGATCGACAACTTCCTTCTCGTCGAGCAGGGGCGCTTTCGCGAGAAGGAGACGGTGGCGCTCCTCACGTCGGGCAGGTACCCGGTACGCAACGTCCAGCAGAACATCGCCGACTTGCAGGCGCAGATCGCGGCCAACGAGAAGGGAGTACAGGAGCTGCGCCGCATGGTCGCGCACTTTGGCCTCGACGTGGTGCGCGCCTACATGGCACACGTCCAGGACAATGCCGAGGAATCGGTGCGCCGGGTGATCGGGGTGCTCAAGAACGGCGAATTTGATTACCCGCTCGACAATGGCGCCCGGATCCGCGTGCGAATCGAGATCGGCAAGGACACGAGAAGTGCAAAGATCGATTTCTCCGGTACGTCGGCGCAGCTTCCCAGCAATTTCAATGCGCCGGCGGCAGTGTGCATGGCGGCGGTACTGTACGTCTTCCGCACCCTGGTCGACGATGACATTCCGCTCAACGCAGGCTGCCTGAAGCCGCTGGAGGTCGTCATTCCCGACGGCTGCATGTTGCGGCCACGCTATCCAGCCGCGGTGGTCGCCGGCAATGTGGAGACCTCGCAATGCATTACCGACGCGCTGTACGGCGCGCTCGGCGTGCTCGCCGCGTCGCAGGGCACGATGAACAATTTCACCTTCGGCAACGAGCGCTACCAGTACTACGAGACGGTCGCCGGCGGCTCGGGTGCGGGGCCGGACTTCGACGGCGCAGACGTGGTCCAGACTCACATGACCAACTCGCGGCTGACCGATCCGGAAGTCCTGGAGTGGCGCTATCCGGTGCGTCTCGAGAGCTTCCAGATTCGGCACGGCTCGGGCGGCCGCGGCCGCCGGCGCGGCGGACACGGCGCAGTCCGACGCGTGCGCTTCCTCGAGCCGATGACCGCGGCGATCCTTTCCGGACACAGGCTGGTGCGCCCGCACGGGCTCCACGGCGGCGAACCGGGCGCTCCGGGGCGCAACTATGTGCTCCGGACCGACGGCGGCACCACCGAACTCGGCCCGTTCGACCAGACCGAGATGGGTGCGGACGACGTGTTTGTGATCGAGACGCCCGGCGGCGGCGGCTATGGCACTATAAAATAACAACAAAGAATGAACGCGACGGCCATCTACTCGAAGTCGGGGAAGGGAGTCCAGGAGGCCTCGGGTAAGACCAGCCACCTCTCGCGCTCCGACCGCGCGGTCCTTGCCGCGATCGACGGGCGCGCCACGCTCGCCGAAGTGGCGCAGAAGATCGGCAAGCCGTTCGACGCGGCGTTCGAGAAGCTGATCGAGAGCCTCGACCAGGGTGGCTTCATCCGCGAAGTTTCGGCCGGAACCGGGGGTGCCAGGGTCGGCGCGGCCAAGGCCGAACCGGCCAAGCCGGGGAGCCCGGCGATGGACTTGTCGGCGGATCTCGATTTCACGACCTCTCTCTCCCAGCCACCGAAAGCCAAGGCGCCGCTGCCTCCTGCTCCGCCGCCCCTGTCCGCCGAAGAAAAGGCCAAGGCCGAACGCATCGCGCGTGAGCAGCAGGACACGTTTGTCAGGGCGCGCGAGGAGGCCGAGCGCAAGGCGGCCGCCGAGCGCGAGCGGGTCAAGGCCGAAGCCGAAGCCAAGATGCGCGCCGAGACCGAGGCAAGGCTGCGCGCCGAGGCCGATGCCAAGGTGAAGGCCGAAGCCGAAGCGAAGGCGAAGGCCGCGGCTGCGGCGAAGGTGAGGGCAGCGCAGGAAGCGGCAGCCAAGGCGGCCGCCGAAGCGAAGGCGAAGGCCGAAGCCGAGGCGAAGAAAGTCCGCGAGGAGGCGGAGCGGGCGCGCAAGGCAGCGGAAGAGAAAGCCGAGCGCGCGCGCAAGGAGGCCGAACGCGCGCGTAAGGAGGCGGAAGAGAAAGCCGAGCGCGCGCGCAAAGAGGCGGAGGAGAAAGCCGAGCGCGTGCGCAAGGAAGCCGAGGAGAAGGCCGAGCGCGCACGCAAGGAGGTGGAGGAAAAGGCGCGCCGCGAGCAGGCCGAGCTGCTGCGCAAGCTCGAGGAAGAGCGCAAGGCGCGCGAGGAAGCCGAGCGCAAGGCGAAGGAAGACGCGAAGCGCCTTGAGGAAGAGCGTCGTAAGCATGAGGAGGAGCGGGTGTCGCGGCGCATCCAGGAGGAGCGCGAGCGGGTCGAGCGGCGGAAGTTCCAGCACGAGGAAGAAGAGCGCGCGGCGCGGGAAGAGGAGCGTGCGGCCAGGCGCAAGCCGAAGGAGGACGAGCAGCCTTACCGCAAGCCGAAGGAGGATGAGCAGCCCTTCCCGGCGCTAAAGCTGGCGGATACGGTGCCTGCACCCGCCCCGGCCGAGACCCCGCCGGCCAGCGCCGGCGGGGGATTTTCCGACACGCTGCTCGCCGACCTCGAGTCGTTCACCACGCGCGACGAAGCGCAGAGGCAGAAGGAAGAAACGGCGAACAAGGAGCGGGAAGAGGCGGCGCGCAAGGAACGCGAAGAGGCCGCGGCACGCTCCAGAGAGGCCGAGGAGCAGCGCGCACGAGAAGAGGCCGAGCGCCAGGAACGCGAGCACCGAGAGCTGCGCAAGCGCGAGGAAGCGCAGCGCAAGGCGATGGAGCAAGCGGCGCTGCACGAGCGCGAAGAACGCGAGCGCCAGCGTCTCAGGGAAGAGGAGGAGAAGCGCAAGCGCGAGGCCGAGGAGCGCGCACGGAAGGCGAAGCAAGAGGAGCAGCTAGCGGCGCGGGCCGAGCGGGGCGCAGGCGTGTTCGTCGAGGCGGCGCAGGCGCGCTCGCGGCGCGAGCGCGAGCTTGCCGTCAAGCCGCGCGGCGCTGCGGCGAAGACACCCAGACGCTGGGGGAGATCGATCGCGCTGACGCTGCTCGGGCTTCTCGTCGTCGCGGTCGGCGTGGCGCACGTCATGCCGATTGACACTTCCGACTACCAGCGCGTCGCCACTGAAGCCCTCGGGCGCCCGGTCAGGATCGGCTCGGCGCGGCTGTCGTTGTTCACCTGGCCGCAGCTCAAGCTGAGCGACGTACGCATCGGCGACGACTTGCATATTCCCCAGGCGCGCGCGTACCCCGAGCTCTCGAGCCTCCTTGGGCCGAGAAAGACCTTCAGCCGTATCGAGATCGACAGCGCCAAGCTGCCGCAGGCGGCCATCGGCCACGCGCTGTTCGCAAACATCAAGGCTGAGAACTTCGGCGTCGGCCAGGTGAGCGCACGGGGCCTCGAACTGACCGGGCCGCTCGTGTTGCCGAAAGGGCTCGAGTTCGAGGCCGCATACGACCGCGACGGCGCGCTACGGACCGCGGTCGTGCGCGGCCCGGATGCGCTGCTCGCCAGGTTCTCGCGCGGAGGCCAGGGGTTCGACGCGGATATCAGCGCCGCGAGCCTCACCTTGCCGTTCGCGCCCGAAATCACGCTCACGAAGTTTTCGGCGAAAGGCATAGCGACGCGGCAGGGCATGACGATTTCCGAGTGGGACGCCGCGCTGCTGAATGGCAGCGTGTCCGGCACCGCCAATTTGCGCTGGGGCGACACCTGGACGTTGGACGGCGTGGTCACCGCACGGAACGTCTACGCCGCAGTGTTCGCGCCCGCGCTCGTCTCCGACGGCAAGGCCGAGGGTAGCGGCAAGTTCCAGATGCGCGGCGCGCCCGGCAAGCTGGCCTCGACCGCTCGCCTCGACGGCAGCTTTACCGTGACGCGCGGCGTGCTGGGGAGCATCGACCTCACCCGGGCGATCCAGACCGGCGGCAAGTTCGCGACCGGCAGGACCGAGTTCAGCGAGATGAACGGCCAGGCGACCTACGACCGCGGCGCGGTCGCGTTGCGCAACATCACGCTCGGCGCCGGGCAGCTCAATGCCGGCGCGAGCGCCGATATCGCACAGAACGGCGCGCTGTCGGGCCGCATCGTCGCCGACGTGCGGGTCGCCTCCCAGACGATGCGCGCGACGCTCTTCCTCGCCGGCACCGTGAAGGAGCCTCAGGTCAGGAATTAGGTGCAACGCCCCGCGCAACACTCCGGGCAACGTCGCCCGCAGCGCCTGCTACAGCTGAATGGTCCGCGCGCATTGTCGGAATCGCGGCTCGCGAGGCTGCTCGCGTCGCTCAAGAAAATCGATTCCAGCGCGAGCGCCGTGGCGGCGGAGTATCGTTACTTTGTCGAGACCACGTCCGAGCTTGCCGCGTCCGAGCGGCGCGTGCTCGAGCGGCTGCTCGACGACGGCTCGCCCCCGCCGCCGCCCGGCAGGGGCGAGCTCTACCTTGTGGTGCCGCGTCTGGGCACGATCTCGCCCTGGTCGTCGAAGGCGACCGACATCGCACGTAACTGCGGACTCGCTTCGGTGAGGCGGATCGAGAGAGGGATGCTGTTCCATGTCGACTCGACCCATCCCGGGATCGCGGCCGCGCTGCACGATCGTATGACGCAGACGGTGCTGCGCTCGCTCGACGAGGCGGCCAGGCTTTTCGAGCAGGTGGCGCCGCGGCCGCTGCAACGCATCAGCGTCTCGGATCTGAGGGAGGCGAACTGCGCGCTCGGGCTCGCCCTCAGCGGAGACGAGATCGAATACCTGGAGCGCGCCTACCGCGAAATGGGGCGTGATCCCACCGACGCCGAGCTCACCATGTTCGCGCAGGCGAACTCCGAGCATTGCCGGCACAAGATCTTCAATGCCGACTGGATCATCGATGGCATGCGCCAGCCGCACACGCTTTTCGCCATGATCCGCCACACGCACGCCGTCAGCCCGCAGGGCACGCTGGTCGCCTACTCCGACAACGCCGCCGCCCTGAAAGGTAGACGCATCAGCAGGTTTCATGCCGACGACGACGGCGTGTACCGCGCCCATGAAGGCTTGGCGCATACCGTGATCAAGTGCGAGACGCACAACCACCCCACGGCGATCGCGCCGTTTCCGGGTGCGGCCACCGGCGCGGGGGGCGAAATCCGCGACGAAGGCTCGACCGGGCGCGGCGCCAAGCCGAAAGCCGGGCTGGTCGGCTTCTCGGTCTCGCACCTGCGCATCCCCGGGCACGAGCGCCCCTGGGAGCAGGAGGGCCTCGGCAGGCCGACGCGCATCGCCTCGGCGCTCGACATCATGCTCGAAGGCCCGATCGGCGCCGCAGCCTTCAACAACGAATTCGGCCGCCCCAACCTGTGCGGCTACTTCAGGACTTTCGAGGCGGGAAGCCGCGGCTACCACAAGCCCATCATGCTGGCGGGCGGGGTCGGCAACATCGCCGGCCCGCATGTCGGCAAGCAACGCCTTCCGCCCGGCGCTCTGCTGGTTCAGTTGGGCGGGCCGGGGCTCGCGATCGGCATGGGCGGCGGCGCCGCGTCCTCGATGGGCGCGGGGGCGAACACCGAGGACCTCGACTTCGACTCGGTCCAGCGCGACAACGCCGAGATGCAGCGCCGCGCGCAGGAGGTCATCGATCGCTGCTGGCAGCTGGGAGACGCGAACCCGATCCTTTCGATCCACGACGTAGGCGCCGGCGGCCTCTCGAACGCGTTGCCCGAGCTCGTGCACGCGGCCGGACGCGGCGCGCGCGTGGAATTGCGCGCGATCCCGTCGGAGGACAGCGGCATGTCGCCGCGCGAGATCTGGTGCAATGAGGCCCAGGAGCGATACGTGCTCGCCGTATCTCCCGAAAATCTGCCGCTCTTCAGGGCGATTTGCGAGCGCGAGCGTAGCCCGTTCGCAGTGCTTGGCGCGGCGACCGACGACGGCCGGCTGCGGGTCGAGGACTCGCTTTTGAAGAGCACCCCGGTCGACGTCGAGCTTGCCCTGATCCTGGGAAAGCCGCCGAAGATGCTGCGCGACGTGAGGCGCTTGCCGCCCGAGCGCCGCGCGCTCTCGCTCCACGACATCACCCTTGCCGCCGCGGCGAGCCGCGTTCTCTACCACCCGGCCGTGGCGGCCAAGACCTTTCTCGTTTCGATCGGCGACCGCACCGTAGGCGGCCTGTGCGCGCGTGATCCTTTCGTCGGGCCGTGGCAGGTGCCGGTGGCCGACTGCGCCGTGACGCTCTTCGACTACGACGGCTACGCCGGCGAGGCGTTTGCGATCGGCGAGCGCACGCCGCTCGCCTTGATCGATGCGCCGGCTTCGGGGCGCATGGCGGTCGGCGAGGCGCTGACCAATCTCGCGGGCGCCCTGCCCGAGCTTTCCACGGTGAAGCTTTCCGCGAACTGGATGGCGGCCGCCGGCTCCCCCGGCGAGGATGCGGCGCTCTACGACACGGTGAAAGCGGTCGCGCTCGAGCTTTGCCCCGTGCTCGGCATCTCGATCCCGGTCGGGAAGGATTCGCTGTCGATGCGCACCGCGTGGGACGACAAGGAGGTAATAGCGCCGCTCTCGCTTGTAGTATCGGCGTTTGCCCCGGTGGACGATGCGCGCGCCGCGCTCACGCCGCAACTTCGCACCGACGTAGGCGACACCGAGCTCGTGTTCGTGGACCTCGGGAAGGGCAGGAACCGCCTCGGCGGCTCGATCCTGGCGCAGGTCTTCTCACAGATGGGCGACGATTGCCCGGACCTGGACGACCCGCCGCTGCTTAAGGGCCTGTTCTCGTTCATGCGCCAGCATGCGGGCCTCGTCCTCGCGTACCACGACCGCTCGGACGGCGGGCTCTTCGCCACGGTCTGCGAAATGGCGTTCGCCGGCCACTGCGGCGTCAGCGTCAGCCTCGATGCGATCGCGTTCGATCCTCAGGTGGACGACGTCGACGCGTTCAAACGCGACGCCGAGGAGCAGCTCGCCGGGCGCGCCAAGGACCTTGCGCTGCGCGCGCTGTTCTCCGAGGAGCTCGGTGCCGTGCTCCAGATCCGGGCCGTCGATCGCGCGCGGGTCATGGCTGGGCTGCGCGCGGCCGGACTGGGCGAGCATGCGCACCTAATCGGCGGCCTCAACGCGCGCGACGAGATCCGCATTACGCGCAACCACCGCACGTTGTTTGTCGCCAAGCGCGACCACGCACAGCGCACCTGGAGCGAGACCAGCTGGCGCATGCAGACGCTGCGCGACAACCCGGTGTGCGCGCGCGAAGAGTACGACCGCATCATCGAGCGCGACGACCCAGGTCTTTCCATTTCGTTGACCTTCAAACCGAGTGCGCCGTTGGTCGCTGCGGGGGCGAAACCCAGAATAGCGATCCTGCGAGAGCAGGGAGTAAACGGGCAGGTGGAGATGGCCGCGGCGTTCGACCGCGCCGGCTTCGAGCCGGTGGACGTGCACATGACCGACCTCATCGCCGGCCGCGTGTCACTCGAGGGCTTCAAGGGCTTTGCCGCCGGCGGCGGGTTCTCCTACGGCGACGTGCTGGGCGGCGGGCAGGGGTGGGCGAAGACGGTTCTGTTCAACGCACGCGCACGCGGCGAATTCGAGCGCTTCTTCGCGCGGCGCGACACGTTCGCGCTCGGCGCGTGCAACGGCTGCCAGATGATGGGCGCGCTCCGCGAGCTCATCCCCGGTGCCGGCGGCTGGCCGCTGTTCGTGCGCAACCGCTCCGAGCAGTTCGAGGCGCGCCTGGTGATGGTGGAGATCGTCGACAGCCCCTCGATCCTCTTTGCAGGCATGGCGGGCAGCCGCATCCCGATCGTCACGGCGCACGGCGAAGGCAGGCCGAACATCGACAATCCGTCGATCGTCTGCATGCGCTACGTGAACAACTGCGGCGAGCCGACGGGCGTGTACCCCTACAACCCGAGCGGCGCGCCGGGCGGCATCACCGGCCTCACCACGCTCGACGGGCGCTTCACCATAGTGATGCCGCATCCGGAGCGGGTGTTCCGCAACGTCCAGATGTCGTGGTCGCCGCCCGGGTCGGGGGAGGATTCACCCTGGATGCAGCTCTTCCGCAACGCACGCAGGTGGGTGGGATAACCCAAGGGAGCCGGATGGAAGACAACATCGCGCCGAAGATCAAGGAACCGCCGGCCCTGTACGAGAACGGCAAGGTGGAAAAGGCCCTTCTGCACATCGCCTAGAGCGATCGCCGGATCGGGCCGATGAAGGAAACGCTGATCGTCGGCGCCGGGATCGGCGGCCTAACGCTTGCCTTGGAGCTCGGCCGGCGGGGGATGCCGTGCCGCATCTTCGAGTCGGCGCCCGAGATCCGGCCGCTCGGCGTCGGCATCAACCTGCTGCCGCACGCGACCCAGGTGCTCGGCGAGCTCGGCCTCGAGCCGGCGCTGGCGCAGCGCTACCAGCGGCTCGCCGGCTATGATCACGAAACCCTCCAAGGAGGCCATCCCCGATGAGCATTACGCGCCACGATCCGACCAGCATCCTCTCCAACGCTGTGCAGCACGGCGACACGGTGTACCTCGCCGGCGTAGTCGCCAAGAATCCGGACGAGGACGTTAAGGGGCAAACCAAGCAGATCCTTGACGAGATCGACCGCCTGCTCGCCAAGTGTGGGTCGAGCAAGTCCAAGGTGCTCTCCGCGACCATCTGGGTTACCGACATTCGCAACCGCGCGTCGATGAACGAGGTGTGGACGACATGGGTGGATCCGAAGAACCTGCCGGCGCGCGCCTGCGTGGAAGCGAAGCTCGCCGACCCGCGAGCGCTGGTCGAGATCATGGTGATCGCCGCGAAATAGGCGCCGCAGCGCCCACCTTTCGGGGGCGCTTCTCATTCCGGTCGAAGCTCTGGCCGCGCGCCAGCGGCCGCGAAGCCAGAGAGCCCGCGCTAGGCCGTCTTGCGCTGCTGCGACGCCTTGCGCTCGGCCTCACGCAGCGCTTCCGCGCTGCCCGACGCGTCGCTTTCACCCGCGCGCGTCGCGAAGGAAACCGACTCGCGCACGCGCTCGCTGAGCTCTCCGACTTGGTTCTGGACCTGCCCAAGCACAGCCACCTGGGTCTCGCTGGCGGTACGCCACGCGCGCGACCAGAAGTCCGCCGCGCGCTCGGCCTGGGCTCCGGCGAGCTTGACTTGCACCGCCATCACGTCCGCGAGGCTGTGCATCTCGGAAAGCTGCCGCGCCGAGCGCGTGTTGTCCTCGATCGCCTGTCTGAGGACCTCCACCTGCTGGGTCTGGAGGCGCTGCGCGTTCTCGAGCGTGGCCTTTGCGATGTCCGCCGCCGTGCGAATGCCCGCCCGGTACAGATCCAGAAAATAGGTCTGCTGTTGCTCCATCATTCTCTGATTCCCCTCTCGGTTTGGTTTGGTGTTGCTGGAAGTCGCAGACTTGCGCGACACCGGCATGATAGCCGTTGCGCTGCGACAGATGGGCGCGGCCGGCAAAAAACTCAAGAAATAGCACAGCGCGTCGCTGTGCGTACTACTCGAAGAGATTCAGCACGCCGTCGAGCCCGCTCCAGTTGAGCGCACACGTCGCCTGCGCACGCACCACGGGCTTCGCGCGGAAGGCGACCGAGACGCCAGCCTGCTTCATCATCGGGAGATCGTTCGCACCGTCGCCGATCGCCACGGTTTCGTGGGCAGAGGCGCGTAACGCGCCGGCCGCCTCGCGGAACTTGCGGGCTTTCGCATCGGCATCGACGATGTCGCCCACTAGAGCGCCCGTAAGCCTGCCGGCGTCTATCTCGAGCGTGTTCGAGATCGTGTAGTCGATGCCAAGGCGCGCCTTGAGCCGGTCGGTGAAGAACGTGAACCCGCCCGACACCAGCAGCACCTTGACGCCGTGCTTCTTGCACGCGCCGATGAGTGCGTCCGCTCCGGGCGTGAGCTTGAGCCGGTCTTCGTACACGGTTTTCAAAGAATCTTGCGGCAGCCCGGCGAGTGCCGCGACGCGCCGGCGCAGGCTCTCGCGGTACTCGATCTCGCCGCGCATCGCCTGGGCAGTGATCGCCGCGATCTCGGCCTTGCGGCCGGCGAGGTCGCCGAGCTCGTCGATGCACTCGATGGTAATGAGAGTCGAATCCATGTCCATGGCGAGGAGCTTGAGTTCGGCGAAACGCCGCCCTTCGGGCATCCAGGCGTGGTCAATGCGCCGTGCTTCGCACCAGGACGCGATCTGCTTGCTCTGCCGGGCGTTGCGCAGCCGATATGCGCGCTCGGAAATCGGCTCGAGGGTTGTCCCCGCCATACGGGCGATTCCCCTTGCTTGCTGCTCCTCTAGGGCGAGACCCTGGACGACCAGGTTCATGCCGCGAGCTGGTGAAGGATGTCCTTCACAGCCTGCGCGCGCTCCTGCCAGACCGGGAGCTTCGCCTCCACGCAGAGCTTCTCCGGACCCGCGAGCCGCGCGGCGCGGCCCTTGCGCCGGATAAAGTCGATGACCTTGGCGCCGTCGAGCGGCGGATTCTTGACGAACTGAAGCTGCACCGCCTCGTGGGTGGCGTCGACGCGCGCAACGCCGAGCCGCCGCGCCGCGATGCGCACGCGGTGGCACTCGATGAGGGCGCGCGCGGGCTCAGGCAGCTCGCCGAAGCGGTCGATGAGCTCCTCGCGCATCAGATCGAGCGCCTCGCGCGTGTCCGCATCCGCAAGACGCTTATAGAGCGAGAGGCGCTCGTGCACGTCGCTGCAGTAGGTCGCCGGCAGCAGGGCGGGCACGTGAAGGTTGACCTCGGTGGAGATGTCGATCGCATCCTCGGCGTCCACGGTTTTCCCGGACTTCAGCCGGCGCACCGCCCGGTCGAGCATGCGCGCGTAGAGAGTGAAGCCAACCTCCTGGATCTCGCCGGACTGCGCTTCGCCGAGGATCTCGCCCGCGCCGCGGATCTCGAGATCATGCATCGCGAGGTAGAAGCCCGAGCCGAGCTCCTCCATCATCTGGATCGCCTCCAGGCGCTTCACCGCGTTCTTGTTCAGGGCCTCTTCGGGCGGCGTCAGCAGGTAGGCATACGCCTGATGGTGCGAGCGGCCGACGCGACCGCGCAGCTGGTGGAGCTGGGCGAGTCCGAAGCGGTCGGCGCGGTTGATTACGATGGTGTTCGCGGTCGGGATGTCGATCCCGCTCTCGATGATGGTGGAGCACAGCAGCACGTTCGAGCGCTGCGCGGTGAAGTCGCGCATCACGCGCTCCAGCTCGCGCTCGCGCAACTGGCCGTGCGCTACCGCGATGCGCGCCTCGGGCAGCAGCTTCGCCAGCCGTTCGCGCATGCGCTCGATGGTCTCCACCTCGTTGTGCAGGAAGTACACCTGGCCGCCGCGACGCAGCTCGCGCATCACCGCCTCGCGGATCAGCCCTTCGGACCAGGGCGCCACGAAGGTCTTGATCGCGAGGCGCTTCTGCGGCGCGGTGGCGATGACCGAGAAGTCGCGGATGCCTTCGAGCGACATCGCGAGCGTGCGCGGGATCGGGGTCGCTGTGAGCGTCAGCACGTCGACCTCGGCGCGCAGCTTCTTCAGCGCCTCCTTCTGCCGCACGCCGAAGCGATGCTCCTCGTCGATGATGACGAGGCCGAGGCGCTTGAGCTTGACCTCCTTCGACAGCAGCTTGTGCGTGCCGATCACGATGTCGATCTGCCCTTGTTCCAGCTTCTTCAGGATTTCCGAAGTCTCCCTGGAGCTGCGAAACCTGGACAGCTCGGCGATCCTGACCGGCCAGTCGGCGAAGCGGTCGGAGAAGGTCTGGAAATGCTGCTCGGCGAGCAGGGTCGTGGGACAGAGCATCACGACCTGGCAGCCGTCGGCGACCGCGGCGAAGGCGGCGCGCAGCGCCACCTCGGTCTTGCCGAAGCCGACGTCGCCGCAGACCAGGCGGTCCATAGGCTTGCCCGCGGCCATATCGGCCAGCACCGAGTCGATCGCCGCCGCCTGGTCCGGCGTTTCCTCGAAGCCGAAGCCGTCCGCAAACGCCTCGACATCATGTGGCTTGACCGAAAATGAATGACCCTGTCGGGCAGCACGCTTGGCATACAGCGCGAGCAGCTCGGCGGCAGTGTCGCGCACCTGTCTTGCGGCGCGCGCCTTCGCCTTGTCCCACTGGCCGCTGCCCAGCTTGTGCAGCGGCGCCTCCTCGGGCTGCGCGCCGCTGTAGCGGCCGATCACGCCGAGCTGCGCGACCGGGACGTAGAGCTTGTCCCCGTCTTCATATTCGAGCAGCAGGAATTCGGTATTGCCATCGCCCACGTCCAGACTGACGAGTCCTTGATAACGACCGATTCCATGCTGCTCGTGCACGACGGGTTCGCCGACCTTGAGCTCGGACAGATCGCGCAGCATGCTGTCCACCGAGCTGCGCTTCTCGGCGCCGCGCTCGCGCCGGCGCACCACCCCGGCGTAGAGTTCCGCCTCGGTGACGATCGCCCATCCTTCGGCGGTCAGCGCGAAGCCCCGCGCCAGGGGCGCCACGCCGAGCATGGACTTCGAGGTCTTTGAGATGAAGTCCTCGAAGCTCGCGCAGGCGTCGGGCTTCAGCCCGTAGTCGGCGAAGTAGCTCGCCATGGTCTCGCGCCGGCCGGGCGACTCGGCGCAGATCAGCACGCGCAGCCCCGAGTTGCCGAGGAAGCGCTCGAGCGCCGCAAGCGGATCGTGCGCCCGTCGATCGACCGCGAGCGAGGGAAGCTCCACTGCGGCCAAAGGCTCGCCGTCCTGCTCGGGTTTATTCAGTATGTCGACCCGGGGAAAGGCCTGGGCGCGTACGTAGAACTCCTCGGCCGGGACGAAGAGCTGCGCGGGCGGCAGGAGCGGTCGATCGGGGTCGCCGCTGGCCATCTTGTAACGCGAGTTCGCATCGCGCCAGAATTCCTGGACGGCGTCGGCGACCTCGTGGTGTAGCGCGAGGACGCTGGCGGCGGGCAGGTAATCGAAAAGCGTCGCGACCGAGTCGAAGAAAAGCGGCAGGTAGTACTCGATCCCGGCGGCCAGTACGCCGTTGGAGACATCGCGGTAGAGTCGCTTCTTCGACGGATCGCCCTCGAAAAGCTCGCGCCAGCGGCTGCGGAAACGTGTCCTACCGGCGTCGTCAAGAGGGAACTCGCGCGCCGGCAGCGTCCGAATCTCGTGCACCGAGTACAGCGTGCGCTGTGTGTCGACGTCGAACGTCTTGATGGCGTCGATCACGTCGTCGTCGAGGTCGATGCGGTAGGGAAGCGCCGACCCCATCGGGAAAAGATCGACCAGGCCGCCGCGGAAGCACACTTCTCCCGGCGATACGACTTGAGTGACGTGCTGGTAGCCAGCCACGGCGAGCTGCTCCCTGACCCGCGCGAAAGAAAGTTTTTCTCCGGTCTTGAGGAAGAAAGTGTGGGCGGCGATATAGGACGGCGGGCACAGCCGCGCCAACGCGGTCGCGGCCGGCACCAACGCAATGTCGAAGTCGCCGCGCTGAATCCGGTAAAGCGTGGCCAGCCGCTCGGACACCAGGTCCTGGTGCGGCGAGAACTGGTCGTAGGGAAGCGTCTCCCAGTCCGGGAGCAGGCACACGCGCAAGTGCGGTCCGAACCATCGCAGTTCCTCGAGCAGCCGCTGGGCGTCGAGCGCGCTCGCCGCGATGACGGCAAGCGGCTTTTCCGCCTGCGCAAGGCGTGCGAGTGCAAGCGCATCGGCTGAGCCGGCGAGCCGGGTGTAGCGTCGGCGGGCGGGAAGCGAATCGCGGTGCATCAGAGGCGTGACCTATGCAATTATATCGTCCTGAATTAAAAGAACTTCTGTGTCCATATACGCACTGATTCCCGCCGCCGGGCGCGGTACTCGCCTCTCCGGCTTGGCGCCGAAGCAATACCTGCCGCTCGCCGGGCGGCCGATGCTGTGGCATGCGGTGCAAGCAGTCTGCGTGCCCCCGGTGCAGTCGGTCTTCGTGGTGCTCGCACCCGGCGACGGTACGTTCGCGACACACGACTGGAGTGCGTTCGCCGGCAAGCTGGAGCCGCTCTACTGCGGCGGCGAAACGCGCCGCGATTCGGTGTACAACGGGCTGGTGGCGGCGATGGCAGCCGTAGAGGCGAACGACTGGATGCTGGTGCACGATGCTGCGCGGCCCTGCCTGCCGCGCAAGGATCTTGATACTCTGGTGCGGGAAACGCAAAGCGAAGAGGTGGGTGCGCTCTTGGCGCTTCCGATCGCCGATACCGTGAAGAAGGCCGCCAAGGACGAAAGCGGCGTGCAACGCGTGGCCGCTACGGAGGACCGTTCCCTTCTGTGGTTGGCGCAGACCCCCCAGATATTCCGCGCCGGCTTGCTTGCTCAGGCACTGCGGCGTGCGAGGGGCGTGCCGACCGACGAAGCCGACGCGGTCGAGCAACTGGGACTGAGGCCGCGGTTGATCGCCGGAAGCCGCGAAAACCTCAAGGTCACGTGGCCGGAGGACATCGCCCTCGCCGAGAGCATCCTGAAAGGCCGCCCATGAGGATCGGGCAGGGCTTCGACGTGCATCCGCTCGTCGCGGGGCGAAAGCTGATCATCGGTGGCGTCGAGATCCCGTACCACAAGGGGCTGGAGGGCCATTCCGACGCCGATGTCCTGCTGCACGCGATTTGCGACGCGCTTCTTGGCGCCGCCGGCCTCGGCGATATCGGCCGCCACTATCCGGACTCCGATGCGGCGCTCGCAGGCGCCGATAGTCGCGGCCTGCTGCGGGACGTGGCGCAAAAGATCGGCGCGAAGAAGCTGAAGATAGTCAACATCGACGCCACGATCCTTGCGCAGGCGCCGCGCATGGCGCCGCATATGCCGCGCATGGTCGCGAACGTCTCCGCCGATCTTGGCATCGAGCCGGCGGCGGTCAATATCAAGGCAACCACGACCGAGAGCCTGGGCTTCGTCGGGCGCCTGGAAGGCATCGCGGCGCAGGCCGTGGCGCTTCTCGACTGACATGTACTCTCCCGCCTACAACCGGCTCGAAGACCGCGCGGAGCTGCTGGAATTCATGCGCGCCAACAGTTTTGTCGTGCTCGTGACAGGAACCGGCGGCACGTTGCACGCATCGCATCTGCCCGCGATGGCGCACGACGACAACGGCGCGATTCGCATCGACATGCACATGGCGCGCGCCAACCCGCAGTGGAAGGAGTTCTTCGACGACGAGGAGGTACTCGTCGTCTTTCCCGGTCCCCATGCCTACGTCTCGCCGCGCTGGTACGAAGAGCAGGAGCGGGTGCCGACTTGGAACTACGCCGCGGTCCACGCGTACGGCACCCCAAAAGTGATCGAAGACCAGAAGCTGAAGCTGCAATCCCAGCGTCGTTTGATCGCTGCGCTGGATCCGCAGTGGCTGCCGCGCTTCGACGCGCTGCGGCGCGAATATGTCGGCAAAATGCTCGACGGCATCGTGAATTTCGAGATCGCGGTGACGCGCCTCGACACGCGCTGGAAGCTGTCGCAGAACCGCAGTCGGCGCGAACAGGAGCTCATCGCTTCGGAGCTGGAGCGCTCGGCGGATTCCAGCGAGCGCGCGCTCGCGGCCCTTACCCGCAGGCATTTCATCGACACAGGCGAGTGAAGGTCGTCGTCATGGGCGCCGGCCTCGCCGGCGTCACCACCGCGTGGTATCTCGCGCGCGACGGCCACGAGGTCGTGGTGATCGACCGCGAGCCAGAGGTCGCCGCGGGGGCGAGTTATGCCAACACCGGGATCATCGCGGCGAGTCGGGCTTATCCGTGGTCGGCGGGGGAAATCGGCCGGGCACAGCGCTTCGATTTCGAGCTGTGGGTCTGGCTCGTGCAGCACCTGCTTCTGCGGAGCGGCCGCTCCTATCGTCGTGTGCTCGACGCCAAGGTTCGGCTCGTCCGCTACTCCCAGCTACTGCTGCACGAGCTGATCCGCGACGCCGGCGTGCAGTGCGAGTTCAACCCCGGGGTGCTGTATCTGTACCGCGAGGCCGAGACGCTCGAGAAGGCGTGGCAACGGGCGGCGGCGATGCGCGCGCTCGGTTTCGTCATCGAAAGGCTCGATCTCGCCAGGCTTGCGGAGCTCGAGCCGGCGATCGATATCTCAAGGCTCGCCGGCGCACTGCACGCGCCTGGCGACGAGGCGGCCGACGCGGCGCTCTTCTGCCGCGGCCTCGCGGCGCGGCTGCGGACGCTCGGCGCGAGTTTCTACCTCGAGAACGAGATCCTCTCGATCGAACCGGTCGACGTGCGCATTCGGGAAGTGGTGACGCGCCGGGGGCGCGTGCGTGGCGACGCCTTCGTCTGCGCGCTCGGGGTCATGGACCGCAAGCTGCGCGAGCAACTCGGCACTCCCGTGCCGGTGTATCCGGTCAAAGGCTTCTCGGCAAGCGTGCCGATCGTGCGCCGTGAGGCGGGGCCACGCCGCGCGATGATCGACGAATCGCGCGCCGTGGCCTTTTCGCCGCTCGGCGGAGAGCTGCGCATTACCGGCGGAGCCCAGCTTGCCGGCTACGCCAGGGACCATGCGCCGGCAGCATTCGCTCCGCTGTTCGATACGGTGAGGGATCTTTATCCGGATGCGCTCGACTACGCGCGCGCGCGCCTGCGCGCCTGCCAGCGGCCGATGACACCGGAAACGACGCCGCGCTTCGGCACCGGCAGATATCAGAACTTGTGGTTCAACATCGGCCTCGGGCATATGGGGTTCGCGATGGCGGCCGGCGCGGGGCGGATCACGGCAGAGCTGGTTTCGGGACGCTCGGCGCCCATCGACCTCGACGGCCTGCGCATCCGGCGGCACTGATACGCAATGCGGCTCTTCTTCGCGCTTTGGCCGACCGCCGAAACGGCCGACGCACTTGCCGCGTGGGCGCACGCGGCGCAGTGCCTCACCGGAGGCAAGCCGATCGACGAGGCCAAGATCCATCTCACGCTCGCCTTTCTCGGCAACGCGGATGCGCAAAAGGCCAGCACCGCGGCACGGCGTGTCAGCGCGGACATTCATACGCTTCCTATCGAGCAGGCGCGCTACTGGCGCGAGAACAACATCGTTTGGGCCGGGCCGCGCGACACTCCGCCGGCCCTCAAGGCGCTTTTCGAAGGCCTCAGCCTCGAGCTCTACCGAGAGGAATTCATCCTCGAGCGCCGGCCGTTCGCCGCCCATGTCACGCTCATCCGCAAGGCGCGGGCGGCGCCGCTGCCGCCGCTTCCCACGGTCGAATGGCCCGTGCGCGAGTTCGTCCTAGTGCGCTCTTCGCTTTCGTCCAAAGGATCGACCTACGAGCCGCTGGAGCGCTTTGCTCTTTTGTAGCGCGCTCGCTGCCTGCGCGCAGCAGCCGGGGTGCGACGTTACGCGCACGCTTTATGTCGTGAGCCACGGCTGGCACTCGGGAATCGTAGTGGAGCGGGCCGACCTGCTGAAACGCCTGCCCGGGCTAGCCCTGGGCGAAGGAAGCCTGGTCGAGATCGGCTGGGGAGAAGAGCGTTTCTACCAGGCGCGAGAGACAACGATCGGTATGGCGCTGCGCGCGGTGCTGCAGGCGAATGCGAGCGTGCTGCAGGTCGTGCCGTTCAACGGAGCCCCGCGACGGTACTTCGCGGCCGCCGAGGTGGCAGAGGTCGGCACGGACGACGCCGGCTACGCGGCGGCGCTCGATTTCATCGCGGCAACGTTCAGACCGCCACCTGAGCGCCTCGGTCTCAGCTTGTATGGCAACGGATCGTTCTATCGCGCCAAAGGCTCATTCCACCTGTTCAACAACTGCAATACCTGGGTGCGCGACGTGCTGGAGAAAGCTCAGTGCGAGAGCGCGAGGCGCGCGACCAGGCCGCCGCCGTCGCGCGGCAGGAGCTCGAGGCCGCCGCCATGGGCGCGCGCGACGCGCTCGACGATCGCGAGGCCAAGTCCGGCGCCACCGCGGCCGCTGCGCGCCGCGTCCAGCCGGGTGAAAGGGCGCTTAAGCCGCTCGGTCTCCGCGGCGGGAATACCCGGCCCGCGGTCGCGCACTTCTATCACCACGCCCTTGGAGCTCTTGCGCAGCTCCATCTCGATCGGCTCGGCGGCGTGGCGCAACGCGTTGTCCACGAGGTTGCTGACCGCGCGGCGTAGCGCCATGCGAGCGAACCGGAACGTACCGATATCTTCCTTCCGAAGGGTGATCTTTTTCCCAAGACGGGCGTAATGATCGGCGATGTCCTCGAGCAGCGCGCCGAGGTCCTGGGGCTTCTGGTCCTCGTTCACGCTGCGCGCGAAGTCGAGGAACTGCCCGATGATCGCGTCGATCTCCTCGATGTCGGTCACCATAGCGTCCAAGTCGCCGCGCATCTCATGCTTCGTGGCGGCGCTCATCTCGAGCGCCAGCCGCATGCGCGAAAGCGGCGTGCGCAAGTCGTGCGAGATGCCGGCGAGGACCATGGCGCGCTCGCGTTCCATGCTCTCCAAGTCGCACGCCATGCGGTTGAAGGCGGCGGCGAGCGTTTTCAGCTCGCGCGGGCCTTCCTCGGCGAGGGGTTGATGCGCCTCGCCACGCCCAATGCGCGCCGCGGCGCGCGTCAGCGCGGCAAGCGGGCGCGCGAGGTTCGAGGCGATGAGCCAGGCGCCGGCGAGGGCGAGCGCGAGCAGGGCCGCCGCCCAGCCGACCCACTGCAGGCCGAGTTCGAGCTCGAAGCGCTCGCGCGGCAGCATCACCCAGAACTCGTCCTCGTCGATGAAGAAGCTGACGAGAAAGCCTTCCTCGCCGTCGCGCGCGTAGGCAAAGCGCGTTTCCTCGCCGGTGATCGCGCGCACTTTCTTCGTCACCAGGTCGAGCAGCGGCTCGTCGGGCAGGGGCTCGAGCTTCTCGCTGGCGGTCGCCGGGAACACACGCAGGCCTTCGGTCTCGTTCAGCTCGACGAGCAGCTGGCGCCGCAAGAACGGGTCCGCGCTCACCAGCGCGGCGCGCGTCAGGTTGACCGTGCTGACGGTCTGCTGGGCAAGCTCGCGCGAGCGCGGCTCGCGCTCGTAGACGAGGTAGATCTGGAACGAGGCGAGGACCGCAGTGACGATCAGCGTCGCGATCAGCAGGAACGACCGCGCGAAGACCGTCACTGGGCGGAGGCCGGGTTTTCCACGTCCGGGACGAACACGTAACCGAAGCCCCAGACCGTCTGGATGTGCTTCGGGTGCGACGGATCCTGCTCGACGATCTTGCGCAGACGCGAGATCTGCACGTCGATCGAGCGGTCGAACACCTCGTACTCGCGCCCGCGCGCAAGCTCCATCAATTTGTCGCGCGACAGCGGCTGGCGCGGATGCTGCACCAGCACCTTGAGCACCGAGAATTCTCCGGTGGTGAGCGCGACCTGCTTGCCGGCGCGCGTTAAGGTGCGAGTGGCGAGGTTGAGCGAGAACTCGCCGAACGCGTAAACGCCCCCGGCCGCGGGCGCACCCGGCGGTCCGAGCGGCGCCCGCCGTCTCAGCACGGCGTTGATGCGCGCGAGCAGCTCGCGCGGATTGAAGGGCTTCGGCAGGTAGTCGTCGGCGCCCATCTCGAGACCGACGATGCGGTCGACGTCGTCGCCCTTGGCGGTCAGCATGATGATCGCGGGCGCACTCTGCTGGGTGCGCAATCTCCGGCAGATGGCGAGACCGTCCTCGCCCGGCAGCATGAGGTCGAGCACCACGAGGTCGTAGCGCTCGCGCGCGAGCTGCTTGTCCATCGCGCCCGCGTCCGACACGGCTTTCACCTCGTAGCCCTCGCCGCCGAGATAGCGCACCAGCAGCTCGCGCAGCCGTTGATCGTCGTCGACTACCAGGATGCGGGTCTTGAGCTCGGCCATGAAGGAGAAAGGGCAATAGATTGTTACAAAACGACACCCGCCCGCAAGGCAGGCCGCGTAACATTCGCGTCCATGATCCTGCGCGCCGCGTTGGCTTTCATGCTTGCTTTCGCGGCCGCGGCCGCCGACGCCCAGCCGGCCAAGCGGCCGGACGGACGCGAGCGCCAGATGAGCCGGGAAGAGCGTGACCGAATGCGCGACGACATGCGCGACGCGTACCGCCCAAGCGATGAGCGGCCACAGAAGGCGCGCCAGATGTCTCCCGAGGAGCGCGGCAAGCTGCGGCGCGACATCGAGGACGCCAACCGGAGCCTAAAGCGCTAGTCGGTCTTGCCGCGCAGGGTCGTTGGCCGCCGGCCCGCTAGAGTAAAACCGGCAGGTGTTCTTGCCCGCCTGCTTCGCGGCGTACATGGCGATGTCGGCGTGCTTCATCAGCGCGGCCGCGTCAGCGGCATCGTCGGGAAAGAGGCTGATGCCGATGCTCGCGGTGACGCTCGCCTGGGCGCCCGGGAGCATGTAGGGCCGCGCGGTCTCGGCGAGCAGCTTTTTCGCCACCACCTCGACCGGCTCCGGGTCTTGCACCTCCTCGAGCACCACCAGGAACTCGTCGCCGCCGAGGCGCGCGATCAGGTCGCTCGCGCGCAGGTTGTCGCGCAGTCGCCCGGCAAGCTCGACGAGCAGTGCGTCGCCCGTGTCGTGGCCGTACGCGTCGTTGATCTGCTTGAAGCCGTCTAGGTCGAGGAACACGACCGCAAGCTTGGAGTTCCTGCGCCGCGCGCGTTGCACCGCCTGGTCGAGCGACGGCATGAAGCTAGTGCGGTTGGCGAGCCCGGTCAGCGGATCGCTGTACGCGAGCGAGGCGATGTGCTTGCGCGCAAGCGCGATTTCGGTGATGTCGCGCCCGACCCCGCGATAGCCGATGAACGCGCCTTCCGGGCTGAAACGCGGGTCGCCGCTCACCGAAAGGTGGCGCACCAGTCCGTCCGGCATGCGCCGCGCGAACTCGAAGTCGCGGAACGGCAAGTGCTGGTCGAGCCGCGCGCGATGCGCCGCCCAGCCCGTCTCGTCGGGGCTCTCGTTCGGCAACTCCCACGCCGCCTTGCCGATCACGCCGCGGCTCATCTCCGGCGGCAGGTACTCGGGTCCGTGCACGAGCTGGGTGAAGCGGTGCGCCTCGTCAGTCTCCCAGAAGAAGTCCGACGACATCTGTGTCAGGCTTCGAAAGCGCGCCTCGCTCTCGCGCAGCGACGCCTCGGCCTGCTTCCTCTGCAGGAACTGGCCGACCTGGCTGCCGATGACGCGTGAGGCGGCGAGCAGGCGCTGGTCGGGCTCGCGCGCTTTCAGCCCGGAGAAATTCAGCACGCCGATGGTCTTGCCTTCGGCTCGGACCGGAAACGCGAATCCGCCGCGCAGCCCAGTGCCCTGCCACGCGTTGCGGTCGCGCACCCGCGGGTCGCGCGTGATATCGGCCGACCAGACCGCTTCGCCCGATTGCCACACTGTTCCGGTAAGGCCTTCACCCGCTTGGAACACGAACGCGCGCGAGCGCTCGATGAAGGGAGCGATGGCCGGGTCGGCGATCGCCCAGGCGTTCTCGAAGCGGGCGAGCTCGCCGTCGATGCGGAAGTAGCGGCCGCAGGCGAAGCCTTCGGCCTCGCACACCGCGCGGATGACGCCCTGCAGGCCGCCGGACGCATCTTCGGCCGCTGCGAGCAGACGCGCCACGTCGTGCTCGAGCCTGAGCATCTGTTCGGCGCGCTTCTCGTCGGTGACATCGCGGCCGACGCCGCGGTAGCCCGTGAAGCGCCCGTCGGCGTCGAACACCGCCTCTCCGCTCACGCGCATGTAGCGCACCGAGCCGTCCTGCATCCGGCGCCACATGAGGACGTCGTGGAACGGTTGCCTTGCGTCGAGCATCGCGCGATGGACGTCCCAGCCGCCCTCGACCTCGAGCTCGGTTTCCCAGCGCCGCGCGCCGAGCAGGCGTTGCAGCAGGCGGGGATCGCCGCCGGCGATCTGGCGGCCTTCGAGGCGCGTGAAGCGGTATTCCGCGTCGAGCTCCCAATACCAATCCGAAGACAGGTTGGTGAGGGCGCGGAACCGCGCTTCGCTTTCGCGCACCGCACGCTCGGCTTCGAGACGGCCCAGGAACTGGCCGATCTGGGTGCCAATCGCCCCGAGCGTCTGCCACAGCCGCTTGTCCGGCTGGCGCATACGTCGCGAAGTGAATTCCAGCACCGCGGCAACGCGTCCGCCGGCGTGGACAGGGAAGAGGGCCGCCGCGCGCAGTCCGGTCTCGCAGGCGAGGTCGCTGCGCAGCGCGCGCGGATCGGCCGTAACGTCCGCGATCCACACCGGCTCGCCCGACTGCCACACGACGCCGACCAGCCCTTTGCCGGGCGCAAAGGAGAGACCGCGCGAAGCCTGCAGGAAGTGGCCGGCGCCGGCGTCGTCCGGCGTCGCCCAGCAGGCGAACGGCCGCAGCACGCCAGCCGGCTCGTCCGGCGCCCAGAGCAGTGAGCAATCCCAGCGCAGCGAGTCGCAGATCGCTTCAAGCGCCCCGCTCAGCGCTTGCGGCGCATGCGCCTCGGCCAGGCGCAGGGTGACTGCCTGGTCGAGCTTGAGGAGCTGCTGGATGTGTTGCTGATGGCTGATGTCGCGGCCGATGCCGCGATAGCCGGCGAAGCGCCCGCGGGTATCAAAGGTCGGCTCGCCGCTGACGCTGATATAACGGCGCGCTCCATCGGGCAGGTTTCGCCACATGAGGACGTCACGGAACGGCGCGCGGGATTCGAGCAGCGCGCGGTGCGCTTCCCACCCGCCCTCGATCTCGACCCCGGTTTCCCAGCGCCTCTTGCCGAGGATACCCTGCGCCAAGCTCTGCTCGGCAGCGGCGTCGTTGCGCACCTCGACGCGCGTGAAGCGCAGCTCGGCGTCCTGCTCCCAGTACCAGTCCGAAGTGAGGCCAAGAAGGTGCGGGGCAGAACGCCGGGCAGAAGCCGCAGCGGCGGAGCGCCGCCGTCCAGGTGTGCGTCTCGCTGGCGTGCGTCCCGATGATGCCGCCATTAGTTCCCCTTCCCTCCCGCGGGCAGTCAATCTACTGGACGGTTATCCGGGCGTCCAGCGCATTTTGCCTCGGGTAGAAGATGAACAATCGAATTCGCGTAGTAGGCGAGGAGCGCAAGCTCCGGTGGCCGTGCGCGAAACAAGCCGTCCTCCTCGTCGACCAAATGACGCAGCCGCAGCATGCGCAGGCCGACGCTCAGCGCGTAATCGAAGTCGCCGCGCGGGATGTATGCGTGCGCCCCTGCCGCCTCGAGACGCGAGAGCAGCTGCCGAACCTCGGCTTTGAGCTCAAACTCGGAGAGCGCGCGCCGGGCGTGCGCGACGAAGACGACGGCGAGCAGGGACACCGGCACCACGGGCACGATGCGCCCTACCGCCTCCATCAGCTCGCGGCCCAGGCTCGCCACCGCAGCGCGACGCTGCTCGTCCGCGAGCGTCTGAAAATCGATGCTGCGCGCACGGCAGTATTCGCGCATCGAGATCGGTGTGCCGAAGTTCACGCACGCGTAGCCGAAGCGATGCCACTCGCTGCGCAGCATCAGAGACAGGTTGTGGAGGACGAAGCGGAACGTGATCCAAAGCCCTTTGGCCCTCCCGGTGGACCCTTTTTCCTTCAGAAGCGATCTGTCTTCCAGCACCCGGTCGTAGTTGATTCCCAGCGGGACAAACACGAGGTCGCGGTCGCCGCCGATGCGAAAGCCGCGCAGCATGTAGTCGATTACGCCGAGCTTCGGCTCGCGCATGCGCCCGTCGCGAGTAAGGCCGCCCTCCGGGAACACCGCCTGCGGCACCCCGGCCTCGGTCGCCATGGCGACGTAGCGCTCGAGCACGCGGCGGTAGAGCTCGTCGCGCGAGTTGCGCCGCACGAAATACGCGCCCATTGCGCGGATCAGCGCCGAGAGCGGCCAGATCCGCGCCCACTCGCCCACCGCGTAGGAAAGCGCGGCCTGGTCCGCGGCAAGGAAGCCGGCCAGCACGTAGTCCATGTTGGAGCGGTGGTTCATGACGCACACTACGGTGGCGCTCGGGTCGATGCGCTCGAGGCCCGCCGAATCGACGTAGCCGATGCGCACGCGGTAGAGAAGCCGCGCAACGCGGCGCCCGAACCAGTAACCGAGACGGAAGTACAGGTACGCGTTGAACGCGGGAACGATTTCCCGCGCATAGCTTTCGACGATTTCCAGCGTCACGGGAAGCGGCACGCGCCTTTCGCGGGAGAATTGCTCCGCCGCCTGCTGCACCTTGGGGTCGGTGAGCAGACGGTGGATGAGCGCCTGGCGCTTGGTGCGCTGGAACGGCCGGATGGCGATGCGAAGCCGCGTCGAGACGTCGTCGATCACGCGATTCGCCGGGTGCGTGAACATCCAGCGCAGCGCCGGCATCAGCACATGCTCGTACAGCGCCCACAATGCGAACAGGCCGACTGCGGCTACCACCCAGAGCGGCAGCGCAACGCTTTCGGTCATTTTCTCTCCCGGTAGAAGAGATAGAGCCCGCTGCCGATCACGATCGCTGCGCCGAGCCACAGGCCAGGGCTCGGGACGTCGCCGAACGCCAGGTAACCGAAAAGCGCCATGTAGATCACCTGCTGGTAGAGGAACGGCGCGATCACGCTGGCGGGAGCATAGCGGTGGGCGAGGGCGAGCAGGTAGTGTCCGCACCCACCGAGCACGCCGAGCAGGCAGGCGACCGTCCATTCGAGCCAGTCGCTGGGTGACTCCCAGGCGGCGAGCGCGAAAGGCGCCAGGCCGATCGCCGCGCCCACGGCCGGCAGGTACTGGATGGTCTCCGGCGAGTCATACGCGGCGAGGCGGCGGGTCATCATCATGAAAGCGGCATAGAGCATCGCGTTCACGACCGAGGCGAGCATCGCCGGGTGGAACTCCGCGCTGCCGGGCCGGATGATCACCAGCACGCCGGCGAAGCCGGCGAGGATCGCGGCCCAGCGCCCGGCATCGAGCTTCTCGCCGAGGAGCGGCGCGCTCGCGAGCGCGATCATGATCGGCACCGAGAAGAAGATCGACGAGGTAACGGTGAGCTGCAGGTACTGCAGCGCCCAGAAATTGATCCCGGTCATCGCGACGAACATCAGCGCACGCAGCGCATGCCAGCGCAGGTGGCGGGTGCGCACCAATGACATGCCTTTCACGGGGAAGAGGACGACCCCCGCGAAGATCACGTGGGTCACAAAGCGCAGCCAGACGACGACGATCACGGGCACGCTCGCGACCAGCCACTTCGCGCTCCCGTCGAGCAGCGAAAAGAGGAGATAGGTGAGCGAGACGAGGCCGATGGCGACGAGCCGGTTGCGCGCGCTGTCGGCCTGGAGCAAGGCTAGCGCGGAGTTACCACGGGATTTCCGTGCCGTCGTGGGACAGGAATTTTCCCGAGTCGCTGTCCTTC